>CAVIRL010000112.1:0-2475 GCA_963645005.1 Prevotella sp. P5-108
CCCAGGTAATACCAGGCATCATTGTAGCGGTACCAGACATCATGAACCATCATGCCTGCCCCGTCAAACCAGTACCACTTATCTCCGTCCTGATACCAGGCATCGTTCACGTACTTGCCGGAGCCGTCCCGATAGTAAAATCTCCAGCCATTGTCCTCCTGTTGCCAGCCAGTCTTGACCTGCTCCGGCACCCAGGTAGTCATAAACTTTTCCGGTGTGCCGTACTGCTGGATCAGCGTTGTCGGCGTACTGCCCCAGTCCGGTAGATACATGTGCGGTTTGTCTACGATGCTGGACCAGTCACCGCCCCAGGCAAGCCCCAGCTTCTTACCGATCTCAGCAGCACGCTTAAAGTGTCCCTGACTGTCGTTGTAGGCATCATCGGATATCTTGCCGTCTCCATCGATGTCCATCTTGAGGTAGAAATCAAAGGCAATGCCCCACTGGTGCTGTGAGCGGTAGGAGCTTCCTTTTGCGTTGGTTACGATGCTGCCCGGTTTGGTGCGCCCCTGGGCGTAAAGAGCATCCTGCTCCGCGGCGGTGCGCAGAGTTTCGCTGATGGCTACAGTAATGCCTTCATCGGCGCAGGCTTTGACCCAGGCTGACGCGATGCGTTGGAGGCGCGGATGGCAAAGTGTAATATCTCTCATAGATTTGTCCTCTTTTCTTTTAACATACAGGGCGGTACGATACCGCCCCGTTGCACCGGTGCAACTTTAGTCTTCCGTTTTTGCAGTTCCTTCCAGCAGTCGGCCATCCTCAATATACATGGTAGAAGCGTCCGTCAGTCCCTCTCCGATGATGTAAGCTACCACGGAAGCGCCTGCCATGATCAGTGCGGTAACCTGCGTTGCCGTGTTTTCTGTCCCGCCCGTGGCAACGATCATCATGCTCACGAAGGAGGCCACAGCTGCCCAGAGCTTTCTACTCGTCAGTTTTCTTACCCAGTCGATTTTTCCCATAAAAATCCCTCCTAAAAGTCTGTTGTGTCGTGCTTGGCCAATATTCTCTGGTCAAGCTCCTTTTTTTCGTCTTCCGCCTCCTGCAGATCTTTAAAGGCGCTTTCCAGATCGCCATTATGGTGCCCATCCACGATTGCTTTGTAGATCCAGAAAAAGCAGCGCCCCTGCTTGTGCTGGATCTTATCATTGATCCTCAGGCGTTCTTCCTTTTCTTTCTGCCGTTCCCGGTCTTCCAGCTCCTTTTGCGTCAGCCGCTTATCCAGGTAACGGTATGCAACCTTGAACATGATCCCCACTACACCGCCGGAGCCGAGCACGGCCACAAGAAGCGTTTCTAAAAGCTCCTCAGTTGTCATTTGTCAGTACCCTTATGATCCTTTCCAGGGTATCCCCCATCAACCATTTCCACAGTTTCATAAGCTGGTTTCTCCTTACAGTTTTTTAAAAAGAGTTTAGCTCAAGTTGAAGACATGATATCTCCTGCTTCCCTTGAGGTTGAATATAGGAATACAAGCGCATCATCCTCATAATCATCGGCTCCTTTGTACTGCAGAAGCTCATTAAAAAGCTGATCAATGATTTTCTGCTGTTTCCGAATCACATCGGACTGTGCTGCTATAATGTCTGCAATCATTTATACGCCTCACCGGTAATCTCTTCATACTCTGCTGCGTTAATTTTTTTCTTCTTTACGGCATTAGCCACCATTTTTTTAGTCCAAAATCCTGCTTCATACCAGTTTTTAATTTCTTCAAACTTATCACTATGCTTCATACCCTTCTACTCCTTCCTGGTCATCCTCCGGCAGATCTACGTCCGCCATCATGGCTACATATGCCGTTAGTGCCTTCTGTTCCGCTAAATCAGCAGCAAGATTCTCCTGCTGACGTTCCTCCGGAATTGATGTTCTCATTTTCTTGTACTTCATTTTCATCCCTCCATAAACTTTCGTAAAACTTATCCATATTTTTCAACATGTTAAAAGAATTTCCAAAACTTGCGTATACTTTCCAGGATTCATAATGTTCATCTACCTTTTCACGCGTTTTCAGGCCCTTCTTTACCAGCCCTGCCATTCTTCGCAGTTTTCTTCTCTCATGCTTGACCCTCTTCGGATCCATCGTGATGATCACTTTTCCTGTTTCAGTCAACCTATAATAAAAGCCCAGAAATTTCACGCCCTCTGTCAATGAAAACATCCCTGTTTTTCCCATATTCAGCTCCATATGGTACTCTTTAAGCAAGGCTTTGATTTTATCAAGGCATTCTTCCAGATACGCAGGGTCTTCATGGATCAGTAGAAAATCATCCATGTATCTCTCGTAGCCTTTTATGCGCATTTCTTCTTTGATATAATGGTCCGGATGATTCAATATAGAAATTCCTATTATCTGGATAATCTGACTGCCCGGATTAAAGCCTACATTTCCCGGAAAAGTTTCCAATATATCCGCTGTCATCTTATAGACCTCCGGATCCAGTAGCTTTCTTAATTTCTCTTTTACGACATCAT
>CAVIRL010000112.1:2485-9087 GCA_963645005.1 Prevotella sp. P5-108
ACGCATGTTCGGATAATATCCCTTGATATCACATTTCAAGACTGCTCCTTTTGTTCCGTGTTTTCTGTAATGTCGCTGCAAGAAACACCGGAAGCGCTCTCTTGCCTTATCAGTTCCTTTTCCCTTCTGGCAGGCATGGTTATCATAAATACATCCTTTAGTCAGAGTTGGGTATAGTGCCACATCATTCAAGCTTCTTTGATAAACTCGATCACGAAATGCAATGCTCATGATTTCTCTGGTTTTAGGTTCCGTCACCGTGAAAAACCTTGGTTTCCGTTCTTTATAAGTGCCGGTTTTGAGTTCCTTTTCCAGCTTCATCGTTTCCCTGATCCAGTTATGATAGAAGAAAGCAACACTATCCTTCCACAGGACGCCCTTAATGCACTTATTCATAGACTCATATAGGGCGTCAAAGCCTATTATATCTTCTGTATTCATTTTTCTCCCCAACGCTCCGTGGTGTGGATAGCGGTACCATCCCGCAGGATGACCGCATCACCACAGTATTGTTCGGCCTTGTGGCCAGGATTTCGGCTCCTTGCACACTCCATTTCCAATCATCCTCGCTATGCTAAGGTTTTCGATCGTCTAAAGTGTCCAATCAGGGCTGCAGCGATTCGCCCAGTACGCGTTGTTGTTGTTGACGTAGCCACTCGAATTGACGTTCCACGTGTTGCACGCGTTGCCGCGATTAGCTGAACGCAGGCGAATGTTCTGCGGTTTAACAGCCTACATCCTTATGCTTAACGTTTCTTTCGGAAACGGTCTGCATCTGACTCCCGCCATTTTCTCAAATGGTTCTTTACCTCTTCCACCATTTCTCCCCAAAATATCACTCTATTGAGACGCAGGTGAAAGACTCTTTTGGCTATCTGAATAGCTGTGAGCAGCTGATCACATTCTGATATCGCCTGATTCTGAAGCTTTCGCCGCTCCATGAGATCATCCGCAGTTTCTACGCGGATATCATTTGCTATTCGTGCTCTATGATATATATTCCATGCCAGATCTACGATTTTCTCCGTTGTTTTCTCATGATCTGGCGCGAAAACCTTCTTATTATCGGTAATATCCGTAGTATAGGAAGCAAGTCGCAACGCTTTTGTAAGTGTATCGAACTTTCCTTCCCCTCTATCCTCTGCTCTTACCATTTTTCTCTCCTTCCCGGGTGAAGGTGTTCACCCGGGATTGCCTGATTATCCGATCCTGCAAGCAGGGCTGCAGCGATGCGCCCAGGACGCGTGGTGGCTGTAGACGCAGCCACTCGAATAGACGCTCCACGTGAAGCACGCGGTGCCGCGATTAGCTGAACGCAGGCGAACGTTCTGCGGTGATGTGCGATTCTCAACCGCAAAGGTCCTCATCTGCGGATAGGTTCCATACTGTTTTAACGGCTCTGACGACTGAGACGCACGTTTCCAGTATTCATGCACGTCTCCCTCTCCCTTGATCTGCGGCTGTGCGTGAATTTCTTCCAGGGACGGGATAAAGAACAGATCATATGTAATATCAGCCTCTCCGCCGTCCTGGACCGTATTTGTGTAAGTAATAATCTTTGATTTTTTGACAACGGCCAGCATGTCCGCCGGAACGCCTGTCAGAAATCCCGGTTTTGTTTTGAGCTGATCCGGTGCAATGTCCCACTCGTCCTGTGCGGTCCACCATTCTCCTGCAGCTGCATCGCTGTTAAGATACTGGCGGAGCGCTGAAGTCTTCCAGCGGTTCCAACCGTACGCCATTTCCTGGACTGAATTAAGATTTCCGTTCCGGGTATTATGCTTCATGGTTCCCAGATCGGTACCTGCTGCCTCAAAAACAGGTGTTACAGTCTCCAGCACGCTCTTTCCGTCCGCGGAATAGCTGTAAACCTTCCAGGTCGATTTTGCAGCGTCTGGAGCGCGGAAACAGCCTGCCACGCGTCCTCCTGCAGGTACATCCTGCGTCAGTGTAAAGCTTACAATATCCCCGTCAAGAATATTTTCTCCCCATTTTCCGCTAATCGTAAAATAATAGGTCCCCGCTTCTAGTCCGTCCGGACACTTCAAGAAAGCTCGCTGCGAAAACTGTATGCCGAACGGATGTGCATAGTGGGCCTGGATATACATTCCGTTGATGGTTTCCCCGTCTTCCAGTTCGATCTCTCCGAAGTGATTCACCTGCCACGGATACTCGTATGTTTTTTCTGATCCGGTCGTTTTATCAGTCCAGTCCTCCACGAACTGATCGCCGATATCAAAGATATCGGCTGCATACCCACCGCGGACGATTTTCTGCACATCGCTCCAATGTCCTTATGGTTTCCGGCAGCTCCTCCCACAGAAACGCAGTGTATCATTAGCATGCCGACCGGTGATATCGTGCAATGCCCTGCCATTGCGATTATGGAAGCCGCTGAGCCCGCAAAGGACTCCACTTCAATGTCCACATCAGAACGATTGTAAAGCATCGTATACATCTCCTGCCCGGCCAGAACCTCTCCACCGCCAGAGTTAATCTTTACCTGAAGGCGGTCACCCTTCGGCAGCTCTGCAAGGGCTCTCTGGACGTCTCCCGGTGTGGAGCACTCGAATCCAAACCATTCATAGACTTCCTTCCATTCATTTCCGACAATGTCTCCATTGATCTTCAAAACCATTATTCCGCACCTCCTTCCCTGTTTAATCCATATGCAGCGCCGACAGAAGTCAGCGGAACATAGTTTCCATTGACGATCAGCACATCGCCGCCGTCCTGTGACGGAAGGTCCAGATAATGCCGCCCTTCATTCGGTGTGTAAATGCCATTCTGGACGGCTGATGTGATCGTCTTCATCTGTGTTTCCGCATTCGCCCGAAGCAGAACGCGTTCGTTGAACTTATATAGGAATCCTGCTGCTCTCTGATCATCCGTCAAGCATTTGTAATTGATCTCCTGCTCGTACATGGTCAGCCTGTACAGCATCGTATCCACCAGAAAGGCTAACTGCTGCATCTCAGAATTTGCATAGCTGGATTTTTCGTAGTTGTTGATCTGATTCGGCTTTACTCCGAATGCGGCTGCAATCTGGAGCGCTGTATATTTTCTGAGTTCGTAATATTGCGCATCAGTCAGCTTATATGACAACGGCTGCAACGAAAATCCAAGAGGAAGTGCCACAACCTTTCCGGCATTTTTCGCACCAGTCAGCAGCTCATTGTACTTTTTCTGGAGTTCGCCCCGAAGCTTATCATTCAGGTCGCCGGTATACTGCAGCGTGCTTGATGCTGTCAGACCATTTTTATACAGTTCATTCAAGTAAGTCTGTGAGTATCCAGCTCCTCCGACCGTATCTTTCAATATATCCTGCACGGATTTTCCCATGATGCCATCCCAGGTCAGCCAGGTTTTGAAGTGCAGCACACTGTCCTGACGGAATACATAGGTTTTTCCGGTTTTCGGATCCGAATACCTATAGTAGAGCTGGCCTTTGTTTCCGAATATACCGGCATCATCCATCAGCACGTCCACGCACTCAGACTGCATCGGCCAAAAGCCTCTGGTTACGATCTCGCCTCCAAAGCGGCCTTTTTTTACATACTCCGTCTGGATCCACACGTAAGCATTCCCGTAATGCTCGCAGTTCGCTTCAATCGTAGACCAGAAGGTGGATGGTGTCATGATCGGATTCGGCCTGTACATCAATAAATCTGCCGTTTTGTCAGTCGGTGCTCTCACCCGTCCGCCGCTCTCATCTTCCTGGTAGAATTTGAGTGGCATCTTTCCCATGGTCTCAGAAAGAACCTTCAGGCAGGTAAAGTATGTGGTTTCTGCGATTGCTTTTGGTCTGCCTGGGTCAATTCCCCACCATTCCAGCAGCCTGTCCAGTTCATTGTCCGCTGAAACACCCGCAGCAATATCATTCCGGAAGATTTTTTTCATTGCGCCCAGAAATCCCATTATCCAATTTCCTCCAAAAATCTTTCTATATAGTCGTTAATGTCAGTTGTTTCAAAATCATGGTAAAGTGCCAGTTTATAAGCTGCCAGCGTTGCATCGACCGGGTCGATACGTTTTGTGTTTGCGTCCTTATCAATCTTAATCAGGCCATAATTTACTCTGATCACTGCGTTTGACATCGCATAGTTCAAAAGCGGATTATGTGTGTATGCAATGTTTCCAGAATAAACCTGTTCCCGGAAGCCCTGTGTTGCTTCGTTCAGCGACTTATGGCTCTGGTACACTTCTTCAACTGTGTATCCCTCATTAGAAAGATCCATCATAATCTTTGAAGCATTCGCGGGGTCGAAGCACAGGCACTGAATATCAAGATTATATTTTTCACATTCATCCAGAACATAGCTCATTACAAAGTTCTGATCGACAATCGGCGTATTCGTTAATGTCAGATAACCAAGACGCTCCCAGGCATCATACGGCATCTTGTCTTTTATGATATGCTCGCGCAGCTTGTCGGCGGTCGGTATGAACGAATGTGTCCATATCACATATTTCGTGATACGATGCCCCTGTGCATCGTACGCATCAGACTGATACGGAACGATAAAGGCGACTGAAGTAAGGTCAATCTTAGCAGACATATCAAAGCCAACATAAACCGGCCTGCCTGTGATGTCGATGGGGAGTTCCTCAACCTCGCAAGCTTTCCATTTCGCCATGTCCATATAGCCGTTGTTCTTTGCCTGTACCCACATATCCAGCATTTTTGTCATGAACGCAATCATCTTTTCCGGGATCTGTCTGGCAAGCTCATAATCTTCGCGGATTTTCTGCAAGCCTTCCGGGAAAAATGCTCTGATCGGATTTGCCTTTTTCCAGGTATCTTCAGATCCGACGTCATCCCCTGGGTCCGCTTCGCAGATATCCACAAAATACTCATCGTTTAACACATCGACATCTGGATCCAACAGTTTCGCGCAGTAATCATACTCCTGCGTAAAGCACGGATAGGTCAGATCCTTGCCAGCCGTTGTAATGATAGAGGTAAGCGGCTCCTTCGTATTGGAGCCCAGTGCTAAATCATAAAAATCTGTCGTCGGATGCTGATGATACTCATCAATGATCAGAAATGCCGGGTTCGTTCCGTCGCCTGACCTTCCGTCTTCTTTTGACAGCGCTTTGATGAAAGATCCTGTCTTAATGTGTTCTATACAATCGCGTTTGAAGCTGAATTTTGACCGGATTAAAGAACCTCGTGTCATCAGATCGCACTCGTTGAACACAATTTTGGACTGTTCGCGTTTGACACCTGCCGTGTAAATCTCATTTACCTCATTATTCTGAGTCGATGTGATTGCCAGCTCATACAGTGCCTCTCCAGCTTCAATCTGAGACTTTGCATTCTTACGGCCAACCTCTGTAAAGGCCTTCCGGAATCGTCTTCGGCCTGTCTCGCGATGTATCCAGCCATATATCTGGCACTCGCGGAACTTCTGCCACGATGTGAGCATTATCGGCTGTCCGGCCAATGTGCCCTTTGAATGCTTTAAAAGAGAAAACCACTTCACGATCTTCTCCGCCTTCTGTTCGTCCCAGATATACGGGAAGTCTGCTGTTCCAATGCGTTCAAGGTCTCTAAGGAATCGCTCGCATGCCCATATATGTTTCTTTCCGGAAGGAATCGCTCCTGAAATGCAGTCCTGGCAATACTGGATGATCTCCTCTTTATTGGTCATCAGAATTCACCGAAGACTTTCCGCAAGTCCTCTTCCTCCTGATTTGCTTTTGCATGTGCAGCTTTCAGCTGGCCGTCCATGGTCATTCCCAAACGCCTGGAGGATTCCGCCATATCGCGCCTTGCTTCATCCATCATTTTAACAAGCGGATTTGGTTTCGGGCCGCCTCTTGTCTGAATGATGTAAGTGAAGTCCTTCTTTCTTACTTCCTTCACAAGGTCCATATACCGGCCATAGCTGTTGGCGTAGTTGAGCAGGTCTGACTTGCTCAGGTTTCCGACCACGCTCACCTCTTCGCGCAGGCGCTTCAATGCCCTGTCATACTCACGGCGTGCGGTCGTATTCACAAACTGTGTTGCCTTCACATCATCCAGATCAGCTCCGTCAGACTGGAGCAGCGTTTCTTCGTATTCCCTGCGTGCCCGCTCTGCTTTTGTCCTATGCTTTGAACTGAGATGAAGCACTTTTCTATTATTCGCCATGCTAATCACCACCTTTTTTGACCCCCAAAAGGGAAATTTGCGAAAGGATGAGGAGGGCTGCGGTCTAGCCGCCGAGCGCAATTACTTTTTTTGAGCCCCCTGGGTCGCCCACTCAGGCAGCCTCAAGAGAGACCTCAACTCACCTTGTGCCTTCCTCTTCTCCTCATCGGATGCCCGGTACCGTGCGTGCACCTCGTCATGCGATGATCTTGACAACGGTATCAGGTTATCCAAATGCCAGAAGCGCTCCGGTTCTTCCTCTGCCGGCACTATATGATGAACTGTAAAAGCATATTCAAGTCTGCCATGCTTCTGTGCATATGGATCAAGGCCAGCATAAAAGCTAATGACTGTTGCCCTAGTTTTCTGCCACCTGGCAGAGTGATACAGCCGCCTCGTTTTATCCGGCGGCACATACTCCCGTTTATATCCGCACCCGCATTTTTCTCCCTCCGGCACTCTTTTT
>CAVIRL010000113.1:0-9079 GCA_963645005.1 Prevotella sp. P5-108
GCCCCGTTCTCACGGGGCGAGGATTATAATATCAAATGTCTCAGCAAAAGTCAACTGTATTTTCCAACTTTTTTAAATTTTTTATTTTTTACAGAAAACAGTTGCAATTTCCGGATAGGAAGCATCGGCAAAATCCTATTGCCGTTTGCATTGCATGTGACATTGCTGTTTGCATCGCATGTGATCAGTCATGAAGTACAGAGCGATCATGCCTACTCCACCGCGATAAACGGAGCCGCGATTTCTTTTACACCCCGGGGGTTTTTATCGTTCCACTCTGTAAAGCTTTCTCCTGCTGCCGCCACTTTTTTCCCAAGAGTTACCAGAAAGTCTGGGATCTGGCTTTCCAGGATGGTGCCCAGTTCTTCTCCCATCTTCTCTTTGCCCTGTACATTACATCCATTTAAGAACAGAAGGAAGGCGGACTCCGGCTTTCCGTCTACTTTCTTTGCAGCTCCGCGGAAGCCCATGACGCCGGTCTGGTGGGTGCCGCAGGAAGACGGGCATCCGGAGATGTGGATCTTCGGCAGCGCGTCTTTCGGAAGGTCTGCCTCCTGTACGGCTTTTACGCAGGCTCTGAGAAGAGACTGGGAGTCCCGCACGCCAACCTGGCATACTGCTGCGCCGATGCAGCTTACGGATGCCTCAAATTCCGTTTTTGCCGTATTCTTCTCTGTAATAGCCAGAACCTTCTCCGCCTCTTTTCCGGTCAGGTTGATCACATACGCAGTTTCATCCGGCGCCAGACGCATTTCCACGCCTTCCATGTTCTGAATCGCATCACTTAAAGCACACAGAACGGAAAGGTCCGGCTGTCCTCCCACCGGATGCCAGGAAACAGCATAAAGTCCAGGCTGTTTCTGCTCCATCACACGTTCTCCGGATGTAGTGGTGCCATCTCCTGTTTTCGTGATCGGCCGGGATACCGGATGGATCGTTAAATCTTCCCCGGAAGCGTACACCTCTTCCAGCTTCTCCAGAAATGCCTTCTTATAATTTTCCGCACCGCCAAGGCTTTCCTGTATGTAGCGGCTGCGGGCCTTGCCGCGGTTTTCATAATTTCCATGGGCACGGAAGTTCAGCCACATGGCCTTGATGTAATAGCAGATATCCTCCGGCTTCACTGCTTCTGCAACCAGAACACCAAAACGCGGATTATTGCCCAGGCCACCGGCACTATATACATCAAAGCAGCCATCCGGGCGGGCGACAAAGCCAAGATCCCGGTAAGTTGCGTGGGACAGGTTGCTTGGAGAGCTGGAAAACGCCACCTTCAGCTTGCGGGGCATCTTCTCTGCACGGATAAATCCCATCAAATATGCTCCTGCTGCCTTCGCCCAGGGAAGCACATCAAAATATTCCTCCCTTTCCACACCAGAAAGCGGACTGCAGGTGACATTGCGTGGAAAATCTCCGCCGCCGCCCATGGTGATGATTCCTGCATCGATGGCCTGCTCCATGATATCTGCAACGATGCTGCCGTCCAAATCATGAAGCTGGATAGTCTGGCAGGTGGTAAAATGGGCCTTTTTCAGATCATAGTTCCGGATTGTATCTGCAACAAATTTCAGTTTTTCTCTTGTCACGCAGCCGCCCGTCATGCGCAGGCGCAGCATGCTGGCCTTTCCGCCCTTCTGGGCGTAGCTTCCGTACAGTCCGGAAAAGCCTTTGTAGGCATCCTTGCTGAGTTCTCCCGCATAAAATGCCGCAGTCTTTTCCCGGAAAGTCGGGAGATCCCGCTTCCAGTCCTGGTCATTTCTGATTTCCATATATTTTTCCTCCTGATGTAAACAGCACGCAGCCATATATTTTCTATAAAACTTCCATGCCGCCTGACGGCGGCACTACAATGAATGAAAGTCAGATGCCCATACGTCCTCGCGTGCAAGCACGCAGTCCGCATAGCCGCCTGACAACACTTTCAGAGTAAAAAAGAAAGACATCCAGTCGCGCCGGATGTCTCTCGTAACATGGTCACTCGATTGCCTCGTCGTTCGCCATAACCGTGCAAGCACGCTTCTGGCTCTCTTGCACTCGTTACATTCTATCACACTTCTTTTTTCAATGGAACAAATTTCCGTACATTTTCTATGATTTGCCGTATCTTCACCGGGTCTTTAAAACCATCGGTTTCTACGCCGCTGCTGCAGTCGATGCCGAAGGGCGCAAAGGAAGCGATGGCCTCCTGCACGTTATCCGCCTGCATTCCGCCTGCCAGAAACCAGGGCTTCTGAATGGCTCCCGCCTGGGTGATCAGACTGTGATCGAAGGTATGGCCGGTTCCTCCGCTTCCGGCATCCAGAAGAAGGTAATCTGCATCGCTTGCATCCCAGCGGCTCAGTTCATGTCCCTGCTTCATGGATACAGCGCGGATCACCGGAATATCCGGGAACCGGCGCTTCATGCGAGTGATCTCTTCTTCTGTTTCCTGTCCGTGGAACTGGATCATACGGATGGTTCCCGTCTCCACCAGGCCGCAGAGCATCTCCTCCGGTGCGTTGACGAAAACACCTGCCGGGCAGATTTCCGGTGACAGCTCCCGTACCAGCGCTGCCGCCTGAGCCGGAGTCACCTGGCGTCTTCCCGGAGCAAACACAAATCCGGCGTAATCCGGCCGGTAAAGATTTACTGCCGCAATATCCTCCGGCCGTTTTAAACCGCATATCTTAATTTTCGTCATGGATTTCTTCCTCTTTCCTGCACCAAAATGCAATCATTTTAGCCACACTTTGCTGCCGCACATGATACTCCATGCCTGCTTCCGCCGCACAATGCATCATTTTCCCTGGCGGAGCTGATCCAGCGCCGCCTTTTTATCTGCGCTGCGCATCAGGGTTTCTCCGATCAGCACCGCGTCGGTTCCATTTTCATATAAAATCTTCGTATCTTCCGGCCCGCGAATGCCGCTCTCTGAGACAAACACAATCTCCGGTGGCACCATAGCCCGAAGTCGGACAGAATTGTTCACATCCACCTGGAAGGTCCGCAGGTCGCGGTTGTTTACACCGATGATAGAGGCACCTGCTGCCAGGGCACGCTCCACCTCCTCCGCATCGTGGGCCTCCACCAGGGCAGAAAGGCCAAGCTCCCGGGCCTGAGCCATGTATTCGCGGATAGCCCTGTCATCCAGGATTGCGCAGATCAGGAGCACGGCGGATGCCCCCAGGACTTTTGCCTGGTCAATCATATAGGAATCTACCGTAAAATCTTTCCGCAATACCGGAATGTTCGCCCGCTGCGCGATCTCCTGCAGATACTGGTTGCTTCCCAGAAACCGATACGGCTCCGTCAGCACCGAGATGGCGCTGGCCCCTGCCTGCTCGTATTCCCGTGCGATCTGCAGATAAGGAAAATCCGGCGCGATCAGTCCTTTGGAAGGGGATGCTTTCTTCACCTCACAGATAAAGGACAGGCCCGATGTCCGGAGCGCTGTCTCAAAGGAAAACGCCCCCGTTACCGGCATCGTTTCCGCCATACGACGCATCTCCTCCGCCGGAATCTTCTTTTTTTCTTCCGCGACACGTTCCCTTGTCAGTGCCGCCAGCTCTTCTAATATCATATGCTGCTCCTATTCCTGATTGGAAAGCTCCACAAATTTCGCCAGCTGTGCTGCGGCCTTTCCGCTGTCGATCATCTCTTTCGCCATGTCAATGCCGGCCTGGATGGTATCTGCCTTGCCTGCCATATAGATGGCTGCGCCTGCATTCATCAGCACAGCTTCTCGCTTCGGGCCCGGCTTTCCTGCCAGAATATCACGGGTGATCTGGGCGTTCTCAGCCGGGGTTCCGCCTACCAGGTCATCTTTGCTGCAGCGGGTAAGTCCGAACTGCTCCGGTGTGATCTCATAGGATGTAAAGGTTCCGTCTTTTACCTCGCAGACCTTGGTCGGCGCGCTTAAGGAGATCTCATCCAGACCATCCGTTCCATATACCACCAGGGCACGCCTTACGCCAAGATTTGCCAGCACATGAGCCAACGGCTCTACCAGGCTCTCATCGTACACGCCCATCAGCTCCATGTTGGCGCCTGCCGGGTTTGCCAGAGGCCCCAGAATATTGAAGATGGTGCGGATGCCCAGTTCTTTTCGTACCGGAGCCACATATTTCATGGCGAAATGATAATTCTGTGCAAACAGAAAACAGATACCGATCTTCTCCAGCAGTTCGCGGCTCTTTTCCGGCGCAATGGTAATGTTAACGCCAAGAGCCTCCAGAACATCCGCGGCACCGCATTTGCTGGAAGCTGCACGGTTGCCATGCTTTGCCACCGGAATACCGGCTGCGGAAATGACCAGAGAAGATGTGGTGGAAATGTTGAAAGAGTTTGCTCCATCTCCGCCAGTTCCCACAATTTCCAGAACATCCATATCATGCAGAAGACGGACACAGTGAGCGCGCATGCCTGCTGCGGAAGCTGTGATCTCCTCCACGGTCTCCCCCTTCATGCTGAGGGCTGTCAGGTAGGAACTCATCTGAACCGCGCTGGCCTCTCCCTCCATAATCTCATTCATAACAGCCTCTGCCTCTTCATATGTCAGATTCTCTTTCTTAAATACTTTATGGATTGCTTCTTTGATCATATCTGTCGCCTCGCCTTTCTTTTTTCTGGTTCAATCAATGCTGTTTCTTCTATTTATTTATGAAATGCCTCTGCCATTTTCAGGAAGTTTTCCACGATGGCTTTTCCGTCCGGTGTCAGAATGGATTCCGGGTGGAACTGCACCGCCATCACCGGATCAGCCGCATGTTCCACTGCCATGATCTCACCGTCATCGGTCACTGCCGTTACCTTCAGCGCCTCCGGCATGCTCTCCTTCACTGCTGCCAGAGAATGATACCGTCCTACCTGGATCTGTTCCGGAAGTCCGGCAAACAGAACGCTGTCTTTGCTGCAGGTGGCCTGGGACACCTTGCCGTGCATCAGATGCTTCGCGTAGGATACCTCTGCCCCATAGGCCTTGCAGATGGCCTGATGGCCCAGGCATACACCGAATACCGGGATTTTCTTTCCGAGCTTTTTCACCACGTCGATGCAGATGCCTGCGTCCTCTGGTCTTCCGGGGCCCGGTGAAAGAATGATGGCCTCCGGCTTCATGGCTTCCAGCTCTTCCACGGTGATCCGGTCATTCCGGATGACCCGGATGTCCGGGCGAATGCTTCCGATGAGCTGGTATAAGTTATAAGAAAAACTGTCGTAGTTATCAATCAGCACAATCATGATTCCATTCCCTCCTCTGCTTTCTTCACTGCAAGAACCACGGCCCTTGCTTTATTTAAGCACTCCTGGTACTCGTTTTCCGGTACGCTGTCGGCTACGATGCCGGCACCGGAACGGGCGTAAACCTTGCCCTTCTTCGCATAGGCAATGCGGATGGCAATGCAGGCATCCAGGTTTCCGGAGAAATCCAGATACCCGATGGCACCGCCATAGATGCCGCGCCGTCCGCCCTCCAGCTCCTGAATGATCTCGCAGGCCCGGTATTTCGGTGCTCCGGAGAGAGTTCCTGCCGGGAGGATTGCGTCCACCGCATCCACCGCATCGTACTCCGGCCGGATCTGTCCGCCAATGGTGGAACCGATATGCATTACATGGGAGTAACGCTCTACTGCCATGTATTTTTCCACTTTTACTGTACCGATCTGGCTGATCTTTCCGACATCGTTTCTTCCCAGGTCTACCAGCATGTTGTGCTCAGCCCGCTCTTTTTCATCGGAGAGGAGTTCCTTCTCCAGCCGCTCATCTTCCTCCGGGGTCGCGCCTCTCGGTCTGGTTCCGGCTAACGGGTAGGTAAAGAGTTTTCCGTCGTCCAGCTTTACCAGGGTCTCCGGAGATGCTCCGGCGATCTCGATGTCATCGCTGGAAAAATAGAACATGTAGGGGGATGGATTGCTGGTTCTGAGCACCCGGTAGGCATCTAAGAGGCTGCCCTCCATCTCTGCCTCCAGCTGGTTGGAAAGCACCACCTGGAAGATGTCACCCTCCCGGATGTAGCTTTTTCCTTTTTCCACCATCTCACAGTAGGCTTCCTCAGAAAAGACCGGTTTGAAGTCGCCTTTCAGCTTCAGCGGCTGCTCCGGCGCCGGTTTGCCGTTGCGGATCAGGTTTACCAGCTTATCCAGTTCCATCTGGGCTTTGTAATATTCCTGCTCCGGTGCATCGGTCTTCATGTTGACGATAAGGATAATTTTCTGACGGAAGTTATCAAAGGCGATGACCTTATCAAACAGCATCAGGTCTACATCCTGGAAGGAATCTTCATCGCCCTTTTCCAGTTTCAGGGTCGGCTCCGCGTACTTGATGTAATCGTAGGCGAAATATCCAACCAGGCCGCCGGTGAAGGTTGGCAGGCCCGGAAGCTTCGGGCTTCTGTTCTCTGCCAGGATCCTGCGGATGGCAGCTCCCGGATGCTCCACCTGCTGCTCCACCGTGGTGGCTCCCTTGATGCGGAGCAGGCCGTCCCGGCATGTCAGTTCCAGTACCGGATCAAAGCCGAGGAAGGTGTAGCGGCCCCAGCGCTTGGACTCCTCCACGCTCTCCAGCATGTAGCAATGGGTGCTCACCTGTTTTAACACCCGCAGCACTTCCATGGGGGTGCGGATATCAGAGTAGATCTCCCGGGTTAGCGGAATGCGTCCGTAGGTTTTGTCTTCTGCCAGTTTTTTTACTTCTTCCAGCGTCATCATCGTATGCTCCTCCTTCTTTGTCTGTCTGCCCGGAAAAGAGATTTTAGAAAACAAAAATCCCGCCCAGGACAGACTTCTTATGATTTGAAATCTGTCAAGGACGGGATAGGAAATTTGATTTACCTTGTCACCCGCGGTGCCACCTTGCTTCACGAAACCCTCCGCCTTTGCGGATGCCTCGCGCTCTTTCCGGAATACCAGCATATTCCCGACAACTGACGTATGCCCACACGTCGCAGAATACTCGGCCTTCCGGCTTTTGACTGCGCCCTCCGCGGTCCATTTAACAAGCTGCGTTCTGACGGTTCTCAGCCACCCGTCTCTCTGTAAGTGCACGATTTGTTTTTATCTCCGCTTCAACGGTTTAAAGCAATGTTTAATTGAAATTTTCTTTATTTTACTTCTATGACGGCACATTGTCAATCAGTTTTTGACTTAATTTTCTTTTGTATTTTCCTCGGGTTCTTCCGGTGCCAGATCCAGGGTGAACCAGAACTCTACGCCATCCTCATGATTGGCCACACCGTACTGCTGGTGATGAGCTTCCATGATGGCCTTGACAATGGAAAGCCCGATGCCGCTGCCGCCGTAGGCGCGGGTGCGAGCCTTATCTACCTTGTAAAACTTGGTCCACAGGTTCGGCAGGTCTTCCTCCGGGATCGGGGTTCCATTGTTGTATACATGGATTTTTGCCACGCCATCCAGCGTCTCGCTCCAGATGCGGATGTTGTGATCCCCGCCGAGGTGGTTCATGGCGTTGGTCAGATAGTTGGTAACAACCTCCTCGATCTTGAACTCATCGCCCATGACCATCAGGGTCTCCGGCATGTCCACCGTTACCCTGGCCTCATTCTGCTGAATAAGGATGCCGGAGGAATTGATGAGATCATGAACCAGTTCCGATGCGTCAAAGGCCTCGATGCTCGGCGTGTCATTGCCAAATTCCAGAGCCGTCAGGGTCAGGAGCTGGCGTACCATCTTATTCATCTTGTTGGCCTCATCCATAATGACCTCGCTGTAATAGCTGCGGCTCTCCGGATCCTCGCACATGCCATCGCACAGACCTTCCGCATAGCCCTGGATCAGGGCGATCGGAGTCTTTAACTCATGAGAGACATTGGCAATGAACTCCTTACGCATTTCATCGATCTGGATTTTTTCGTCAATATCGTGCTGCAGCTGTTTGTTGGCATCCTGCAGAGCGCCGATGGCATCCTTTAGGCTGTGGGAAAGAGAGTTCATGCTGCGTCCCAGCACGCCCACCTCGTCCTCCGCATCATCCTCGTATCCCACATCAAAATTCAATCTGGACATTTCCTCGGAAAGAGCCGACAGCTTCATGATCGGCTTGGTGATACGGTTCGTAACAAAGCACATCATGATGCTTCCGAACACCAGAACAATAAGCCCGACCCAGGTCGTGAACCGGTTAGAAAGAGCCACGCTTTCACGGATGCTTGCAAGAGGCATGGACATGATAAACATGGTCTGATTGTCAGAAAAATACCCCCAGCTCTCCATGTAGGTGCTGCTGGAACGGAAATCCCGGTTCTTCTCCACCACATAATTATCGTGCTGTTTTAATACCTGCATATGCTTGTGCCCCATGCCCAGCACATAACGCTGCAGCTTCTGGGCCAGGAAATCACTGTCACGGCCGGAGCTTACCAGAGTCTTGCCCGTATCACTGTCGATCAGGGTAATGGCAATGTTGTTCTTCTCACTGTAGGTGCGGATGGTGCCCAGCAGGGTCCCCTGCTCCTCCGGAAGATCAGCCGGAAGGTCCTCCGGCACAGCTTCGTCTGCCTGTTTGACCGGCTCCTCCGTCTCATCCTGATTTTCGGAATCCGGCACCTCATCCGAGTCCAGATCGCCCTTGGCCGTCTGCTTCCAGATGTCCCACTCCTGCTCCAGTTCCTCCCGCAGGACATCTCCGATGTCTTCATTTTCTCCGACCTTTGCCTGGATGGCACTGTCGATATCTGTATAGGCCTGCTCCATCACCTTCAGCTTCTGGTCTACATAATAGCCCTCCAGCCACCAGGTGTTGACCCCCCAGATAGCCAGAAGCATGGCCACCATAAGTCCCATAAAGATCAGCATGATGCGATGGCGGATGGAATGAAATTGAAATGTCTTTTTGTGCTTCATCAGTCTACCTCGAACTTATAGCCCATGCCCCAGATAGTCTTGATGTAGTTGCCCTTTTCGCCCATCTTGCTCCGCAGTTTTTTGACATGGGTATCAATGGTACGGGCATCGCCAAAGTAATCATAGTTCCAGACATTGTTGAGGATTTTCTCTCTGGAAAGGGCAATGCCCTGATTCTCTACAAAATAGGTCAGAAGCTCAAACTCCTTGTAGCTTAAATCAATCGGCTTTCCGTCAATCTCCAC
>CAVIRL010000114.1:0-9049 GCA_963645005.1 Prevotella sp. P5-108
TCGCGCCGAGGCGCGGTTGCTTCGGCAACCATCTACCATTGCGCCGAGTGCGCATACCTGCGGAGCGTTTTTGTATGACAGGACGCAATTTCCTGTCATATAAAAAATGGCCATTGCGAAATGGATTTTCTTCGCAATAGCCATTTTTATATCACAAAAATATGGTTCGGGTGTCAAAACACCCGAACTTTTGGTTACTGTTCAAATCTTCCCTTCATCTTCACTTCCTGTTCCCACACTGCTACTTTGCCCCGGGCGAACAGGCTGTTGATGTTCAGGTCCTCATCCAGTACCAGAAGGTCTGCGTCTGCGCCTTCTGCTATGCAGCCCTTGACCCCTTCCTTGCCGAGAAGCACGGCCGGGGTGCTGGTCAGAAGCTGTAAGGCAGCTTCCAGAGGCATGCCCTCTCTTACCAGAATCTGTATGGTACGGTGCAGATACTTCGGGGATGCATAGGTCAGGCCGATGCACTCGCCTTCCTCGTTGAAACGCGGCTGGCTGCCGAATGCGTCACTGGACATGGTGACATGATCGAGGCTCACGCCTTCACGGTGCAGAAGCTCGTACAGCTTTAAGGCATCTGCCTCTGCCTCTGCATCGTCAGCGCCTGCGGTGCAGTCGATGTAACCGCCGCGGCGTACCAGATCCGCACCGGCATCGATCAGTCCGGGATTGCGCAGGATATGGGTCGGCAGCAGGTTCTTGGCCGGAACATCCGAATGATCCAGAACGTAGAATACCGGATCGAGTCTTCCGTCTCCATCACCCATGTGCATAGTTACCAGGCCGGGTGTGTTGCTTAAGAGACCTGCTCTGCGGGCTGCAGTTGCCAGTGCGATCAGCTCTTCTCCGCCCGGGTTGGAGCTTCTGTGGTCAGATACTGCTACCTTCACGCCAATCATCGGCGGAACCAGGATGATATCCCGCTCTACGCTTCCGGTCAGGGTGGTCGGCGGGTAACCATAGGAGCTGGTCAGGGTATATACCGTCATACCCTCCTCAGTCAGAGCCCGGGCCTTTGCAACCAGATTCTCCACACTTCTTGTCACGCCATCGGTTCCCAGAAGGCCGACTACGGTCGTGATACCATTCCGAAAGAACTCGCTGAGCTGGGACTCCGGTACACGGGATGCCGGTCCCTGCTCTCCGCCGCCTCCGGTGATATGCACATGCATGTCAATGTAGGCAGGAACCAGAAGCTTTCCTTCCAGATCATAGGTTTCCACGCCAGGAAGGCCCTCGTAGCCCTCGATGGAGTCCTGCATCAGAAGAATCTTCTCCCCCTCAATGAGGATATCCTTCTTACCCAGTTTCTGTGGTGCATAAACATTCGCGTTTTTCAATAGCTTAATCATAATGCCTCCTGTCCTTCCCCTTCCCGCTCTTCGAGAAGCTGGCTGATTTTGGATACAAACAGATCAAAGGCCACATCGTTCTTACCGCTGTTGATGACCACGTCGGCCTTGGAACGGGTCGGTTCTACATAAAGGTAATGCATCGGTTTTACCGTGGTGAGATACTGTTCAATGATACCGTTTAAGTCACGGCCTCGCTCGGATACATCCCGGGATATACGGCGCAGGATACGCTCATCGGCGTCGGCCTCCACGTATACCTTGATATCTAAGAGATCACGCAGGCGGTCATCGGCCAGAAGCAGAATTCCCTCCACGATGATGATCGGCTTCGGATCTACCCGGACCGTTTCGCTGGAACGGTTGTGCTGACTGTAATCATAGACCGGACACGCGATGGACTTTCCTGCCTTCAGTTCTTTTAAGTGCTCCACTAACAGATCGGTCTCCAGAGAATCCGGATGATCGTAGTTTACCTTCACCCGTGTCTCGAAGGGTACACCGTCCTGACAGCGGTAATAGTTGTCGTGATATAGCACGGCCACATCATCCCCAAAATAACTTTTGATCCTGTTTGTAAAGGTTGATTTTCCTGAGCCGGAGCCGCCGGCAATTCCGATTATGATGCTATCCATGTTCTTTTCCCTTCCGTATGTTTCATTCTTCCCGTGTGCTTCATTCTTCCCGTATGCTTCGTTCTTCCTGTATACTTCGTTCTTCCTGTATACTTCGTTCTTCCCGTATGCTTCGTTCTTCCCGTATATTTCGTCTTACGGTCAGCGCAGCAAGTGCGCAGACCTGCTGAACAGTTACCTCAATTCTTAATCATGATCCAGCGACTTCAGGCCGAATTCCTCCGGCATGAACCGCGGGCAGATATTCTCCGACGTGGTGATGACGGTAGAGGACAGGCGAGTTCCGATCCTGCAGGCCTCCTCCATGGTCTTTCCGTAGGTCAGACCCATGCAGACCCCAGCAAAGAAGGCATCTCCCGCTCCGGTGGTATCCACCACATCGACCTTCAAGGCCGGAACTGCGCCATGATTTCCCTCACTGTCCGCATACACGGCGCCGTGTTCGCCCATGGTCACCACCATGCGGGAAATCCGTGCGGACTTGATGCGGTCTGCCAGGGTTTCCGCCATCTCCCGGGGAGTCATATGATCATAATCCTCGGAAAACAGGATGCCTGCCTCCTGCTGGTTGCAGACAAAGCAGGATGTTTTTCTCAGGAAATCCCTGCGCTCTACCGCAATGGTCATATTGGATACCAGGGCATATACATCCTTCTGGTACTTCTCTGCGTAATAAAAGATCTTTTTGATGATTTCCTTTTCGATGTCGATCTCCACCGCAATGCTGTCTGCGTCCTTGAAGATTTCATCGCCCTGCTGGTCTAAAATATCTCCGATGGGAGCAAGATCCGGGCGCTTGGACACGGAAGCCACCACATCCCCCTCGTGGTCAAAGACCGCCAGCCATGTCCCCATGCCATCCGGCAGTTTGCGGATATAACTGGTGTTGACTTTATGGCGTTCCAGCTTGCGGATGATATCCTCTCCCATGGAGTTATCGTCCACCAGACTCACAAAGGTCGGCTTCAGTTCTACATTTGCGATATCCTCCGCCACATTTCGCGCCACACCGCCATGGTTCTGCACGATGGTTCCGGCATTGCGGCCGGACGGAATGTACGGGGATGTGGAATATCCCTTCAAATCCATAAATACAGCACCGATCACTACAATTCCCATCTTTTGTTTCTCACTTTCCCTTTATTCATATTCTGAGACGGCAGCCGTCTCGTTCTTCTTTCTGACTGATAAAGCTCTAATTGATTTATTATAACCAGGGAAGCTGCTGCTTGTAAATCCCTTTTCCTAAAAATCGAACAGCGATAGCTGGTTGCTCTCCGGCAGGTCTCCCAAAAGTCCCAGATCACTCATCAGGTCGCAGATGGTCTTGCTGACCTTGGTGCGGGAGCGGAAATCTTCCCTTGAAAGGAACGGGCCGTCCTTGGCTGCGTACACCACGCCCTCTGCCGCATTCAGTCCCAGTCCGGCAATACTGCTTAAGGACGGCATCAGCTTGCCGTCAATGACCTGGAAACGGTCTGCCTGGGCCCGGTAAATGTCAATCGGCATGAAGTCGTAGCCCCGGGCGTACATTTCCTGCACAATACGCATATCGCGCAGGGTATCCTGCTCTGCCTTAGACAAAGAATCCGACCGCTTCTTAAAGTCTGCCAGATGATACTCCAGCTTGTCCCGGCCCTGGCACATCAGTTCATAGGAAAAGCCGTTGGCACGAATACTGAAGAAGGCCGCATAGTAGGCCAGAGGGTAAAATACCTTACAGTATGCCACACGCCATGCCATCATAACATATGCCGCCGCATGGGCCTTCGGGAACATGTACTTGATCTTCAGACAGGAGTCAATGTACCACTGGGGTACATCGTGCTTCTTCATCTCATCGACCCACTCCTGCTTTAATCCCTTACCTTTTCGCACACTCTCCATGATGGTGAAGGAAAGGCCTTCCTCCAGTCCCATCTGGATCAGGTACACCATGATATCGTCTCGACAGCAGATGGCGGTCTGAATGGTGGCCTGTCCGCTTAAAATGAGGTCCTTCGCGTTGCCCAGCCATACATCCGTACCATGGGCCAGTCCGGCAATGCGGACCAGGTCGGAAAAGTACTTCGGCTGCGCATCAATTAACATCTGCATCGCAAAGTCCGTACCGAACTCCGGGATACCCAGGGCACCGAGCCTGCATCCGCCGATGTCATCCGGCGTAATGCCCAGGGCTGAGGTGTTCTGGAACAGAGACATCACCTCCGGGGAATCCAGCGGAATGTCCTTTACCGGGTCCAGACCGGTTAAGTCCTGCAGCATACGGATCATGGTCGGATCCTGATGGCCCAGAATATCCAGTTTTAACAGGTTATGGTCGATGGAGTGGTAATCGAAATGGGTCGTTACCGTGGAGGTGGTCATATCATTTGCCGGACGCTGCACCGGAGTGAAGGAATAAATCTCCTCACCGATGGGCAGCACAACGATGCCGCCCGGATGCTGTCCGGTGGTACGGCGTACGCCCACGCAGCCCTGGACAATCCGGTCGATCTCACAGTTTCGCTTATGGATGCCCCGCTCCTCATAGTAACGCTTTACAAAACCGAAGGCCGTCTTATCCGCCAGCGTACCGATGGTGCCCGCGCGGAAGGTCTGTCCCTTTCCGAAGATAACCTCCGTGTAATCGTGGGCTTTACTCTGATACTCACCGGAGAAGTTTAAGTCGATATCCGGCTCCTTATCACCTTTAAAGCCCAGGAAGGTCTCGAAGGGGATATCAAAGCCCTGCTTTGTCATCATGGTGCCGCACTTCGGACAGCGCATATCCGGCATATCGCAGCCCGCCATACCGGAGAACTTCTTCACATCCTCAGAATCAAAGTCTGAATAATGGCATTTCGGACACAAATAATGGGGGCTTAAGGAGTTAACCTCCGTGATACCTGCCATGTTTGCCACGAAGGAGGAGCCTACGGAGCCCCGGGAGCCAACCAGGTAGCCGTCCTCGTTGGACTTCCACACCAGTTTCTGGGCAATGATGTACATTACGGCGAATCCGTTAGAGATAATGGAGTTTAGCTCTTTTTCCAGACGCGCCGAAACAATCCCCGGCAGGTCTTCCCCATACATCTCATGGGCCTGGTCGTAACAGATCTTACGCAGGGTCTCATCGGAATTCTCAATGACCGGCGGGCACTTATCCGGGCGCACCGGGGAGATCTTCTCACACATATCCGCGATCATGCGGGTGTTGGTGATGACCACCTCCTCTGCCTTGTCCGGGCCGAGGTAATCAAATTCCTTTAGCATCTCCTCTGTGGTCCTTAAGTACAGCGGAGCCTGCTGGTCCGCGTCGGAGAAGCCCTGGCCTGCCATCAGGATGCGGCGGTATACCTCGTCCTCCGGATTCAGGAAATGCACATCACAGGTGCCGCAGACCGGTTTGTTCAGCGTCTCCCCCAGCTTTACAATGCGGCGGTTCAGATCTTTTAAATCTTCTTCCGTCTTTACCGGACTTTTTTCATCCCGCAGCATGAAGGCGTTGTTGCCTAATGGCTGGATCTCCAGGAAATCATAGAAGTTCGCGATCTTGATGATATCCGCCTCCGGCAGTCCGCGAAGCAGCGCCTGATACAGTTCGCCCGCCTCACAGGCCGAGCCGATCAGCAGTCCCTCCCGGAACTGGTTTAACACGCTCTTCGGGATACGCGGGCGCTTTGCGAAATAATCAATATGGGACCAGGACACAAGACGGTATAAGTTGATGCGTCCCACCTCGTTCTTCGCAAGGATGATGACGTGGTTGGTGGGCAGCTTCCTGATCATGTCGGCACTCAGCGTGCTCATGCTGTTGAGCTGCTCTAAATCCTCCACACCCCGGTTCTTTAGCATCTCAATAAATTTCACAAAAATCTCTGCGGTACAGCCGGCATCGTCCACGGCCCGGTGATGGTTCTCCAGGGAGACGTTCAGGGCTTTCGCCACCGTATCCAGCTTAAAACGGTTTAAGTTCGGCAGCAGGTGTCTCGCCAGGGCCACGGTATCCAGAACCGTCGGGTCGAAGGGCAGTCCCAGGATCGAAGCGTTCTGAGAGATAAAGCTCACATCAAAAGAAGCATTGTGGGCCACCAGGCTGCAGCCCTCGCAGAATTCCAGAAACTGCGGCAGGACCACGTCGATCTTCGGTGCCGGAAGCACCATGTTGTCGTTGATGCCGGTCAGCTGCTCGATCTCAAAGGGGATCGGCACATCCGGGTTTACAAAGGTGCTGAACCTGTCGGTGATGACGCCCTTCTCCACCTTTACCGCGCCGATCTCAATGATCTTGTTCTTCTCCGGGCTGAAACCGGTAGTCTCGATATCAAAGACTACGAAGGAATCCGCAAAGGTCTGGCCCTTCGGGTTCTCTACCAGGTCTTTCATGTCGTCTACCAGGTAGCCCTCCACGCCGTAAAGCATCTTGAAGGGGTCATTTTTATCCAGGGCGTGACTGGCCTCGGTGAAGGCCTGCACACAGCCATGGTCCGTCACCGCCAGGGCATCCATGCCCCACTCCTTCGCCTTTTTGATGATGCTGGCCACATCGGACACGCCATCCATATCACTCATCTTGGTATGGCAGTGCAGCTCCACACGCTTCACCGGACTGTGGTCCATGCGCTTGCTGGTGAAATCCTCCGCCTTCTTGATTCCGCGCACGGAGCCGATGGTCAGTTCTCCGTCGAACCGGTCGATGGTGGTCATGCCGCAGAGCCGGATAAAGGTTCCCGGCTTGATTGCGGCATTTAAGTCCTCCAGCGTATCCTCGTTGGCGAAAACCTTGACCGTGATCGTATCGGTAAAGTCGGTAATATGGAAGATTATGATGGTCTTTCCGCTGCGCAGCTCCCGGCTGTCTTTATCCAGGATCTTGCCCCGCACGGTTACCTCACCGATCTCGCCCTCGATTTTTTCGATGGTGATAAAATCATCCTCAAAATCGCGGCCGAAGAGCACATCCGGGTTATCGGATTTCTTGCGGTAGCCGCCGGAACTCCAGTCGTTTTTCTTAAAGTCCTTCTTTCCGCCGGAACGCAGTTGTCCGGGTCTTGCCTCGTCGCCGGTAAATCCGCCCGATCTGCCGCCCTGGGCGTTTCCGCCTGCTGCTTTACCGGCAGGACCATTTCCGGCTTTTCCGCTGTTTCCGGCCTGTCCGGTTCCGGCAGACTTTCCGGCTCCATTCTTCGGTCCGCCTGCTGCGCTGCTCGCCACGGTACCACTGCCGTGCGTACCATTTTGCCCGGCACCAAAGCCGGCACCGTCCTGGGCTCCGGTTCCGTCCACCGCACCCGCATAGGCGTCATCCGTACCGGTGGCCTCCTTCAGTCCCAGCACCGCAGCCACCTTCGCCGTCATGCGCTCTGCTTCCTGCTGAGCCTGCAGCTCTCTCTGAATGGAAGCCTTAGCCCGGACCGGAGGTACATACTCGTACTCCACCTCCACCGGCAGCCCGCAGCGCTCATGGAACACCTTTTCCAGCACACGTTTTAACTCGCCGGCCTTGTCCCGGTTTACCATGGTATCCTCCACCGTCATATGCAGAAGATCCGGCTTCGGAAATGTGCACTGCCCCTTCCGGAAAATGGAATACTCGACGATGCTGTACTCCTTTAGCTCTGCCTGCAGGCTGTCCCGGTAGGCCGTTAAAAGTTTCTCCGGTGTGTACTGCTCCGAAAGTGTATATTTCTCAAAAATATGGACCTGGAGCTGCTTTCCCGGAAAGAGCTGCTCTCTGATCCCCTTTTCCAGGGACCAGATATTTCGTTTATCGATCAGACGAGAACTTACGATATAAACACGAAGAGAGCTTCTATCTCTGGTCATGGACACGCGGTCCACGTTCACCAGCGTTAAAAGCTCCTGCATCTGGTCTGTCATATGTAATCCCGGAAATACTTCCAAAAATGCTTTCATGTATTACAACTACCCCTGTTCCTTCGCAAGTGACGCAAGCTCTTCATGAAGGGCTGTCAGAAGCTGGTCCTCCGGCAGTTTGCGGATGACCTCGCCCTTGCGGATCAGAAGGCCTTCGCCGCAGCCGCCTGCGATGCCAAGATCAGCCTCTCTGGCCTCGCCCGGTCCGTTGACCACGCAGCCCATGACCGCTACCTTCACATCAAGCTGGCCAAATTCCGTTACCATAGTTTCCACCTGGTTTGCCAGACCGATGAGATCGATCTTCGTTCTTCCGCAGGTCGGGCAGGAAACCACTTCCACACCGCCCTTTCGCAGTCCCAGGGTCTTTAAGATCAGCTTTGCGGACTTGATCTCCTCCACCGGATCTCCCGTCAGGGACACACGGATGGTATCGCCGATGCCCTCATGGAGGATGATGCCCAGTCCTACCGCCGACTTGATGTTGCCGGAGGTCAGCGTACCAGACTCGGTGATGCCCACATGGAGCGGATAGTCCGTCTTTTTGCTGATCAGTTCATGGGCTTTCACGCACATGAGAACGTCAGAAGACTTGATGCTGACGACCAGGTTGTCGTAGCCCATCTGCTCGATCATGGCCACCTTTTCCAGAGCGCTCTCCACGATGCCCTCAGCCGTCACGCCGCCGTATTTTTCAATGAGGGGCTTTTCCAGAGAACCGCTGTTGACACCCACGCGGATCGGGACGCCGTACTCCTTCGCCTTATCCACCACGGCCTGAACCCGCTCTGCGTTTCCGATGTTGCCCGGATTGATGCGGATCTTGTCTGCGCCGCACTCCATAGCCGCGATGGCCAGACGGTAATCAAAATGAATGTCTGCCACCAGCGGAATGTGGATCTGGCGTTTGATGGTCTTTAAGCTCTCTGCCGCCTCCATGGTCGGCACTGCCACGCGGATGATATCGCAGCCCGCCTGCTCCAGCTTTAAAATCTGGGCTACCGTTGCCGCCGCATCCTCCGTTTTGGTGTTGCACATTGACTGGATCAGGATCGGGCTGCCCCCGCCGATCTTCCGGTTTCCGATCCGGATCTCCCTTGTCATTCTCCGTTCCATATGCTCTTCCCCTTCTTTTATCAGCAATATTGGTTACAGTGTCAAAAGTCTGAGTCCACGACATGCTTGCATGTCGGTGGAGGA
>CAVIRL010000115.1:0-9039 GCA_963645005.1 Prevotella sp. P5-108
GTTTGCTATGCCCTTTATTTTATGGCTGTTTTCTACTTACTTGTTTCAAACTTATTTTCCTCCGTTTTTGTCCATCATGCGCTCATACACATGATTACTGCAGATGCTGTCGGCCGCACTTTGTGCAGCCATGAAACATCTGCATCCATTCTATCATCGCGCCTCACAGTTTGCAAGGGAAAGCCGGCAGCCAGAACCGCCGGACCGGTCAAAAAATTTCATCTGAGTGAAATTTTCTTCCCGGCTTAAAACGCCTGATCCAGAATCTTTCCGTCAATGGAAATGGTAACAACCTGCCACGGAATGAATTTTCCGCTGTTCTGGAGTGCAGTCATGGCTGCATGCTGCAGACCGCCGCAGCACGGAACCTCCATGCGGACGATGGTCACACTCTGGATATCGTTGCTCTTGATGATCTCGGTAAGCTTTTCGCTGTAATCTACATCGTCTAATTTCGGGCAACCGATCAGGGCTACTTTGCCTTTCAGGAATTCCTGATGGAAATTTGCGTAAGCATAAGCAGTACAGTCTGCGGCAATGAGCAGACGCGCCTTGTTAAAATATGGTGCCCGGACCGGAGCCAGCTTGATCTGTACCGGCCAGTTGGTCAGCTGGGACTGTAAATGGAACAGTGCTGCCGGTGCCTCGTTCTGCGCTGCCTCAACCTCCTCTTCGTGGCTGATCTGCTGAGAACGGCTTCCCGGGCATCCGGTAAATACCGGTGCCTCTTCATGGACGATCTGACGTGCGCGGCTTCCAGGGCATCCGGTGAAGACCGGAGCAGACTCTGCCTGGTGAGCGGTGTCGTGACCAGCGGCCTGCTCCTGTTTACGGCGCTCCATATGCACCTTTACAGCCTCCTCGTCGTAAGCCGCAGCCTCACGCTCCACAAAGGTGATGGCTCCGGTCGGACAGGTCGGCAAACAGTCGCCCAGTCCATCGCAGTAATCATCCCGCAGAAGCTGTGCTTTTCCATCTACAATGCCGATAGCTCCCTCATGACAGGCATTGGCGCAGATACCGCAGCCGTTACATTTCTCGTGATCAATATGAATTACTCTTCGAATCATAAACTCTTCCTCCTGATAAAAATAAATATGTGAATGTTTTTTCGTGGTTTCTTGATTGTACAGGCAGATTATACTATAATGATTCTGATAAATATGTTGTTTTGACAACGTTTTAAGAAAGGCAGAGCTATGGATTATCAGTTTCTCTCCCGGACCGTGCTTTTTCAGGGCAGCAGCCCGGAGCAGGTGAAAGAGATGATGAAGTGCTTTTACGCAAGAAAAAAGCATTACCACAAAGGCGAGATCGTTCTATATATGGGAGACCTGGTGAAGGATCTTGGCCTTGTGCTGTCGGGCCGCGTGACCATCGAACGGGATGACCTGTGGGGCAACCGGAGCATTTTCGGCCATGCCGGAGCCGGGCAGATCTTCGCGGAAACCTACGCCTGTGTGCCCGGGGAGCCGCTGATGGCAAACGTGGTTGCAGACGAAGAAACAGACATCCTGTTTCTTGATATCGGCCGGGTACTGACCACCTGCCAGACCACCTGCACTCATCACAGCATGCTGATCCAGAACCTGCTTCTGGCATCGGCCCGCAAGAATCTCGGCCTTTCCGAGCGGATCATGCACACATCCCCGAAGTCCATCCGCGGACGGCTGGTTTCCTTCTTTTCGGCCCAGGCGGCCAGGGCAGGAAGCCAGAGCTTTTCGATTCCCTTTAACCGACAGCAGCTGGCGGATTATCTGGAGGTGGACCGGAGCGCACTGTCAGCAGAGCTTGGTAAAATGAAAAAAGAAGGGCTTCTGGATTTCTGGAAGAACCAGTTTATATTGAAAGCGGAGGAAAAGCAATGACAAAGAAATTATATTATGAAAACAGCCATCAGGACAGCTGCCGCGCAACGGTACTGTCCTGCGAATGGAATGAGAAAAAACAGTGCTATGAAGTGGTTCTGGACCAGACCGTATTCTTCCCGGAGGGCGGCGGCCAGTATGCCGACACGGGAGTTCTGGGCAGCGTGAAGGTGCTGGATGTACGGGAAAAAGACGAAGTCATCACCCATTACACAGACGGAGCACTTCAGCCGGGCACCGAGGTGGACGGCACCATCAACTATGAGGAACGCTTCTCCAAAATGCAGCAGCACACCGGCGAGCACATCGTTTCCGGCATTGTGCACCGCACCTTCGGATATGATAATGTAGGCTTTCATCTTGGTCAGGAGCTGGTGACCATGGATTTCAACGGCACCTTCACACCAGAGCAGCTTCAGCAGGTAGAATATGAGGCCAATGAAGCCGTGGTGAAAAACCTTCCGATCGTAGTCACTTATCCAACCAGGGAAGAACTGGATCAGCTGGATTACCGCAGCAAAAAAGAGCTGACCGGTCAGGTCCGCATCGTGGAGATTCCGGGATACGATGTCTGCGCCTGCTGTGCGCCCCATGTAAAACTGACCGGCGAAGTGGGTATCATCCGCCTGATCGATGCCGTGAAATACAAAGGCGGCACCCGGGTCACCATGGTCTGCGGTTTCCGGGCTCTGAAGGACTACCGGATGAAGGAAGACAATGTGCGTGAAATCTCCCGTCTGCTCTCCGCAAAACCGGAAGAAAGCGCCCAGGCCGTACACCATCTTCAAGACGAGGCCCGCATGTGGAAAGAGAAACTGGTTCACGCCCAGACCCGTGCCATGGAGCAGATTCTGGATAATCTGACAGAAAATGTGGAAAACTATTTTGTTTTCGAAGAAGATGTGGATAAGAATGTAGCGCGGCGCTTCGTAGACGAAGGAAAAGGCAAATGCCATGGCATCTGCGGAATCTTCCTTGGCAATGATGCCGATGGATACCGCTATATCCTTGGCAGCGAATCCGTAGATTTAAAAGCATTTTCAAAAGGCTTCCACGAGGCCCTGGGCGGCAAAGGCGGCGGCAAGTCTGAGATGATCCAGGGAACCGTGACCGGTTCCGAAGAAATGATCCGAAACTATATGGAATCTGCCGCAAAATAAAGATTTGCAAGAATAACGCTGGAGGTTTTCCATGAATAGTCTGGAAATACAGTATTTTCTCACCATTGTCAGATACGGCAGCTTTACCGAAGCTGCCCAGGCCCTCTCTGTCAGCCAGCCCGCCATCAGCAAGCAGATCCGGCTACTGGAGGCGGAACTGGACTGCAGCTTGTTTGCCCGCTCCGGCCGCACTCTTTCCCTGACCGAGGCAGGCCAGGCTTATCACACCTATTTTCAGCAGTGCCGATTTCAGCTCGATCTCCTGAAAAACAAGCTGGAGGAACAGAAAAGAAACGGAAAGCCCACCCTCCGGATTGCCTATCCGGAGGATGTGGATCCGTCTTATTTTCGTGATAAAATCCAGGCCGCATCTGCTGCCCTGGAAACACCGGTTCATCTGGAATTTTCCTGCTATCCGGAGTCAGAGCTGGTAAATCGGCTGCTGGATAGACAAACTGACCTGATCCTGACCGGGGAAATGCCTGCCGCCGCGAACTTTTCCGCCGCTGAACGGCAGAAAACTTCCAGGAAATCTCAGCATTCCCAAGCTGGAACCGGAGCTGCATCCGGTCTGCCATTGTCCCTGCACCATTTCGACGAAGTTCCCCAGATTCTGCTCTACGCCTCTTCCCGCCACGAAGCCGCCGACATTTCTGACTCTCGAAACGAAGCTGCCGACATTTCCGATTTCCGAAACGATACCTTTCTCTTTTCCGAAACCGATGCCGCCCTGCAAAGCAGCCAAAACCTCTACCCTCTGTTCGAGGACTTTGGTTTTGCACCAAAAATCCGTTTCGCAGCCAACTTATCCACAGTCCTGGACCTGACTGCACAGGATGAAGGGGTATATCTCACCCACGCCTGGTGCCGCGGATGTAAACGGCCGGAATACCGGACACTGGTGCTGCCATCCACAAAGAGATTCTATCTGGCCTGCGACAAATCAAGGCAAAACCCGGAAATCAGCGGACGCGCCACCGACGCCTCCTTAATATGTAATGCAATAAAAGAGTTGTTCCAGATGCTGACAAAAAATCAGTTCTGAAACAACTCTTCCCCACTACGTTTTTATTTTAAATCCTCGTCATCACCATGCACAGCACCGGCACGGTCACCAGCGACAATACCGTTGACAGAAACACGATCTTTACCGCAAAGTGGGCGTCCCCATCGTACTTTGCCGCCAGGATTGCCGTGGTGGTCGCTGCCGGCATTCCGGCCAGTACCACGGACACCTCCGTTACCAGTTCATCCAGGCCCAGAAGACGGCAGACCAGAAGAACCACTGCCGGAAAGACGATCAGGCGGATGAGGCAGAACCACAGGCAGTCCCGTTCCAGAATCTCCGATGCCTGCACCTCTGCCAGAATATTTCCAATCACGATCATGGAAAGCGCGGTGGTGCAGTTGCTGGAATATCGCAAAGTCTTCTCAATTCCCCCCGGCAGGCGTACCTGAAAAATCAGCAGCACCACGCCAATGATCACTGCCACAATGCAGGGATGTGTCAGCACCTTTTTTATGACCTGCTTTCCCTTTGTTCCGGTAAAACAGGAAATTCCGGCAGACCACATCATGATACGCTGCGGGATCAGATAAATTGACGCATACAAAAGCCCCTGGCTTCCGTAAAGTCCCTCCACGATCGGATTTCCCAGAAAGCCCGCATTGGAGACAATGGTTCCATATCGGACCACCGGCAGTTTTTTCTCTCCAATGCCCGGATAAAACAGGCGCCCGGCTACTGCCGCAAACACCTGAATTCCCACGGAAACCAGAAGAATGGTCATGCAGGAGACCAGAATCTGCCGGTTAAACTCAATCAGAAATGATACAATAATGTTGCTGGGCAGAACAAAATCAATGATCAGATCCGTCAGGGGCTTCCGGACAGAAATCGGAAGAATACCTTTTCGGGTCATAAACCACCCGGCCATCATCAGGCAGAACATGGCGGTCTGCAGTTCTGCCAGGCTGCGGATATCAGCCATCGTCCCGCACCTGATTCACCGGCCAGGTCAGCGGCTCATGATACAGCACTTCCAGAATTCCCTTTGCTCCCGTGTAAGAAAGCCGTTCCGATGCCTCCACCGTCAGACCGCCGCAGTGAGGCGTTACATTGACCTGATCCATAAACAAAAGCGGATTGTCCGCTGCCGGAGGTTCTTCTTCATAAACATCCAGTCCGGCTCCCGCGATCTCTCCTGTTTTCAGCGCTTCAATCAGTTCCTCTTCACAGATCAGATTTCCTCTTGCTGTATTGATCAGATAAGCCGTCGGTTTCATCAGCTGAAACTCCCGCTTTCCTATACTGTGAATGGTATCTGGCAGAGACGGCAGATGAATGCTGACAAAATCTGCTTCCGCAAACACCTGATCCCGGTCTTCTATCATCTCTATGCCGCATTCCAGTTGTTTCTTCTTTACAAAAGGATCATAACCGATCACTCGCATCCCAAAACCATACACCGCTTTTTTCGCCACCAGGCGCGCGATATTTCCGCAGCCGATCAGTGCCAGTGTCTTTCCCTCAATCTCATGGGTATCGTTCATCTGGAACCGGACATTATAATTTCCCTTGATAAACTCTTCCTGGGAATGGCGCAGTCTTCTGGCGCAGCTTAAAATATGAAGCATAGTCATCTCTGCCACAGAATTGATATTTCCGGTCGGTGCGTAAACCACCTGAATTCCTTTTTTTGTCGCATAGGCCACGTCAATGTTATCGTACCCGACTCCATGTTTTGCTACCACCTTTAAATTCGGCGCCAGATCCATCATTTCCGCCGTGACCGGCTCATTCCTTACAAAAACAGCATCACATGCCTCCAGCTGGTCACGATACTCCTCCAGCTTCAGGCTTCTGGCAATCACAACTTCACAATCATGCTCCTGCAGCAGTTTCTTTCCGGATTCATGCAGGTCTCTCAAAAAAAGTGCTTTGTACTTCATGGCTGATGCCTCCTCACTGATTTTCACCGCGTTTTTGCGGCAGTTAACCCTTTTTCAATTCCGCAATTCCTTCCTTTAACCGTCTGCATCCTTCCACAATATTTTCATAGCTGTTGGCGAAGGACATCCGCAGATAACCGGTACCGTTCTTTCCAAATACATTGCCCGGCACCAGCGCGATCTTCTGGTGTTCCAGCAGATACTCTGCCACCTCACCCTCTGGCATTCCCAGTTCTTTCACATTGATAAAGATGTAGAACGCACCCTTCGGGCTTAAGCAGTGGATGCCCGGCGTGCTGTTGATGGCTTCTACCGCGTAATCACGGCGTCTCTGGTATTCCTTCACCATGTCTGCCACCTCGGTGGTCTCATCACGCAATGCCACAATTCCGGCCTTCTGGACAAAGGACGGCGCACAGATTGTCATATGCTGATGAACCTTGTTGAGTTCCGCGATCAGTTCCTTCGGGGCAGCGACATAACCCAGGCGCCATCCGGTCATGGAATATGCCTTAGAAAAACCATTGAAGGTTACAGTACGCTCTTTCATATCCGGAAGCGAGGCAATGCTGATATGCTCCGCGTCATCATAAAGAAGCCGCTCATATACCTCATCCGAGATTACAGCCAGATCATATTTCTTTGCCAGCTCTGCAATGCTTTCCAGCGTCTCACGGCTTAAAATACTTCCGGTCGGATTGCCCGGCGTATTGATGACAATTACCCGGGTCTTGTCCGTGATAAGGGCTTCCAACTGTTTCAGATCCGGCTGATATCCATTTTCCTCCAGCAGATCGTAGCTGATCGGTACCGCGCCAAGAAGTCTCGGCACATTCAGGTAGTTGATCCATACCGGATCCGGCACCAGGATTTCATCCCCCTCATCCAGCAAGGCACATAACACTGCGTAAACTGCCTCAGAAAGTCCTACCGTTACCAGAACTTCCTCCGCTTTATAGGAAATATGGTTGTGCAGTTCCAGATACTCCGCAATGTTTTCCCTTAATTTCATATCTCCGAAATTGGAGGTATAGAATACTTCTCCGCGCTCCAGGCTGTCCATGCAGGCCTTCTTAATATACTGCGGAGTATCAAAATCCGGGCGGCCAATCTCAAAATGGATCACCGTTTCTCCGGCACGCTCCATAGCCAGTGCTTTCTCATTTACTTTCCGGATCCCGGATGGAGCCAGCTTAGTCATTCTGTCTGCAATCTGAAATTTCATGGTATTGTCCTCCCATCAGTCCATTTCTATTCATTTAAAAATCGTCTTCGTGCGCAGTCTGCCAGCATGGCGATGCACTCATCCCGTTCCACCCGAGCCGTATTGATCACAAAATCATAATGGTTCATGTTGGTCCAGTCCAGACCGCCTGTGTAATGATAGTAGTAATCCGAACGGTACTTATCCGTCCGGTGGATCAGCCGGTGCGCCTCTGCCTCATCTACCTTTAGACGGTTCATAACGGTTTTCACACACCAGGGCCGCGGTGCGTCAATATAAACACTGATGACATTCTTGCGTTCTCTTAAAATATAATCTGCGCATTTTCCCACGATCACACAGGACTCGGTTTCTGCCAAGCTCCGGATGATCTGGGCCTGAATGTTATACAGGTTATCATCGGATGTAAACTCCTTGTCATGCGGTGTCAGAAGCGTGGATGCCGGTACCTTTGCCAGCAGGCGGCGGATGTTGCTGGCACGAAGTTTTTCATCTACCTCGGCAAACAACTGCTCACTGATTCCGCTGTACTCCGATGCCATCTCCAGAATCTGATGCTCATAGCAGGGGATATCCAGTTCTTTTGACAGCAGTCCGGCAATTTCCTTGCCGCCGCTTCCATATCCTCTGGCAATCGTGATCACATAATTTCGCATATTGGCTCCCCTTTCCTTTACTTGCTGAAGCAGCGGATTTTGATTCCTTCTTTTTGGAAGGCTTCTTCCAGGGCCAGCACAAATTCTACTGCATGAGCACCATCTCCATGCACCAGCACGGTTTCCGCTTTCACTTCAATATCCTTTCCGGTGATTGCTGTTACCTTTCCTTCCTTGATCATGCGGATCACACGGCTGATGGCTTCGTCCTTATCCTCGATCATGGCTCCCGGCTGGCTTCTCGGCACCAGATTTCCATCTTCCAGATAAGCACGGTCCGCAAATACCATGCTGACCGTTGGCAGTCCGAACTCATCGGCTGATTTCTTCAGTACGGAGTTCTTTCCATAATATAAAACTTTCATGGACGGATCAAACTCGTAACAGGCCTGGCACAATGCTTTCGCTGCCATGGCATCCTCCTGAACCAGATTTCCCAGTGCGCCATGAGCACTGATATGAGCCACCGGCTCTCCCACCGATTTCGCGAAAGCATAGATGGCGCCAAGCTGATACGTTACCAGATTCTTGATCTCATCGTAGGTCAGCACCATTTTTCTTCTGCCAAACCCCTGAAGATCCGGATAACCCGGATGTGCCCCAATGCCGACGCCAAGTTTCTTCGCCATCTCTACCGTATGCCGCATGACCATCGGATCTCCGGCATGGAATCCACAGGCAATATTAGCAGAGGTTACATGATGCAGGATCTCCTCATTCGCATCCAGCACATAACGGCCAAAACTCTCTCCCAGATCACTGTTTAAGTCTACTTCATACATAACGATATCCTCCTTTATCCAGCCATTCCTTTATGTCCCAAAGGAAGCAGATGCTCCTTTTCCTGAAAATAAAAGTATTTCTGATGTTCCTTAGCAAAATGCTTTCGAATCTGCTCATACTGTTTTAACTCTTCTTCCCAGAGATGCTCTGCTTCTTCTACCCGCACTCTCTGGAACCGCACCTTTGTACCGGGTACCGCCTGGGCGATCCGCGGCAAATCCACACTGATCACATTGGCAATCTTGGTGTAACCGCCCATGCTCTGGCGTTCACTCAGCATAATGATCGGAAGTCCTGAGGTCGGCACCTGAATCGCGCCAAGGGCAATTCCATCAGAAATAATGTTTCCATCTGTTCTGTGTTCAATCTTTGCTCCGCTCAGGCGGCTTCCCATC
>CAVIRL010000116.1:0-8847 GCA_963645005.1 Prevotella sp. P5-108
ATTGGTGATTCAAATACGGGTTCGTGCGAGCACGACCCGTGCTTGAATCAGGAGAACAAAAATGTGAACATAAATATCCGTATCTGAGGTGATCCACCCCTATGAAAACGAACATTTCCTTATCTTCCGGACGCAAAAAGCTTCTGGCCGACACCATCCGGGAGCTGGCACTTGAGGGAAGATTTTATGAAGAAAAAGAGGCCATGCAGCATGGCTGCACGACCATCTACCAGCACAGCGTACACGTTGCCTATGTCAGCCTTTTTCTTATGGAAAAATGGCAGCTTTCTCTGGATGAAGCCTCCCTTGTGAAGGGCGCTCTGCTGCATGATTATTTTTTATATGACTGGCATGAAAACGATGCCTCCCACCGGCTTCACGGCTTCCGCCATCCGGGAACGGCGTTAAGAAATGCCATGCGGGATTATGACCTGAACAAGCGGGAACAAAATATGATAGCCCGCCATATGTTCCCACTGACTCCTATTCCGCCGCAGTGCCGGGAGGCGTGGCTAATCTGTCTTGCGGATAAATGGTGCGCCACAGAAGAAACCCTGCGCCCGGCACTCCGCAGGCTCTTTCGCTGAAATAAACTTCCGTCCTGCAGTCTTATTCCTTTACCTGAAGCTGAAGCACATCCGGCCGCGCGTAATGGCCGCATACATCATGCTCCATCCGGCTGGCCGGTACAAAGCCTGCCTTCCGTATAAAGCACGCTATAGACCTGCGTCAACCACCGGGAATGTGACCGTAAAACGGCTTCCACATCCCACTTTGCTTGTAACGGTCACGGTCCCCTGATGCGCCTGGACAATGGTTTTCACAATTGCAAGGCCAATTCCGGCTCCTCCGGTTTTGCGGCTGCGGGAAAGATCGGTCCGGTAAAACCGTTCAAAGATCAGCGGCAAATCCGCCTCTGCAATGCCGATTCCCTGGTCCTCCACGATCAGCACTGCTTTCCTTTTTTCAGACTTCACACGAATCTGGATGTCTCCGCCTTCCGTGGAATATTTCATTGCATTGGAAACCAGATTGAAAATCACCTGATGCAGGCGTTTCTGATCTCCCTGCACCACAGTTCTTTCTCCACTCACTCCGCAGGTAAGTTTTTTCTTTTTCAGGTCCGGCTCAAATGCGGTCACCACTGCCTCAGACAATTCCAGGAGATCCACCGGCTCCATTTCCAGTTTCATCTGCTCAGCCTCAATCTGACGCAGCTTTTCCAAATCCGAAATAATGTCGGAAATCCGGCCAAGCTCTTCATAGCAGTTCTGCAGCCGCTCCGTTTCCGGCTCCCAGACACCCTCCAGCATCATTTCCAGATTCAGTGACACGTTCGCCACCGGTGTGCGAAGCTCATGGGCTACATCCGAAGTCAGACGCCTGCGGAGCAGTTCCTGGCGTTCCAGACTTTCTGCCATATGATTGACGGCACCACTCAACTCCGCCAGTTCCCGGGTCTGCCGTTTTCCTGTTTCCAGTCTTGCCCCGTAATCTCCATCCGAAATTTTCCGGGTGATTTCTGTCACCTTAAGCAGCGGAACCGATAAACTCTTTGCCAGTACCATGCCCGCGGCAGCCGCAGCCAGTACGGCACAGATTCCCACTGCCAGAAGATCACGTTTCTACGCACCTTCTGGCGTGAATCTTAGCAGAAAGATGTGTGATTTTTATGTGGATATTAATCGTTTTTCTTCATCTTCTCCACAAGCTTTCCATATACCCGCTCCACAAACCAGGGCTCCGTGGATTTTTTCAGGGCTTCTTCCGGCGTGAACCAGGCCACGCTGCTGTTCTCATCCTCCTTCACCGAAACCTGCTCTTCTGAATCCGCTTCCAGAAGATAGGTTACATTTAAATGTAGGTGACTGGATACATAACTGCCCCGTTTCACATGTCCGTCTACGGTCAAAGACTCCAGGGAAAAGATATCCTCTGATACCGGATGCACACTGGAAATCCCGGCCTCTTCCTTCACTTCCCGGATTGCCACTGCCAGCAGGTCCGTCTCTCCGTCCGCATGTCCGCCCAGCCAGGACCAGGAATTGTAAATATTGTGATAGACCATCAGAACCTTGCTCCGGTCTTTGTTCACCACCCAGGCCGAGGCTGTCATATGCGCTACGGTGTTGTCCCTGGAAAATGCGTTTTCCCGGGTCGCGATCCAGTTCAGGAGCAGGGCCTTGTCCATCTCCTCCTGCTCATTGAACGGATGATAGGCTTTTATTTTCTCGATCAGTTCCTGCCGGTTCATTTTGTATTCCGTTCTTCCTTCATTTCTTGATATGATCCATTCCTGTCCCAGCACCGCTTCTTATCCTCTTCCGTAATTGCCCGGATCACCTTACACGGATTTCCTACTGCCACGGAGTTATCCGGAATATCTTTTACCACCACACTTCCGCCTCCGATCACCACATTGCTGCCGATGGTGACACCCGGCATGACATGAGCGCCACCTCCGATCCAGACATTATCCCCTACTGTGATCGGATAGGCGTATTCCAGACCCTGGTTGCGTCGCTCCGCATCGACCGGATGGCCTGCCGTGTAGAAGCCGCAGTTCGGCGCGATAAACACATTGTCGCCAAATGTCACCTTCGCCGGATCCAGAATCACCAGATTGTGGTTCGCAAAGAAGTTCTCGCCAATCTCGATATTGTAGCCGTAATCACACCAGAACGGCTGCATGATGGCGAAATTCTCTTTTGTTTTTCCAAGCAGCTTCCGCATAACTGCTCTCTGCCCCTGTTCATCTGATGGGCGAAGCCGGTTATATTCATAGCATAACTCCTTCGCATCGACCCGTTCCTGTAAAAGTTCTTTGTCATAGTTTGCATCATACATCAACTGCCTTAACATTTTTTCTTTTTCGGTCATAATCATTTTTCCTCCGCAAAGATTCGTAACTGTGAAGGTACTGAACAGTTACATAAAAATTATAATTACTCCTGCGGCGTTTGTCGATGTCTTCCATCATCTTTTGTGCCTCTGTTTCGCTGACATGATACAGCCTGCTGATTGGCAAATTCATTAAAGAAGCTTGGAATTCCATTGCCGATCATCTGGGTGATGCTGGATGTGACATGCTTCGGCTTTATGAATTTCAGCCCGTTTTTCCTGCTGAAAAAGTGCGTGATTCCAACAACCACCTGAATCACCACTTTCTCAGACACTGAAACATGCAGCCTTGTAGCTGTTCACAAAAGTCTGAATATGTTTTTCCTTATTCCGGTAATAAATCCCATACCCAATATTCTTTGTTCCCGCAACAGGAACGCAGGCCATCTCCTTTTTTGCTAGAACCAGCGGAGACGCCGTTTAGCTCCTTCTCAATAAAAAATCCCGGCAAAAGGGCAATTCCGTAGCCGCATTTTGCAAGAAGAACGCTCTCGGCCTCACCGTCACTCACCAGATGCACATGATCCTGGGCATGAAGGGTCAAGTACTCCTGAAACTGATTTCCCTTTTGAAAGGGAATACACCTTGGCGGCAGCGTGATCAGGGTTTCGTTGGCAATCTGCTCCAGAGACAATTCTGTTTCTGCTGCCAGTGGATGGTTTTCACTCATCACTGCCACTATTATCCTGCACAATCCACAATCATCTTTTCACATAACTCATATCCCAGCTGGGAACTGTTCAGACACAGCATATAATTCGATGCCATCCCCCATTTCTGGTCTGTGTAAAAATTATAATTGCTCCTGCGGCGCTTGTCGATATCCTCCATCATCTTTTGTGCCTCTGCCTCGCTGACATGATACAGCCTGCAGATCCGCTCTGTTTTTTCCGGCAGATCTCCATGGATAAAAACATTCAGCACATCCTTCCGGTCCTTCAGAATAAAGTCCGCGTTTCTTCCAATGATCACACAGGATTCTTTTCCCGCGATTTCCAGAATTACCTTACGCTGGGCTTCATACACCATATCCTCCACGGATTTTCCGGCGCGATCACGCCCTGTAAAGGCATAGGCAAACAGGCCTTTTTTCGGAGACAGTTCAGATTTCTCCTGAATATATTCTGGTGAAAATCCGGATTTTTCTGCAATCTGGCCGATGATATCCTTGTCATAATACGCAATTCCAAGCTTCTTTGCTACTTCCTCCCCGATAAAGCGTCCGCCGCTTCCAAACTCTCTGCTGATCGTAATGATTCTTTTTGTCATAGCCAGTTCCTCCTTAATTGAAACGCTCCACTCTGTTTGTTCTGATTTTCTTTAAGAATCCATATCCCACCAGACAGGCAACAGCCTCTGTGATCGGAAATGCCCACCAGATCAGGGCTACTCCCATCTGCCCGTTTCTGACAAAAATAGAAAAGATTCCGGCTAACGGCAGTATGATCACCAGCTGCCGGAGCAGGGAAATCACAAGAGACTCCAGACCGCCATCCAGTGCCTGATAAATGCCCTGATAAGCCACATTAATTCCCGCAAAAATAAAGCTGATGGAGATTACCCGCATGGCACTAATAAAATAGGTTCTTGACTGCCCGGCGTTGAACAATGTCGCAAATGCTCCCGGGAATAATTCCGTGATCAGAATGCCAAAGATCATCAGGCCAATGGTGTATAAAAGACCATATTTGATTCCGTCCTTGATTCTCTTTTTGCTTCCCATTCCGTACGCGAAGGCGATGATCGGCGTGATCGCGTCTCTCAGGCCAAAGGCAAGGAACAGAACAAACTGCTGGACTTTGTAGAACAGTCCATATGCAGTCTGGGCGGATGGGCTGAATTTCAGGATCAGGTTCATCACATAAACCATGATGGACATCAGAGCCTGGGCGATGATTGCGGGAAGGCCGATGCTATAGATTTCTCTTATGATTCCTGCATCCGGTTTTATATGTTTCATTCCATGTTCAAATTCCTTATTTAATTTCATATGGAACACGAATAACAACACAGCAGATGCCACCTGTCCAATAACCGTCGCATAGGCGGCACCCTCTACGCCCATTTCCGGTACCGGGCCGATTCCGTAGATCATGATGGGGTCCAGGATGATATTTACCACAGCACCCACCACCTGTCCGATCGTGGAATACAGGGAACGGCCGGTTGCCTGCAGCAGTTTTTCAAATAAGGAAAAGAAAATCATTCCAAAGGAGATCATGCAGCATATTCTTAAATAGCTGGTTCCCATGGAAATGACTTCCGGATTCACAGTCTGCGATGCAATATAGGACTTTACTCCGAATATTCCAAACAACAGGCATGCCACATAGATGATTGCCCCAAGGAACAAACTATTTCCTGCCACCTTTGCTGCCTTCTTTGCGTTTCCCTGCCCCAGCGTTCTCGCAAGAAGCGCGTTGGTTCCTACACCGGTTCCAATTCCCACCGCCACCATCAGCATCTGAACCGGGAATACCAGCGTAAGGGCGTTTAATGCCGACTCACTGCCCACCTTCATGTTGCCGACGAAGGCACTGTCCACGATGTTGTAGACCGCCTGCAAAGCCATGGATACGATCATGGGAATTCCCATCTGCACCATGAGCCGGTTCACCGGCATGTCTTTCATTTTGTTGCTCTCTGCCATCTTTAATGACTCCTCCTCTTTCTGCACAAAAAAGTGTGTAGACTTTTCCCGCAAGTTGGACTTACGCTGATAAGCTACACACTTTTTATGGCATTTTCTATTTATTTTTAAATAAAAAACGAGCAGCAAAACTGGATTTACGCTAGTCTGCTACTCGTTCGGGGATTATTATATTTTAATTTTTCCAAAATGTCAAACGAAAATCTGCTTGCTTTTTTGTTTCACAGGAAATTGCGTCCTATCGGCTGAATCGACTGACCGACACCAGTAAACAGGGAATTAAACAGGATAACACAGTTTGAGATCACGCTGTATACCGGCAAAGCTGTGTCTCAGCAATATTTTGATATCTGGATATTGAACAGCAGCACAATAAATCCGTTTGCAAATTCGTTAAAGAAGCTTGGGATTCCATTCCAACAATCTCTTCAATCTTTTTTATTCAGATATTCCACAAACTTCTGCGCCGCCGGACTCAACCTTGTCCGGTCTTTCATAGCCAGGCCAATTTCCCGAAAATACGGCTTTCGAAAGGACCGGATGGCGATCTGGTAAGGGATCCGCTTTAAAATCATGTCCGGCAGCACTCCGATTCCCAGTCCCCGCTCGACCATGGCCATGATTGCAAAATCTTCCCAGGTGGTGAAGCGGATGTTGGGATGCGCATGGTTCTGCTCCAGTAATTCAGATACCTCCGTTTTTCCTCCGTGCTCCAGCAGAAGAAACGGCTGACCGTTCAGATCTTCATACTCCAACAGTTCTTTCTTCGCAAGTGGGTGATTAACCGGAAGCACCGCCTTATATTCATCCATTTTCATGCTGATCACATCCAGATCACGCCCTGCTGGCAAACGCAGGAAGCCACAGTCTACCCGTCCTTCCTCAATCCAGCGTTCTACCTCATCATAATCTCCCAACAGCATTTCATACTCAATGCCCGGATAATCTTTCTGGAACCTCGCAAACACATCCGGCAGCCAGTTGATGGCCACACTGGCAAAGATGCCAATCCGGGTCATGCCGCTTTGAATGCCGTGGATCGCATTGACTTTTTGCTGGATCTCCTCAAAATCACTCACAATCTTTCTTGCATAGGGCAAGACGTCTTTGCCGGAGGAGGTCAGGCAAACGCCTTTTTTATTTCGTTCCAATAACAAAATCCCCCATTCCTTCTCCAGGTCTGCAATCATCTTGCTGATGGAGGACTGGGCATAATTCAGGCTTTCGGCAGCCCTTGTAAAACTTCCCGTGTCCACAGTCTTCACAAAAGCCAGATATTTTAACAGGTTATTGTCCATGCAGTATCATTCCCTTTTTCGATGTGATCTATCAAATAAATTCGCTTTTTCTATTATATTTCCTGCGCTACAATGATTCAAGAATTTTTTGAAAGGAATGGAAACTATGAACTGCCGCGTAAAAAATGTAAACATGCTGACCGGTTCCTTATATCGGAACGTTCTTTTATTCACCATCCCAATTGCACTGAGCAGCATGCTTCAGCAATTATTCAATGCCGCCGATACCGCAATTGTGGGATTGTTCGATACCTCATCTGCCCTGGCCGCCGTGGGAACCAATGGGGAAATCATTGCGCTGATCGTCTCCCTGTCATCCGGATTATCCATTGGAGTAAATGTGCTGATTGCCCGGCAGATCGGACATGAAAAGGAATGTGCCTTGGCACATTCTCGCGCCGAGGCACAGTTGCTTCAAAAGCAGCATATGACATCCATGATTTGGACATCTATGCTGCTGGCTGCTATGATCGGTGTAACTGGCCTGATTGCCGGACAGTGTATTTCCGCCCCGCTGCTCCGGCTCATCCAAACACCGTCGGATATTCTGGATACCTCGGTTCTTTATCTCAGAATCTACTTTCTTGGTTATCCATTTTTGCTGCTCTACGATTTTGGTGCCGCAATTCTCAGAGCTTACGGCAACAGCCGCTCTCCCTTTGCTGCCCTTACCCTGTCCGGAATCGCAAACGTGCTTCTGAATCTTGTATTTGTTGCAGGATTCCGGCTTGGCGTTGCCGGAGTTGCAGCTGCTACCGTGCTCTCCACCATGTGCTCGGCAGTTCTTGTTCTCTACCGCTTAAAAAAAGAGACCGCTGCCAGTCCCTTTTCCCTTCGCCCCTACGATATTCGTTCCGAATATATGATGACGGTTCTCCGAATCGGAATTCCCTCAGCAATTCAGGGCGCCGTATTCTGTTTCGCCAACATCTTTGTGCAGGCATCCGTCAATGGCTTCGGTTCCACCGCAATTGCAGGCAGCACCATTGCCATGAACTTTGAATATTTTACCTACTATGTCATAACCGCCTTCGGCCAGACCGCAACCACCTTTACCAGTCAGAACTATTCTGCCGATCAGAATAAACGGTGCCGAAAAATCCTGCGGATCTGCATGATGTTCTCTGTTTTGAGCAGCCTGCTTCTGATTGAACCGCTGATTCTGTTCCGAACTTTCTTTGCAGGAATTTTTTCTGCAGATCAGACCGTGATCCGGCACGCCTGCTTTCGCATAATGTGCATTCTGTTTTTTGAACCCCTCTGCAGTCTGTACGAGATTCCATCCGGCTTCTTACGAGGCACCGGCCATTCCCTTTATCCGGCTGTTGCGGCCATCTTAGGGACCTGCTGCTTCCGCATCCTGTGGATCTGCACCGTCTTCAGACAATATAAACAGCTACAGATTCTGTATTATGCGTTCCCGATTTCCTGGGTGCTGACGATCGGTCTGGTTGGGGTGGGAGTTCTTGTGATAAAACCAGTAAAATGACAATTGCCAGAATCTCCTTTTCTCCCGGATTACGCCCATTTCCATCCACTGTGGTTGTATGTTCGCCGTAATAAGTATTACTATATGTGAGATCGTATGCAGGACTTAACCGCCAGCGATCCTCTGCTTCATGATATAGATTTCCGCATAGATTCGATGATACATTCATGCTTCTTCGTTTCTTTGTTATAATTAATTCCGACAAGCAATATATTTCCATGATAATCTTTTAATGCATTCACATATTGCTTGTCCCTGATCTGTTCTAATGCACCAGATGCACTTTTATCCCATTTCAACTCAATGACTACAGCCGGTTTATCCAAATGCGTTTTTCTTGGAATCAGGCATATGTCAGCAAAACCCTTGCCTGCTGGAAGTTCCCGAACGATCGTGTAATATTCCCGTGCAAAATAAAACGCAAGATTGATTGTACAGCTCAATGAATTTTCATCGTTATTTTCCGCCTTTCTGCGAAAGGCACCAATGCGTCATGAAACATCTTGGCT
>CAVIRL010000117.1:0-8724 GCA_963645005.1 Prevotella sp. P5-108
GAATGGCTTCGTCCGCCGGATCATCGTAAGGATCAAGCTTCTTCCGGACAGCGACTGATTGAAACGAGGTGTCTCTGCCGTAAGACAGGCAGAGACTGCAAGGCAAAAACGGTGCCGGGCTGTTTGCGGCGGCCGGGCATCTGAAATGTTACAGAAACAAGGAGGAGTTGAAACGATGAGATACACTGTAAAACCGCACAATGTGTGCCCGACCTCACTGTCTTTTGACTTAGAGGGCGATGTTGTAAAGAATGTAGAATTTACCAGAGGCTGCAGCGGCAACTTAAAAGCCATCAGCAAGCTGGTAGACGGCATGACCGTAGACCAGATCTACGATACGCTGCACGGCAATACCTGTGGCGGCAAGGATACATCCTGCGCGGACCAGTTGGCCCAGGCAGTGCGCAAGTGCTACGACGAGAGCCGGAAATAAGCTGCCGCAGGCTTTACGGCTCAGTTCATTTCCTTTGCCAGGCGCAGGAATTCCTGCATTTCCCCGGTGACCCACTTATCCTTGTGGTAGAAGATCTGCCGCCAGGTCTGCATCCGGAAACCGCGGACCTTTAAGGCAGTCAGCTGCTGTTGCTGCAGCTCCCGCTGGACCGTGAATTTCGGGAGGAATGAGATCCCCGTATTTTTTAATAACATATGGATGATGAATTCCGTATTGCCAATCTCCAGGAACGGTTTTATGGAACGTTCGGTGGATGCCAGATACTGTTCAAGCATATGACGGTAGCTGGCATCCTTTTCTGTCAGAAGGAATGGGAAGGCCAGGACTTCATCCAGCTCCAGCTCCCGGTCAGCCAGAGCCAGCTCATGGTCCGGGGAAGCTACAAAGATATTTTCCTCCGGCTTTTCCAGGGTCTTGCACCAGCGGTTGTCGTAGATCCGCCGGTCCAGAAGATACACAATATCGATGGTATTTTCATTCATCCGGTCCAGCAGGACTTCGGGAGAATCGGTTACAATGCTGATGGTGACCTCCGGGTACAGCCGGTGGTATTCTGCCAGCAGGTCCGGGAAGATGGAGGCGCAGATGGACTCGATGGTGCCGAGGCAGAGCTTGCCGTTTAACGTGGTCGCGTCCGCAACCGCGTTTCTTGCCTGCTCCAGGTCATTGCGGATGGCGATGGCATACTGGTAGAATACCTGTCCCTGGTGGGTCAGGGAAATCTGTTTTCCGATGCGGTCAAAAAGATGGACGCCGAGTTCACGTTCCAGCTGTTTGATCTGGATGGTGACGGCGGCCTGGGAGTATCCAAGCTGTCTGGCGGCTTTGGAAAAACTCTGATGCTGGGCAACCTGCAAAAAGGTGCTGATCTCGCGAAATTCCATGGAAAATCCCCTTTCATGATTAAAAAAAATTAAACGATATGTTAAAAACTTTAAATTTTACATTAATGTAACTATATGGTACGATAAATTTATCAATAAGGCAAGCCGCAATGATAAAGCAGGACGGACATACCTGATCAATATGAGCCGCTGCTGGAAATGCAGAAAAAGGGGGAGATCGAAATGGAGAAAACAGATCCGCATTATCAGGCATATATTCAGATCCTGAAAGAGGAATTGATTCCGGCTATGGGATGCACCGAGCCGATCGCACTGGCCTATGCAGCGGCAGTCGCAAGAAAAACGCTGGGAGAGATGCCGGATCATGTAACCGTAGAAGCCAGCGGCAGCATCATCAAGAACGTGAAATCCGTAATCGTGCCGAACACCGGCCATTTAAAGGGCATCAGCGCAGCCGCTGCAGCCGGTATTGTAGCCGGTGACCCGGACAAACAGCTTGAGGTCATCGCTGAGGTAAGCCCGGAGCAGATCCGGCAGATGAAGCAGTTCATGGAAGAGGTTCCGATTCGGGTAGAGCACATGGAAGCTGGCTGCACCTTCGATATCCTTGTGACCGTATCCCACGGCGATTCCTACGCAAAGGTGCGTATCGCCAACTTCCACACCAACATCGTTCACATCGAGAAGAACGGAGAGGTTCTGAAGGATGAAGCAGTTTCCGATGACAGCGAGGAAGGCCTGACCGACCGTACCCTCCTCGACATGGAACATATCTGGGATTTCGCAATGACCGCAGATATCAACGATGTCAAGGAACTTCTGGACCAGCAGATGGCATTTAACATGGCCATCGCGGAGGAAGGCCTGAAGAATGATTACGGCGCAAACATCGGCAAGGTACTCCTGGATATGGATAGATACGATGTTCGTGTCCGGGCAAAAGCCATGGCAGCGGCAGGCTCCGATGCCCGCATGAACGGCTGCGAGATGCCGGTTGTGATCAACTCCGGAAGCGGAAACCAGGGTATCACTACCTCCGTTCCGGTAATTGTGTATGCGAAGGAGCTGGGAGTCAGTGATGAGACGCGTTACCGTGCACTGATCCTGGCAAACCTGACCACCATTCACGTAAAGACCCCGATCGGACGTCTGTCTGCTTACTGCGGAGCAGTAGGTGCCGGAGCTGGAGCCGGAGCCGGAATCGCCTATCTGTGCGGCGGCGGCCTGAAGGAAGTAGAGCACACCGTAGTCAATGCCCTGGCCATCGTATCCGGTATTGTATGTGACGGCGCGAAAGCATCCTGCGCAGCAAAGATCGCGGCTGCAGTCGATGCGGGAATCCTCGGCTACAACATGTACATCCGCGGCCAGCAATTCCGTGGCGGAGATGGTATCGTATCCAAGGGTGTTGAGAACACCTTGCATAATGTCGGACGCCTTGGCAAGGACGGCATGAAAGAAACCAACGAAGAAATCATCAAGATTATGATCGGTGAAAACTGATCCACAGGGGGACTTTTCCTTCCGTATGGAAGATAAAGTAATAAAAAAAGAACAGGAGAAAAGGTATGAAAAAAATTACAGGAAGTTTGCCATTCAGGCTGCTGCTCGGTGTTATCATCGGCATTGTCGTTGGTCAGGTTGCTGGGGAGAGCCTGATGAACATTGTTGTAACCATCAAGTATATTTTAAACCAGATCATTGTATTCTGCGTTCCGCTGATCATCATCGGCTTCATTGCACCGTCTATCACGAGACTCGGCAATAACGCGTCGAGAATGCTTGGCGTTGCAGTGACCGCCGCTTACGTCTCTTCCCTGGGTGCAGCCCTGTTTGCCATGGCAGCAGGCTACGGATTGATCCCGCATCTGTCCATTGCCTCTGATGTGGAAGGCTTAAAGGAACTGCCGGATATCGTGTTTAAGCTGGATATTCCGCAGATCATGCCGGTTATGAGTGCGCTGGTATTCTCCATGCTTATCGGACTTGCTGCGACCTGGACCAAAGCAGAGGAGATCACTAAGGTCCTGGAGGAGTTCCAGAAGATCGTTCTGGATATCGTAACCAGAATTGTGATCCCGGTTTTACCGATTTTCATTGCGTTTACATTCTGTGCTCTTTCCTACGAGGGAACCATCACGAAGCAGCTCCCGGTATTCATTCAGGTTGTCATCATTGTCATGATTGGCCATTACATCTGGCTGGCACTTCTGTACGGCATCGGCGGTGCTTACAGCGGCAGTAATCCGATGAATGTAGTGAAGAACTATGGACCGGCTTACATCACCGCAGTCGGAACCATGTCTTCTGCGGCCACCCTGGCCGTAGCTCTGCGCTGCGCAAAGAAGTCTGAGCCGACCCTGCGCGGTGATATGGTAGATTTCGGTATTCCGTTATTTGCGAATATCCACTTATGCGGTTCTGTATTAACGGAGGTATTCTTCGTTATGACGGTATCCAAGATCCTGTACGGTTCCATTCCGTCCCTCGGAAACATGGTGCTGTTCTGCCTGCTTCTCGGTGTATTTGCCATTGGCGCACCGGGCGTACCGGGCGGTACCGTTATGGCTTCCCTGGGTCTGATCACCGGAGTGCTTGGATTTGATGAGACCGGTACGGCTCTGATGCTGACCATCTTTGCCCTGCAGGACAGCTTCGGTACTGCCTGCAACGTAACCGGAGATGGTGCCCTGACCATGATCCTGACCGGATATGCAAAGCGTCACGGCATCGAAAACCAGAAAATTGAAAATGTATTATGATCGTAACCGTTCAGTAGGTCTGCGCACTTGCTGCGCTGACCGTAAGAAAACACGGGCTGGCAGGCAAAAATCCCATTGCCGTAGGCAATTTTCAATGGATTTTTGCCCGTGACTGTGAAGGTACTGAACAGTTACTTATAATCCATGAATGGAGGATACGCTCCCTGCCGGAAGTCTCTGGCGGGGAGTTTTTCGTTTTTTGGCCTTTTTTTGACTTTTTTTTCATGGCCTGACATGGAAAAGAAGATTAGATTGTGCTAGTATAAATCCATATATCTATAGCGACAGAGAATACTGCCCGACGAAGCAAAGGATAAAAACAAATGAAAAAAATGAAAAGCAAGAATGGAGAGATTGCCCAGCTTCTGGTCATGAGCGTGATGACCCTGGCAGTTGCACTGATCATATACCGGAATGCGGAACATGGGAGCACAGCAGTGCTCCTGCTGCTTTGCGGGTATTTCGGGTGGAATATCTGGACAATGCACCAGCTTACCAAAAGCCGTTCAAAAGCGGTTTCGGAGCTGGAACGAAGCACGACGCTGATCCGCTGCGTGACGGAGCTTTCTTCCCATGAAGATATGGACAGGGCAATCAACAATCTTTTAAGGATCGTAACCGGGTATTTTCAGGGAGACCGGACCTACATCATCGAGGTGGATTATGAAAACCAGGTGGTCAACAACACCTACGAGCATGCGGCGCCGGGTGTCACGAAGGAGATTGATAATCTTCAGAATATCCCGCTTCAGATCATCCAGTCCTGGCTTGACATGTTTCAGGAACGCGGCATGTTCTATATTTCCGATCTGGACAGGGAAAAAGACCGGGAGGATGCCCGAGCTTACGAAATCTTAAAAGCGCAGAACATCAACAGCCTGATCGCGGTGCCCTTCAAAAAAGATGGCATAGTGACAGGCTTCTTTGGCGTGGACAATCCGCGGGAGCACTACCGGGATTTCCAGCTGCTCGCCTCCATTCAGTTTTTTATCGGGAATCGTCTGGAAACAAAGAGCCGCCATGAGCAGCTGCAGTACTTAAGCTACCGCGATATGCTGACCAACCTGTATAACCGCAATTATTACATCAGACAGCTGGAAAAATCCAGGGGAAAGTGCTATAAAAATATCGGAGTAGTTTATATCGATTTAAACGGCTTAAAGCAGGTCAACGATGAGCAGGGACATGAGGCAGGTGATTCCTTTATCCGCCGGGCAGCCCAGCAGATCGTTGCGGTATTCCCGGAGCACACCTACCGCATTGGTGGAGATGAGTTTGTGGTGGTTTATCCGAACATTCTGGAACAGCAGTTTGAGTTTCTGATGAATCAGCTACGTCTGAATACCAGACAGCATCATGTCAGCATTTCCTGCGGTTCCGTCTGGAGAAGCGAGTGCGCTGTTCTGGACGAGATGCTGAAAGAAGCCGACGAGAAAATGTATGAGGACAAGAAGAGACTCTATGAGCAAAAAGAACATGACAGGAGACGGAATATCCGACGGAGTGAACATCTGTAACGGACAGGAGCAGACCGGCAGTATCGGCGGAAACCGGGAGCAACCGGCCAGCAGTGCAGCCGGGAACCGGGAGCAGCCGGCCAGCAGTGCAGCCGGAAACCGGGAGTGGCCGGACAGTAGTGCAGCCGGAAACCGGGAGTGGCTGGACAGTAGTGCAGCCGGGGACCGGGAGCAGCCGGACAGCGGCACAGACGATGGTGCAGAGCAGATCATCCGCACCACCGGGCGCAACAACTGCGGTGGACGCTGCGTGATCTGCGTCCACATGAAGGACGGAAAAATCAGTCATCTAAGTACCGAGCGGCCCTGTGACGCGCCGGAGGGGGAGATTCCCCTGACGGCCTGCGTGCGGGGCCTGAATTACCATAAGACCTTTCTGGGCGAAGACCGTCTGCGTTATCCTATGAAACGGGTGGGAAAGCGCGGCGAGGGAAAGTTTGAGCGCATCAGCTGGGAAGAGGCGGTGGATACCATCGCTTCGGAGTGGATCCGCATCCGCGATACCTATGGTGTCGGGTCACGTTATGTAAACTATGCAACAGGCATCAGCGCTTTAAACCGCGGAAATAATATGGCCAAGCGCCTTTTGAATCTGGACGGCGGATTCCTGGATTATTATAATTCCTACAGCACCGCCTGCATCCGCCAGGCTACAGCCCTCATGTACGGCACCAACCAGACCGGCCATAACCCGGAGGACTGGCTGAACACAAATCTGATCATTCTCTGGGGGCACAATCCGGAGGAAACCAAGTTTGACAGCATCACCATGAACGTGCTTCTCCGGGCGAAGAAGAAGGGCATCCCAATGATTGTGATCGATCCGCGAAAGAACGATACAGCGGTTCGTCTGCAGGCAGAGTGGATTCCCATCCGTCCGTCTACGGACAGCGCTCTGGCCGATGCTATGGCCTGGGTCATCATGCAGGAGCATCTGCAGGATCAGGATTTTCTGGACCGGTGCTGCATCGGTTTTGACAAGGCACATATGCCGGAGGGCGTGGACCCGTCCGAGTGTTATCTTTCCTGGCTGCAGGGGGAAAAGGACGGAACACCAAAGACACCGGAGTGGGGCGAGGCCATCACCGGAGTACCGGCAGATACCATCCGCAGCCTTGCAAGACGATACGCCCAGGCGAAACCGGCGGCCCTCATTCAGGGCTACGGCCCCCAGCGCAATGCCAATGGAGAGCAGAGTACCCGGGGCGGCATCCTGCTGGCTTGTATCACGGGAAATGTGGGAATATCCGGCGGCTGGGCCAGCGGGACCGCGGACTGGGTGGAACACAAGAATCCGTCCTGGCCAAAGCTGAAGAATCATTGCAACCGTGAGATCCCGGTGTATCTGTGGACAGATGCCGTGCTGCGCGGTCATACCATGAACCAGTTAGACGGCGTGAAATGGATCGACGGTTCGGAAGGGCCGGTTACCCTTCAGAGTGATATCAAGATGATCCTGAATCTGGCAGGCAACACGCTGATCAACCAGCATGGAGACATTAACCGCACCGCAGAGATCCTGCAGGATGAGAGTAAATGCGAGTTCATTGTGGTAAGTGATCTGTTCATGACAGCCAGCGCGAAGTTTGCCGACATTCTGCTTCCGGGCATCTCCATGTTTGAGTGCGAGAACATCACCATGCCCTGGCAGTATGGCAATTTTCTGGGCTTTAACAACAAGGTGATCGAACCCCTTTACGAAGGCCGGTTCGAGTATGACTGGCTGACAGAGGTGGCAGAGCGCCTGGGATTAAAAGAACAGTTTACCTGCGGCCGCACTTCATCAGAGTGGCTGGAATATTTATATGAAGAGTTAAGAAAAAAGGAGACGGAGCTGCCGGACTATGAAGTCTTCAAAAAGCAGGCTCTGTTCCGCTATCGGAAGCAGCCCATCCGGCCTGCCTTCGAACAGGAATGCCGAGACCCGGAGCGGCATCCATTCCCGACAAAGAGCGGAAAGATTGAGATCTTTTCCGAGAAGGTATACCGGACGGAATTCAAAGAATTCATGCCGGCCATTCCGCAGTATGTTCCGCCGGTGGAGGGACCCCAGGATCCTCTGGCAGAAAAGTATCCGCTGCAGCTGACCGGCTGGCATACCAAACGGCGCTGCCACAGCATTCATGACAATAACCAGGCCATGCATAAGATTGATCCCCAGATGTTGTGGATGAACCCGGCGGATGCCGCAGCCCGGAACCTGCAGGACGGAGATCTGGCTGAGGTGTTCAACGAACGTGGCCGGATCCGCATGCCGGTGCGCGTCACCGACCGGATCATGCCGGGAGTGACCGCCATCTCCCAGGGTGCCTGGTACCGGCCGGATGCAAACGGAACCGACACGGCAGGTTCCATCAACGTGCTGACATCCCAGCACCCAACTCCTTACGCCCGGGGAAATGGGCAGCACACCAATCTTGTGGAGGTGACCCGATATGGTCTATGAATTGACGGTTCAGTCCGTAAAACTGAAATCAACCCTGTTTACGCCGCCGTCCCGGCTCATCAACACGTGTGAAGCTACCTGCGCCATCGGCATGCTGTACAAAAAAGCAGGTCAGCCGATGCCGGAGGTGAAGGCAGGAGACAACGTGGGAAAACTCATCGAGAGCATACCACAGCAGGTCTACGAAGCAGAAGGCGGCAGCCTGTCCGAAGTCGTCCGCAACTACACCTGGTTCGACAGCGATGAAGTGACAGAAGACGCGGTCATCACGCTGCAGATGGGGTATGAAGCTATATAAAAACTTAAATCATGTTTATAAAAGGTCCGAAGCCGGTAATCCCGGCATACCGCTGCGCAAAATATGGGTATTGTGTTCGGACGATGCAGCTGACAGCTGTTCGTGGATAGTCGGACGAAACGTCTGCCTCCCTCAAACACCAGTCGCTGCATAGCCGGACACATTATACCCATATTTATGCTCCGCGGAATGCCGGGATTACCGGCTTCTACTGTATTGGCTTCGCTAAGAAAAAACTGCGGATATTAGTGTACAGATTATTTTTCATTGAATTGCTTATAACACAATACCTAAAGAAAGCGAACAACTCGTTGTAAGTTTTTTTACTGTAGCGGAGTCAATAAAGTAGAAGCCGATCGGGGCGGTATCCTGCGTAGCATAAATATAAGTGCAACGTGTCCG
>CAVIRL010000118.1:0-3768 GCA_963645005.1 Prevotella sp. P5-108
ATCCCGGCATACTACTGCCAGGAGTGCGGCGAGATCACCGTTGCAAAATCCATGCCGGAGAAGTGCCCGAAGTGCGGCTGCACCCACTTAAAGCAGGATGAGGATACCCTGGATACCTGGTTCTCCTCAGCACTGTGGCCATTCTCTACCCTGGGCTGGCCGGAGCAGACCAAAGAGCTGGAATACTTCTACCCGACTGACGTGCTGGTAACCGGTTACGATATCATCTTCTTCTGGGTGATCCGTATGGTATTCTCCGGCTACGAGCAGACCGGAAAATGCCCGTTCAACACTGTGCTGATCCACGGTCTGGTGCGCGACAGCCAGGGCCGCAAGATGAGTAAGTCCCTGGGCAACGGTATCGATCCGCTGGAGGTTATCGACAAGTACGGCGCAGATGCCCTGCGTATGACCCTGATCACCGGCAACGCACCGGGCAATGATATGCGTTTCTACTGGGAGCGTGTTGAGGCAAGCCGTAACTTCGCAAACAAGGTATGGAATGCGTCCCGCTTCATCATGATGAATATGGAAAAGGCTCCGGTTCACGAGGTTTCCTTAGCTGACCTGACCATGGCAGACAAGTGGATCCTGTCCAAGGTGAACACCCTTGCCAAAGATGTCACCGAGAACCTGGATAAGTTCGAGCTTGGTATCGCCCTTCAGAAGGTTTACGATTTCATCTGGGAGGAGTTCTGCGACTGGTACATCGAGATGGTAAAACCGCGTCTGTGGAACGACGAGGACAGCACCAGGGCAGCAGCTCTGTGGACCTTAAAGACCGTTCTGATCAACGCGTTAAAGCTCTTACATCCGTACATGCCGTTCATCACCGAGGAGATCTTCTGCAACCTGCAGGATGAGGAAGAGTCCATCATGATCTCCAGATGGCCGGAGTACAAGACTGAGTGGAACTTTGAGCAGGAAGAGTACGCAGTAGAGACCATCAAGGAAGCAGTCCGCGCGATCCGTAACGTGCGTACCTCCATGAATGTAGCTCCGAGTAAGAAGGCAAAGGTTTATGTGGTTTCCGAGAATCAGAGGCTGCTTCAGATCTTCGAGCACAGCAAGGTATTCTTCGCAACTCTGGGCTATGCAAGCGAGGTATTCTTACAGTCTGACAAGCAGGGCATTGCCGATGACGCGGTATCCGTAGTGATTCCGGAGGCATCCATCTACATCCCGTTTGCTGAGCTGGTTGATATTGCGAAAGAGATCGAGCGCCTGCAGAAGGAGGAAGAACGTCTCACCAGGGAGCTTGCCCGCGTAAACGGCATGCTGTCCAACGAGAAGTTCGTAAGCAAGGCTCCGGAGGCAAAGATCAACGAGGAGAAGGCTAAGCTGGAGAAGTACACCCAGATGATGGAGCAGGTGAAGGCTCGTCTGGCTCAGTTAAACTAATTGTTCATATTTGTGAATGGACAGGCATATATAACAATGATAGACAAAAAAGCGCGGGATTACCTGCTGGGGATCCCGCTTTGGACAAAAAAGAAAAATACACTGGATGAGGTGCGGCATTTCCTGGAAGAGATGGGAAATCCGGACGGGCAGTTAAACATCATCCATGTAGCGGGAACCAACGGAAAGGGTTCGGTCTGCGCGGACTTAACTGCCATGCTCATGGAGGCGGGATATCATGTAGGGACCTTTGTGTCTCCGCATCTCACCGATGTGACAGAGCGTTTCCTGGTGGACGGCGTTCCTGTGGAAGAGGCCGGATTTTCAGAGAGCTTCGCCCGGGTAAAGGCAGTCACGGACAAGCTGACGGCAGAAGGATACGCACATCCCACCTTTTTTGAGTTTGTGTTCCTCATGGCTATGGATCTGTACGGACGGATGAAGCCGGACTTTGTGGTTCTGGAGACGGGACTGGGCGGACGGCTGGATACCACCAATGTGATCCGGCATCCGCTGGCCTGCGTCATCACCTCCATCAGTCTTGATCACACCCAGTATCTGGGAGATACGGTGGAACTGATCGCGGCAGAGAAGGCAGGCATCATTAAGCCGGGGGTTCCGCTGGTATATGACAACAACGACCGGGCAGCAGGAGCCGTTATTGCGGCGGCAGCGGACAGGCTTGGCAGCGGGGCTTACGGACTTACCGTGGAAGATTCCTACCGGGAGGTTCTCTTCGCGGCACCGTACCAGGCCATGAATGCAGCCCTGGCGGTGAAGGTACTGGAAGTGCTGGGCATTGCCGGTGTGACTGGGAATGTCTGCAAAAGGGCTTTGGCCTCGGTTCACTGGACCGGCCGGATGCAGCAGGTGGCACCGGAGATCTGGGTGGATGGAGCCCATAATCCGGGCGGGATTCGCGCGTTTATCCAGGCGGTGAAGGCGCAGAACACACAGCGGGCAGCGCAGGAGGCACAGCAGGTGGATCCGGGGCAGTGGGCAGCAGAGGAGGCACAGCAGGCAGATCTGGGGCAGTGGGCAGCGCAGGCGGCTGTGGACCTGCATTCCCATATCCAGCTTCTCTTCGCTGCAGTTTCGGACAAGGATTACCATGAGATGATCCGCCTGCTCTGCACGGAGCTTTCCCCGGAGCAGGTGACCGTGGTGCAGTTAAAGAGTGAGCGCGGTCTTCAGGCCGGTGCGCTGGCAAAGCAGTTTGAGGAAGCTGGATGCAGCCAGGTGACTGCGTTTGATTCTACGAAGGATGCGCTGGAGCATGTGCTTTCCGAAAAGAGGGAGGGAGAGCGCCTTTATATGGTGGGTTCCCTGTACTTGATCGGGGAGATCCTGGAGGATTTAAAGTTACGGGGCACCGCATGCGGACAGTGATGAACCCTGGAAAGTGAGGATGATCATGCTGGATTTTGAAGAAGAGATCGCACGGTTCCAGCCGAGCCTGGAAGTGGGCGATGTGGAAACGCAGATTGTTAAAGAGGATCTGACAGATATGACAGATCTGATGGTGGAACTGCTGAAAAACAGGGAGTAACAGGAAACGACTATGAAAACAGGAACGAAAAACCGGCAGATTGCCAATGCCTACTATAACATTGGCCTGGAAAAGGCAAGAAGCCGGGATCTGACCGGCGCGGTGGCTGCGCTGAAAAAAAGTCTCCGGTTTAACAAATACCAGACCGATGCCAGAAACCTGTTGGGCCTGATCTATAACGAGATTGGAGAGGTTGGTGCGGCGCTGACTCAGTGGGTCATCAGCTTAAATCTGCAGGAGCAGGATAACCTGGCGGAGGAGTATCTGCGGAAGGTCCATGCGGCAAGGGGATATCTGGAACTGGCGGATCAGGCAGCGAAGAAATACAATCAGGCACTGATTTACGCTCAGAACGACAATGAAGATCTGGCGATTCTGCTTCTGATGCGTATGGTGGAAGAGTTTCCGCAGTATGTCAAGGCCCAGGAGCTTCTGGCTCTTCTGTATCTTCATCAGGAGGATTATATCAAGGCCGGACGCTGCCTGTATCAGGCGTTAAAGGTAGACCGGTATAACCCGTGGGCACTTCATTATATGGATATCGCCAAGCACAATACCGGTAAGGCAGATGTGGAAAAAAGGAAACTGCAGAATGCTTTTTCCCACCGGCAGATGCAGGATGATGATATCATCATGCCGCCAAGCTACAAGGAAAATACCGGCTGGCAGTCGGTACTCAATATTCTGGTGGGCCTGGTGCTGGGAACCATGGTCATCTTTTTTTTGGTCATGCCCGCCAATACCGAGACGCTGAATGCGAAACATAATCAGGAACTGAAGGATACTCTGGAAGAACTTAACCAGAAAAACATTGAGAT
>CAVIRL010000118.1:3778-8685 GCA_963645005.1 Prevotella sp. P5-108
AGATGGAAGCGGCAAAGAGCGCCCAGGACAAAGCAGAGGAAAATTTAAAGAATCTTCAGGATTCCAGCGGCGGAACACTGATCCAGTACCAGAATCTGGTGAAGATCCTGCAGGCATACCGGGATGAGGATCCGAAGACGGCAACCCTTCTCTATGTGGATACCGACTGGTCGGTCTTAAATGACGGTGTACTGAATGAGACGGTGGCCTGGATCCAGAAGGATATGTCAGAAAATGGCTACACGCTGCTTATGAATCTGGGAGATGAAGCGCTGGTAGCCGGAGATGCGGCAGGTGCAGCGGATTATTACCGGAAGAGTCTGCAGATCAAGGAAGACAACCCTGAGGTGATCTACAAGCTTGGCATGGCTTATGTCACTGCCGGAGATCAGGAGACAGCAACCCAGTATTTTACCGATGTCATCATGAATTATCCGAACTCGGATTATGTAGATGACGCGAAGACCCAGAGAGGGTACTAACGAAATCAAAAATATGATAAAAGGTACGACAGAGAAAGCGCAGGAGGCGCACTCTGTCGTACCTTTTTTGTATGACAGGAAATTGCGTCATATGACAGGAAATGGGGGATTTTATATGTACAAACAGACTTTTTCCTACGAGGCCCATGGCCAGACTCTGGTGATCCATCTGCCGAAGGAACTGGACCATCACAACTGCCGGAATTTAAAGTATGAGACCGATCTGTTGTTATCGGAGAACTACATCAGCAAGGTGGTATTTGATTTTTCGCGGACGGAATTCATGGATTCCTCCGGCATTGGTATTTTGATAAACCGCTACAAACAGATGGCGGGAAGCGGCGGCACGGTGACCATCTACGGAGTCAATGCCCAGGTGGGGCGGGTACTGGCCATCGGCGGCATCGGACGGTTGATGAAGTATTTTGATACGAAGGAAGCGGCGATCACCGGGTGATGTCCCTGTGATGCAGGAGAAGCATGCGGCTGCCGGAACATCACCCGGCGATGCGGGAAGCATGCGGCTGCCGGAAATTGGGACAGGCAGGACGAAAGAATCGAAAAGCTGAAAAACGGGAGGATAGAAAACATATGGAGCGTTTTCGGATGGAACTGGAGAGTCTTTCCAAGAATGAGGAGTTTGCCCGGGTGGTGGTGGCGGTGTTTATGAGCCGCCTGGATCCGACACTGGAGGAGATCGACGATGTGAAGACGGCGGTCTCCGAGGCGGTGACCAACGCGGAGATTCATGGGTATGGAGGGGAGAGCGGCACGATCACTGTGGAGGTGGAAACCGAAGGAAAAGAATTGACGGTGGTGGTGGAAGATTACGGTGTGGGGATCCGGGATGTGAAGAAGGCCATGGAACCTATGTTTACCACAGATAAGACCGGAACCAGGTCTGGCATGGGCTTTTCCTTTATGGAGGCCTTCATGGACCGGGTGCATGTGGAATCGGAGCCGGGAAAAGGGACGAAGGTTGTCATGAGAAAACAAATCGGCAGGTGATCGCATGGATGAGACAATGGATCTGATCCGGCGCACCCATGCTGGGGATGAGAAAGCGAGGGAGCAGCTGGTCATGGGAAATGTGGGGCTTGTCTGGAGTGTGGCCCGGCATTACAGCGGCCGGGGACATGAACTGGAGGACCTGTTTCAGATTGGATGCATCGGCCTGTTAAAGGCGGTGGACAAGTTTGATCTGGGGTTTGAGGTCCGGTTTTCTACGTATGCGGTGCCAATGATCGCAGGGGAAATCCGACGCTTCCTGCGGGATGACGGAATGATCCGGGTAAGCCGGTCCATGAAGGAACTGGGGCTTCGCATCCGCAGGGCAAGAGAAGCACTGACGGCAAAATCCGGGCAGGAACCGGGACTTGCGGAGATCGCGAAGGAGCTGAAGGTCAGCTGTGAGGAAGTGGCGGCCTGTATGGGAGCCGGAGCAGAGGTGGAATCCCTGTACCGTGAGACCGGAAATGGTGATGAGGGCGGCCTGCGCCTCATGGACCGGATCCCGGATGGAACCAAGGATGAGGAACAGATGATGAACCGTCTGGTCTTAAACCAGCTAATGGAAAAACTGCCGGAGAAGGATCGTGAAATTATCATACGGCGTTATTTTGAAAACCAGACCCAGACCCGGATCGCAGCAGATCTGAACATTTCCCAGGTGCAGGTGTCGCGGCTGGAAAAACGAATCTTAAAGCAGATGCGGGAATATCTGGAGGCATAACTGCGCATACTGAGTACAGAAAGCCGGGAAGACAGTTATGACTGCAGAATGGAAATACAGTGCCATGCAGCCAGGATGGAAATGCAGTGCCATGCTGCCGAATGGAAACACAGTGCCATGCAGCCGGGATGGAAAAGCAATGTCATGCAGTCAGAATGGAAAGATCCGGCGGGAAAGGGATGAGCAGAAATGAAATTCTGGAAATCGAAAGCCATGCTGCTGGCTGTGCTGGGAGCCATGCTTCTGGTCATGGCGGCAGTGTGGCTTTGCCTTTATCACGCAAGAGAACAGAAAGACCCGGATGGAACCCTGGTTCGTCAGGAGTTTTCTATGCCCGAAACGGAGATGTGGAAATTTTCCGGGAGATGCGTCGAAGACGGGATACCTGATCTTTGGTATTTTAAGGAGGTAGCGGCATGAGCGCCCAGAACACTGTTTACTTAAATCTGCGGGAAATCACAGAACTTCATAAGCCGGATATTCAGGTGAAGGATGTGGCGGAAGTTTACTGTAGCGATACCCATGTGCAAAACCGCTGCGCCAGCCTGAAAATCAAGACTATCCGGGAACCGAAACGGAAGCGATATGTGGAAAATGCCCTGAATGTGATCCGTCTTCTGGAAGCGGCGGATTCTTCAGTGACGGTCAATAATGTGGGCAAGGTGGAGTTCATCATCGACTATCAGCCGGAGGTGCAGCAGAATCTTTTCTGGCAGTGGTGCAAGACGATTTTTGTCTGCATTATCTGCTTTTGCGGCGCTGCCTTTGCCATCATGACCTTCAACAACGATGTCAGCGTTACTTCTGTATTTGGTGAGGTGTACCGCCTGATCACCGGACAGGAATCCAGTGGGCATACCATTCTGGAACTGTCCTACTCGGTGGGACTGGCCGTGGGAATCATTGCCTTTTTCAATCACTTTGCGAAGTGGAAAATCAATATCGATCCTACACCGCTGGAGGTAGAGATGCGGCTATATGAGGATAATATCTGCAAGACCGTGATCCAGAACGATTCCAGAAAGGAGCGGGGAATTGATGTTTCGTAATGCTGCCCTCATCTTCGTGGGCCTCAGCGCCGGAGGCATCATCGCAGCGGGCGTCTTCGCATTCCTGGTTATCATCGGTGTGTTTCCGCGGCTGATCGGAAAGACTGGAACGAAGCGACATATTTTATTATATGGAACGGTGATTGTAACCGGGGGTGTGCTGGGGAATATTGCGGATCTCTATGAGTTTCCTATTCCTATGCATGGATTTTCCACGCTGTTTTTCGGTACATTTGGACTGGCAGTGGGAATCTTCGTGGGATGTCTGGTGATGTCCCTGGCAGAGACTTTAAAAGCGCTGCCAGTCATCAGACGGAGAATTTATCTGGCGGTGGGATTGCAGTATTTGATTTTGTCCATCGCACTGGGAAAGCTGGCCGGGTCCCTGGCATATTTTCTGTGCGGGATGGCAGCGGAGTAATGCTGGAATCTGGGCAGATGCATACCGGTGGCGCAGGAACTGGATGAGGAAGAGAAAACAGAGCGAAGGAGATGGAATATACAATGGAATTGAATAAGAAAGCCTACAATGAATATGTCAAACAGATCACCCCGGTGAACGAACTGGGAAGCGATATGCTGCACGCATTTCTGACTGGCGGCATCATCTGCACCCTGGGCCAGGCCTCGGTGATGCTGATGATGAACTACCTTGGAATGGAAAAAGAAGAAGCCCAGACCTGGATGCTGATCGAACTGATTCTGGCCAGCGTCCTGCTGACCGGTTTTGGCATCTATCCGAAAATTGTAAAATGGGGCGGCGCCGGAGCCCTGGTGCCCATCACCGGATTTGCCAACTCCGTAGTGGCTCCGGCCATCGAATACAAGGCAGAGGGGCATGTGTTCGGAATCGGATGCAAGATCTTCACGATTGCCGGTCCGGTGATCCTGTTTGGTGTATTAACCAGCTGGATTTTGGGGATTCTGTACTGGATTGGAATGATGATAGGGATGGTTTAGATTGTGATTTGCTTCCGCTTCGTTTATACTATCGATAAGTGGAAAAGGAGCGGATCATTACAAAGGAGAAGAAAAACGATGAAGAATACAGAAAACCTGAATGGCCAGTATAAGAAGAAAAGTTACCTTTCTACTCCGGTGGGAATACTGGAATTAGTGGAGAATGAAAAGGGGCTTTGTGAGTTAAATCTTACTAAAATGGACAGAAATGAAACCGTACCTGAAGAAGAAACAATTCTGTTGAAAAGGGTAAAATGTCAATTGCTGGAATATTTTGCCGGAGAGAGAAAACAATTTGAATTGCCATTATCAATTTCCGGTACGCCATTTCAGCAAAAGGACTGGCAGGCTCTGCAGAAAATTCCGTATGGTGAAACACGCAGCTATGGAGAGATTGCCCGGGCTATCGGATGTCCGAATGGAGCCCGGGCGGTAGGAATGGCAAATCGGAATAATCCAATTGCTATTATTATTCCATGCCACAGGGTCATTGGAACGGATGGAAAACTGACTGGATATGCAGGAAAACGAAATGCTTTGGATATTAAGGAGTATCTGCTGAAGCTGGAGGGAGTTTTATAACGAAAAAGAGCCATCGCACAATTTTGTACGATGGCTTTTTTTCTGCAATGCAGAAGATGGGAGTCGAACCCACAAGGTATTGCTACCACACGGACCTGAACC
>CAVIRL010000119.1:0-8661 GCA_963645005.1 Prevotella sp. P5-108
AGAGCACGCGGCTGTTAACCGCGCTGTCGTAGGTTCAAGTCCTACTCGGGGAGTTTTGCAGAAGTGGCGGAATTGGCAGACGCGCACGGTTCAGGTCCGTGTGGTAGCAATACCTTGTGGGTTCGACTCCCATCTTCTGCATCAGAGGAGCGAAGAACAAAAAGTTCTTCGCTTTTTTCGTATACCCAAACCCGGAAAATAGTATGAAAATTTCAGGAATTATGCTATACTGATTATATTATGAGCCTGGAAAGGGGGAAGTGTTTGTATGAATATCCGAGAGATGAGAGAAGCCTGGGAGGCAGACTATCTGAGCCCTTATGCGTCCCTGAGCAGAGACACCAGAGGCCGTGAACGTGAGGAAACACCCTGCGATATCCGTACCGCATATCAGCGGGACCGGGACCGTATTCTGCACTGCAAATCATTCCGCCGTTTAAAACACAAAACCCAGGTATTCCTGGCTCCGGAGGGAGATCATTACCGCACCCGCCTGACCCACACCCTGGAGGTAGCGCAGATCGCCCGCACCATTTCGCGGGCCCTGCGTCTGAATGAAGACTTAACGGAAGCCATCGCTCTGGGCCACGACCTGGGGCACACCCCCTTTGGCCATTCCGGAGAGAGGATCCTGAATGAACTCTGCCCCTATGGCTTTGCCCATTACCAGCAGAGCGTGCGAGTGGTAGAGGTACTGGAGAAGAACGGAAAAGGACTGAATCTGACCTGGGAAGTCCGGGACGGCATCATGAATCACCGGACCAGCGGTCATCCTTCCACACTGGAGGGCTGTGTGGTGCGCCTTTCTGACAAGATCGCCTACATCAATCATGATATCGATGATGCCATCCGGGCGAAAATCTTTACCGAGGAGCAGCTCCCGGCAAAGTATACGGATGTGCTGGGACACAGCGTGCGGGAACGGCTGAACCTGCTGATCCACGACATCATCCGGCAGAGTATGGACCGGCCGGAAATTGTGATGTCCCCTCACATTGAGGAGGCCATGCAGGGACTGCGAAGCTGGATGTTTGAGAATGTTTATGAGAATAAGGTACCAAAGGCGGAAGAGGGGAGAGCCCAGCAGCTTCTGGTATTTTTGTATCAGTATTATCTGGAGCACACGGCAGAGCTGCCGGAAGAGTATCTGCTGATGATCCGGGAACGGAAGGAACCGAAGGAACGGGCGGTCTGTGATTACATTGCGGGCATGAGTGACAGCTACTCCATCGACAAATTTGAGGAACTGTTCATCCCCAAGTCCTGGAAGGTTCATTAGACAGGAAAGGAGAACTTCATGTATTATCCGGAAGATGTCGTAGAAGAAGTGCGGACAAGGAATGACATTGTGGATGTGATTTCTGGATATGTTAAATTACAGAAGAAGGGATCGAACTATTTTGGCCTTTGTCCGTTCCACAATGAGAAATCGCCGTCGTTTTCTGTTTCGCCCCAGAAGCAGATGTATTACTGTTTTGGCTGCGGGGCCGGAGGCAATGCGATTACGTTTGTGATGGAATATGAGAATTATACCTTTCCGGAAGCGGTAAAGGTGCTGGCAGACCGGGCGGGGGTCCATCTGCCGGAGGTGGAATACTCAAAAGAAGAGAGGGCGAAAGCAGATAAGAGATCTACCCTTCTGGAGATCAACAAGCTGGCAGCCAATTATTTTTACTATCAGCTGCATCAGCCCCAGGGAAAGCTTGGCTACGATTATTTCCGCAGGCGTGAGCTGTCTGACGATACCATCCGCCGGTTTGGCCTGGGTTTTGCCAACAAGACCGGCAATGACCTGTACCAGTATCTGCGTTCCAAAGGTTATTCGGATGAGATATTAAGAGACAGCGGCCTGGTGACCATGGGAGAGCGGGGAACCTACGACAAGTTCTGGAACCGTGTGATGTTCCCAATCATGGATGTGAACAACCGCGTCATTGGATTTGGCGGACGTGTTATGGGAGACGGAACCCCCAAATACTTAAATTCCCCTGAGACGATGATCTTTGACAAGAGCCGTAATCTGTACGGACTGAACTATGCCCGTACGAGCCGGGAAAAGTACATGCTGGCCTGTGAGGGCTACATGGATGTGATCGCCATGCATCAGGCGGGCTTCACCAATGCAGTAGCTTCCCTTGGCACGGCCTTTACCACCCAGCATGCAGTGCTGTTAAAGCGCTACACGGATGCAGTCGTTCTGACCTACGACAGTGACGGCGCCGGTGTGAAGGCAGCACTTCGCGCGATCCCGATTCTGAAGGATGTGGGCATTTCCACCAAGGTGCTGAACTTAAAGCCTTACAAGGATCCGGACGAATTTATCAAGAATATGGGAGCAGATGCCTTCCGGGAGCGTATCGCAAATGCGCAGAACAGCTTCCTCTTTGAGATCGATGTCCTAAAACGGGAATATGACCTGGAAGACCCGGAACAGAAAACAAGATTTTACAACGCGACAGCCAGAAAGCTTCTGGAATTCAGGGAAGCTCTGGAACGTGACAATTATATTCGGGCAGTGGCCCGGGCCCAGTACATTCCCTATGAGGATCTGCGCCGCCTGGTGAACCGGCTCGGAAACCAGCCTGGTCCGGCACCGGTCAGCCGCTGGGATGAGGAGCGGGCAGAGCCGAGGGAGCGCAAAAAGAAGAAGGAGAAGGATGATGGCATCCGCCGTTCCCAGCGCCTGCTTCTGACCTGGCTCATTGAACGTCCGCAGTTATTTGAAAAGATTGAAGGGATTGTCGGCCCGGATGATTTTAAGGAACCGCTGTATCACGAGGTGGCCCGGATGGTATTTGACGGGCACCGGGAGGGCAATGTCAATCCGGCGGGAATCCTGAATCGCTTTATCAACGATGAAGAACAATACAAACAGGTAGCGGCACTGTTCAACGCAAGCCTGAATGACTCTTTAAATAATGAAGAACAGCGAAAAGCATTTTCCGAGACAGTGCTGAAGGTAAAGAAAAACAGCCTGGATGAGGCCAGCCGGAGCGCAGCCGATATTGCAGCGCTCCAGGAGATCATAAGGCAGCAGGCAGCACTGAAAACGCTTCAGATATCCATTGACTAAAGGAATTACCGGGGGTATTCTTTCCGGCAGTCTGCAATTGAGAAAGGGCGGATCGATATGGAGGAACGTACACAGACATTTGATGAGAAACTGGGATTGCTTTTGGAAGAGGCCAAAAAGAAAAAGAACGTGCTGGAAAACCGGGAGATCATGGATTTCTTTAAAGGCGAGATCCTGGATCCGGACAAGCTGGACCGGATCTATGACTTTCTGGACAACAACCATGTAGACGTGCTCCGCACGGAGGAGGACGATGACATTGATCCGGATCTGTTCCTGGATGAAGAGGCGGAAGAAGAGGAAGAAAACGAACTGGAACAGATGGATCTTTCCGTGCCGGAAGGCGTGAGCGTGGAGGATCCGGTCCGCATGTACTTAAAGGAGATCGGCAAGATCCCGCTTCTGACCACGGATCAGGAGATTGAGCTGGCTAAGCGTATGGAGCTGGGAGACCAGCTGGCGAAAAAACGCCTGGCCGAGGCGAATCTCCGCCTGGTTGTCAGCATCGCCAAAAAGTATGTGGGACGCGGCATGCAATTCCTGGATCTGATCCAGGAGGGCAATCTGGGACTCATCAAGGCAGTGGAAAAATTCGATTACCGCAAGGGCTATAAGTTTTCAACCTATGCAACCTGGTGGATCCGCCAGGCCATCACCCGCGCCATTGCAGACCAGGCCCGCACTATTCGTATTCCGGTGCATATGGTGGAGACGATCAACCGCCTCGTACGCACCTCCAGACAGCTGGTGCAGGAACTGGGGCGGGAGCCAACCACGGAGGAGATTGCCGAGAAGATGGAGGTTCCGGTGGAGCGTGTGCGGGAAATCCGCAAGATTTCCCAGGACCCGGTGTCTCTTGAGACACCCATCGGCGAGGAGGAAGACAGCCATCTGGGAGATTTTATCCAGGATGATCATGTGGCGGTCCCGGCAGAGCAGGCAACCTTTACCCTGCTCCATGAGCAGCTGATGGAAGCGTTGGATACCCTGACGGAGCGGGAACAGCAGGTACTCCGCCTGCGTTTCGGACTGGATGACGGCAAGCCGAGGACCCTGGAGGAAGTGGGCAGGCAGTTCCATGTGACCAGGGAGCGCATCCGTCAGATCGAGGCGAAGGCCCTTCGCAAGCTCCGCCATCCGAGCCGCAGCAAAAAGCTGAAGGATTATCTGGACTGATTGATGCCGGATGGTCTGCCGGATGAGAGGCGGGGAAGCTGCATCATCCCGTAACTGTGAAGGTACTGAACAGTTACAAGCAGTGAATAGAAAAGAAAAAGGAATCAGGTAGAATGAAGTTATCAGACAGACTGGAACGGATTGCCGCGAAGGCAGCGGAGGTAACAGAAGGATATGTGGCAGATGTGGGGACGGATCATGGATTCGTCCCGATCCGTCTTATGGAGATTGGAAACGTAAAACATGTCGTTGCCATGGATGTACGAAAAGGTCCCCTTTCCCGGGCAACGGAGCATGTCCGGGAGTATCAGATGGAAGATCAGATCGAGACCCGCCTGAGTGACGGGCTGAAGGAGCTGAAGGCCGGAGAGGCGGATACGGTGATCATTGCAGGAATGGGCGGTGAGCTGATGCTGAGCATCCTCCGGGATGGCGCCCATATGCAGGACAGTGTGAAACATTATGTGCTTTCACCACAGTCAGAGCTTTCGGCCTTCCGTCACGGTCTGGAGGAGCTGGGGCTTTCCATTGCGGAAGAACAGATGCTGATGGATGAAGGCAAATATTATGTGATTTTAAATGTAACTCCCGGGACCATGCATTATGAGCGGGAATACGAGTACCGCTACGGCGCAGATCTGATCCGCAAACAGAACCCGGTCTTAAAGGAATTTCTGGAACGGGAGCTGGCCCAGGGAGAGGAGCTTCTGGCACATCTGTCACGGATGGAGACCGAAGGGGCGCAAAAACGCGCGGAAAGCCTGAGGCAGGAACTGGAAGAAACGAAGGAGGCATACCATGCTTTGCAGGGAACTGATTGAAAAACTGGAGGAACTGGCTCCGAAGAGCCTGGCCTGTGACTGGGATAATCCTGGTTTTCTGGCAGGACGCAAAGACAAGGAGATCAAAAAAGTGCTGGTTGCCCTGGATGCCACCGACCGGGTGGTGGAGCAGGCGGTACGGGAACAGGCAGATCTTCTGCTGACCCATCATCCGCTGATCTTTCGGGCATTAAAACAGCTCAATGATGTGAATTTTATCAGCCGCCGGATCGTAAGGTTATTACAGGCGGATATTTCCTATGTGGCCATGCACACGAATTTCGATTCGGCACCGGGCTGCATGGCAGACCTGGCGGCAGAACGTCTGGGAATCCGGAACGGACAGCCATTGGAGGTGACCGGGGATGTAAACGGAATTCCGGCCGGGATCGGAAAAGCCGGTAACCTGGAAGAACCGGTTCCCCTGGATGCGCTGGCAGAACAGGTGAAGGCAGCATTCGGACTGCCCTTTGTGCTGGTGTACGGAAGCGATGCTGTGGGAGGAAAGGTCAGCCGCATTGCGGTGTCACCGGGAGCCGGCGGCAGTATGATCCGCTATGGGCTGGAGCAGAAGGCAGAGGTTCTGATTACCGGGGATATCGGCCATCATGATGCCATTGACGCGGCAGCCCAGGGCATGGCCATCATCGATGCGGGACATTACGGTCTGGAACACATTTTCATGCCTTTTATGGCGGAGTATGTGACGCACGTTTCCGGTGGCACCATTGAGGTGCTCCAGGCAGAACCGGAGTTTCCGGCCAGAGTAGTTTAACAGGAACCGGGGCGTGAGAAATCCGGGACCGAGGGAAAGGAGAAGGTGTATGGTTCATGTATGGGTATTGGGAGAAGACAGACAGTACAGTGAAGACACTCTGTTAAAGGATGTGGCGAAGGAAGTGCAGGACCGTTATTTACATGAGATCCTGCTGGCTACGGTGGACGGAAGACTTCAGGAACTTCATAAAAAAGTCAAAGAAGGCACAAAAGTGGAGTTTCTCACAGCCACAGATAAGCCTGGTATCCAGACGTATCGCAGAAGTGTGATCCTGATTCTTTTAAAAGCCTTTTATGAGGTGGTGGGAGCAGAGCATATCCGGAAGGTTTCTGTGGAGTATGCCATCGCCAATGGCTTATTCATTGCGTCGGAGGGAGAATTTGAGAAGACGCAGGAGCTTGTGGACCGGATCAAGGCAAAAATGTGGGAATATGTGTCGGCGGAGCTTCCCATCATGAAGCGCAATGTGAACACGGATGAGGCCATTGAGGTCTTTCACTGCCATCGCATGTACGAGAAGGAACGGCTGTTCCATTACCGCCGGGTATCCCGGGTAAATCTTTACAGTATCGGAGACTTTGAGGATTATTATTATGGATATATGGTGCAGAATACCGGTTATCTGAAATATTTTGATCTGATCCTGTACCGGGATGGCATGATGCTTCTTCTCCCGGGGCAGAAAGACCCGGAGCACGTGGCAGAATTCCATGACCGGGAAAAGCTGTTTGAGGTACTGGATGAGACCGAAATCTGGGGCAGGCAGCTGGAGGTGCCTACGGTAGGCGCCCTGGACGATGTCATCTGCCATGGAAAGGTCAGTGAGCTGATCCTGATGCAGGAAGCGCTGATGGAAAAGAAGATTGGTGACATTGCGGAGCAGATCGCCAGCCGGCCGGATAAGAAGATCGTCATGATCGCCGGTCCGTCTTCCTCGGGAAAGACCACGTTTTCCCATCGTCTCTCGATCCAGCTGAAGGCAAAAGGCTTAAAACCCCATCCCATCGCGGTGGACAATTACTTTGTGAACCGGGCGGACAGTCCGCGGGATGAGGACGGAAACTACAATTACGAGGCGCTGGAGTGCCTGGATGTGGCATTGTTCAACCAGAATATGACGGATCTTCTGGCAGGGAAAACGGTGGAGATGCCGGAGTACAACTTTGTGAAGGGCTTGCGGGAATACCACGGGGATGAACTGACCCTGGGACCGGATGATGTGCTGGTCATTGAAGGGATCCACTGTCTCAACGAAAAGCTTTCCTATGCGCTGCCGAGAAAAAATAAATTCAAGATCTACATCAGTGCCCTGACCCAGTTGAATATCGATGAGCACAACCGCATCCCGACCACGGACGGACGTCTGCTGCGCCGCATTGTGCGGGACGCGAGGACCAGAGGCGCATCGGCCCAGGACACCATCCGCATGTGGCCGTCGGTGCGCCGTGGGGAGGAGGAGAACATCTTCCCGTATCAGGAGGAGGCGGATGTCATGTTCAACTCAGCTCTGGTCTATGAATTTTCGGTGCTGAAACAGTACGCGGAGCCGGTGCTGTTCTCCGTACCAAGAGACAGCGCGGAGTATGTGGAGGCCAAGCGGCTGCTCAAATTCCTGGATTATTTCCTTGGGGTCAGCAGTGAAGAAATTCCGCACAATTCCCTGATCCGGGAGTTTATCGGCGGCAGCTGCTTCAAGGTCTGAGCACCATTGTCCGGTGCTGCGAACTGCTGCAGGAGCAGCAGACAGAGGCCAGCAACCAGAGGCCAGCAACCAGAGGGCAGGAACCAGAGGGCAGCAACCAGAGGACAGCAACCAGAGGCCAGCAGACAGAGAACGGCAACCAGAGGACAGCGTGCTTGACAGTACAAAAGAATAATGATAGAATAGGGACCATTGAGTAAGACAAATGGTCGCTGCCGCAGAAACGAAAGGCTGCGGGAGAGGAAAGTCCGGGCTTCACAGGGCAGGGTGCCAGATAACGTCTGGCGGAGGCGACTCCAGGGACAGTGCAACAGAAATATACCGCCGGCTTTGCCGGTAAGGGTGGAAGGGCAGTGTAAGAGACTACCGCCCGGCTGGTAACAGACGGGGCACATGTAAACCCCATTCGAAGCAAGACCGAACAGAAAGCATAAGGCGGCCCGTCTGCTTTCGGGTAGGTTGCTTGAACCAGGTGGTGACATCTGGTCTAGATAGATGACCATTCGACGACATAACCCGGCTTATCGTCTTGCTCATAACCCGATCATAAGGGAGAGGTACGGAAACGGCCTCTCCTTTTTATTTTGAAGTAGAAGAAAGAAGAGCCGGCAGATCATTCTGCCAGCTCCTCCCAGGTTTCATAGAGTTCTTCCAGCTTTTTTTGGAGGGACTCTTTTTCGTTATTCAGTTCTACGAGGCGTGCTACATCGGTGTAAACTTCCTCCCGGGAGAGAAGTTCATCAATCTCGCCGTCCCGGGTTTCCAGCTTGTGGATCTCATCCTCGACCTTCTTTAAGTCGTTCTGGCGCTTGCGGATGCGGGCCTGCTCCTCCTTCTGGGCCTTCCAGTCCAGCTTGACCTCGGTCTCAGCCGCAGACTTTGCCATGCCGGGAACGCCGGTGGCCTTTAAGCTGCCGTTTGCTGCCGCGGTTCCGATGGCGCGGTCCCGCTCCGCGTGCTCGGAATCCACATAGAGCTCCTTCATGAGATCCTTCTTCTCCAGATAATAATCGTAATTGCCGATGTAGTTTAAGAAGGTATGTCCCGTCAGCTCCAGGATGCGGGTAGCTGTCTGGTTGATGAAGTAACGGTCATGGGACACGTAGAGCAC
>CAVIRL010000120.1:0-8587 GCA_963645005.1 Prevotella sp. P5-108
GAACAGAAATAGAAACAATTCTGAAAATAACAAAAGACATAAAGGAGAACATAGTATGGGTATGAAAGAAGAAGGACCGAAGCGGCCCGATAAAAAGCTGCTTTATTACTACGGAATCATCCTTCTGATCACTATTCTGTTGAATGCGCTGGTTGTGCCGGCACTGGCAGAACGCTCCGTGACAGAAGTAACCTACGATCAGTTCCTGGATATGCTGGACAAGGGCGAAATCGCAGGTGTGAAAAGGGACTCCGACAAGTTAACATTCTGGACCCAGGATGTACAGGAGGCGCTGAACGGGCAGCTTTCCCTAAAAAATCTGAACTCGGCGAATCTGAAAATATACAAGACAGGCTTATGGCCGGATGAGGATCTGACAGACCGGCTGGAGAAGGCCGGCATCAGCTTCTCAAAGGAAATTCCGACCCAGGCATCGCCGCTGCAGAACTTTATTTTCAGTTGGGTGCTGCCAATCCTGATGTTTGTGATCATCGGGCAGATCCTTAGCAAGGGCATGGCAAAGCGGATGGGAGGCATGGGCAACGCCATGACCTTCGGAAAGTCCAATGCGAAGATCTACGCAGAGACCGAGACCGGCAAGACCTTTGCAGACGTAGCCGGTCAGGAGGAAGCGAAGGAAGCATTAAAGGAAATCGTGGATTTCCTGCACAATCCGCAGAAATATGCAGATATTGGTGCAAGCCTGCCGAAGGGTGCACTGCTGGTCGGCCCTCCCGGAACCGGTAAGACCCTGTTGGCAAAAGCGGTAGCAGGCGAGGCACATGTACCGTTTTTCTCCATTTCCGGATCGGAATTTGTTGAGATGTTCGTCGGTATGGGCGCAGCCAAGGTGCGTGACCTGTTTAAGCAGGCTAACGAGAAGGCACCGTGTATCGTATTCATTGATGAGATCGATACCATTGGTAAGAAGCGTGACGGCTCTGGTTTCTCAGGAAACGATGAGCGGGAGCAGACCTTAAACCAGTTGCTGACTGAGATGGACGGCTTCGACGGACGCAAGGGCGTTGTGATCCTGGCAGCGACCAACCGGCCGGAATCCCTGGATAAGGCGCTTCTTCGCCCGGGGCGGTTCGACCGGCGAATTCCGGTAGAGCTTCCGGATCTGAAGGGGCGTGAGGCAATCCTGAAGGTTCATGCAAAAAATGTGAAGCTGGGAAGTGACATTGATTTCAACGCCATCGGACGTGCAACCTCCGGTGCCAGCGGTGCAGAGCTGGCCAATATCATCAATGAAGGTGCCCTGCGTGCAGTCCGCCAGGGCAGGGCTTATGTGACTCAGGCAGACCTGGAGGAGAGCGTAGAGGTGGTCATTGCAGGATACCAGAGAAAGGATGCTGCTGTCTCTCTCAATGAAAAACGTATCGTATCTTACCATGAGGTAGGCCATGCCATGGTGGCAGCATGCCAGAGCCACAGTGCTCCGGTGCATAAGATTACCATTATTCCGCGTACCTCCGGCGCACTGGGCTACACCATGCAGGTAGACGAGGGTGAGCACTTCCTCATGAGCAAGGAGGAAGCATTAAACAAGATCGCCACCCTGACCGGCGGGCGTGCCGCAGAGGAGTTTATCTTCCATTCCATAACGACCGGTGCATCAAATGATATCGAGCAGGCTACCAAGCTGGCAAGAGCCATGGTAACCCGTTACGGTATGAGCAGTCAGTTTGGCATGGTAGCGCTGGAGACCGTGAACAACCAGTATCTGGGGGGAGATACCTCCATGGTATGCTCCTCTGAAACAGCCAGACTGGTGGATGAGGAAGTGATCAGCATTGTAAAACAGCAGTATAGCAAGGCAATGCAGATCCTGAAAGACCACGCAGCGAAGCTGAATGAGATTGCCGCTTATCTGTTAGAGCGCGAGACCATCACCGGTGAGGAATTTATGGAGATCCTGAATGCCGGGACGGAAAGCGCGGAAGACGGCGCTGAGGCACAGGAGCCGGAGGAACTGCAGGCAGCAGGGGCTGGCCAGGAGAATGGTGCAGCAGAGAATCAGAAAACTGTGGAGCAGAACTGTTAATAAAAAGTGTCTATATCGTCTATATGAAAAAGAAGAACGCGGTGATGCGCTGCAAGCGATTTTGCCTGGATATAGGCTGAAACTATAGCAAATGGAAAGATATATGTATTTTTAAAATCCAGTGAGTCATGATAAGCTATCCTCAACAACAGGAAATCCGGAGGAAAGAAAACATGAGCAAATATCAGACACCATGCAAATACGATTTTGTAGGAAGCTTTTTAAGACCGCAGGAGGTAAAACAGGCAAAGTCAGATTATCAGGAAGGAAAGATCAGTGAGGCAGAGAGAGATGCCATTATTGATCAGGCAATTGCGGAGGTTGTTGCAAAGCAGAAGGAACTGGGATTCCATGTGATCACAGATGGAGAGTTCCGAAGAACATACTGGCATCTCGATTTCATGTGGGGATTTGAGGGTGTTGGACATGAGCAGACCGGCAACGGTGTCCAGTTTAATGCAGAGCTGGCTTCTGTGGAGGACACCTATCTGACCGGAAGGGTGAAAGCAAAGGCACATCCGTTTGTGGAGTATTTTAAATTTTTAAAGCAGTTTGAAGATGAAAATACGGTCGCGAAATATACGATCCCGGCTCCGGCCCAGATGTTCCAGCAGATGATCGTTCCGTTAAACTATGCAAATACCAGAAAATATTATCCGACGAATGCGGAACTGATTCATGATATCGGAGTCGCATATCAGGAGGTTATTAAACAGTTCTATGACGCAGGCTGCCGTAATCTTCAGTTGGATGACTGTACCTGGGGCGCAATCGTGGGTGATGCCGCAAAGCAGAGATACAAATTATTAGGACAGGATCTGGATGAGGTGAAGACCGAACTGCTGGAGGTAAATAACCTTGCTCTGGAAGGCAAGCCGGAAGATATGGTGATCACTTCCCACATCTGCAGGGGAAACTATCATTCCACCTTCTTCACAAGCGGTCCTTATGATTCTGTGGCAGATTATGTCTTTGCGAAAGAAAATGTAGATGCCTTATTCCTGGAATATGATGATGCAAGATCCGGCGGGTTTGCGCCGTTAGCAAAAGTATCACCGGATAAAAAGGTTGTCCTTGGCCTGATTACAACCAAGACACCGGAGTTAGAGGATAAGAAGACTGTGATCAAACGGATCCACGAAGCTGCAAGGTATGTGCCGTTAGATCGTCTGTGTTTAAGTCCGCAGTGTGGTTTTGCGTCCTGCGAGATCGGAAACAAACTGACCGAGGAAGAGCAGTGGGCAAAATTAAAGCTTGTGAAAGAAATTGCGGAAGAAGTCTGGGGACAGATCTAAAAAAGTTAATGAAAAAAGAAGAACGCAGAGATGTGTTCTTTTTTTTTGTCAGGTTTTATGATTTTAGTTTCTTCATCTCATCGAAATATTGGTTCGGGTGTCAAAACACCCGAACTTTTGGTTACACGAATTGTTCCGTGCTTCGCACTCCCACAATTCTACTTCAATTCGGATTCTCGCGGGGCTTTCGCCCCACTACATCCTCATTGAAGTGCGTGTCATAAAGTCATTCCTCCACCGACATGCAAGCATGTCGTGGACTCAGACTTTTGACACTGTAACCAAGATTGCCGGGTCTCTCCTTGTGCCGTCATTCATTTTATGCTATCTTATACTTATATTATGCGCGTGTCTGGTAAGCATGGTTTGCAGCGGAAGGAGTGAGTACATGGCAGTATTGAATATCCCCATTGGCATTTCTGATTTTGAAAAGATCAGGGAAAATGGTTATTACTTTATTGATAAAAGCGGGATGATTGAGGAGCTCCTTAAGAATGCTACGCCGGAAGTGACGTTGATCACGCGTCCGCGCCGGTTCGGAAAAACACTGGGAATGAGTATGCTGGCCAGCTTTTTTGATATCCGCAAGGATAGCAGGAAATTGTTTCGGGGGCTGCATATTGCTGAAAACAAAGAACTTTGTGCAGCGTGGATGAATCAGTATCCAACACTTTTTCTTACGTTTAAAGATGTGGATGGAAATGAATTTTCCACAGCGAAAGATATGCTGCGGGACCAGATTGCAGGACTTTTCCAGGAACATTCTTATCTGACGGACAGTGACAAAGTAAATGAATACGATAAAAAGAGATTTTTTACGTTATTGGATGTGGTCGATGACCGGGCAAATGATATGCTTTTGAAGACGAGCATTGCTCTTCTGATGAGGATGATGCAGGCCTATTATGGTAAACCAGTCATTTTGCTTTTGGACGAATATGATGTTCCCTTGGCTAAGGCCAGTGCGCATGGTTATTATGATAAAATGCTGGAAATCATGCGAATGATGAGTACAGCATTGAAGGATAACCGTAATCTGAAGTTTGCGATCATAACCGGATGTTTGAAGATATCGAAAGAAATTATTTTTACAGGAATGAATAATCTGGTGTCGGATTCCATTCTGAAATCCAGATTGAGTGAGTATTTCGGATTTACACAGCAGGAAGTTGACCAGATCCTGGCAGATGCAGATTTGCAGCATGAGGCAGATAAAATCAGAACCTGGTATGATGGTTACCATTTTGGAGAATTTGATATTTACTGTCCATGGGATGTTCTGAATTATATCTATGATCTGCAGGGAGAGACTGGAATCCAGGAGCCGGTCAGTTATTGGAAGAATACCAGTGATAATGCGGTGATTCGTTCCTTTATTGATCACAAAGAAAAGCAGATTAAAACAAAACTGGAAGTTCTGATGAATGGCGGTTATATTATCCAGAAAATCGAGGAGAATCTTACTTATGATTTTGATACCTGTTCTGATGAGAATTTCTGGAGTGTTTTGTATCTGACTGGGTATTTGACAAGCTGTAATTCGAACAAGATGATTCCAGAAGATCGGGAGAGAGTCAGAGGAAGTGTCAAGGCTCTGACAATCCCAAACGCGGAAATTCGCGGAATTTATCAGGATACCATCCTGAAGTGGTTCGAAGAGAGTGCTCATGCCTGGAAAACGGAGCGCTTGTGTGAAGCTGTGTGGCATGGTGACAGTGAGACAGCAACAACAGAAATGACACGGCTTCTTCAGAAAACGATCAGTTACCATGATTATCGCGAAGACTATTATCATGCATTTCTTGCCGGAATCTTTACCGGAGCAGGATATGAGGTAAAATCAAACCGGGAACATGGTATTGGACGCAGCGATGTGGTAGTTCTGGATTCGGACAATAACCGTCTGGTGATTTTTGAAGCGAAATACACTACGGATAAAAGCAAGCTGGCAGATGGGTGCGAGGAAGCAATCAGGCAGATTGAGGATTGTAAATATGCTGCGGAGTTTGAAGACAGTGGAAATGAAATGATTTGTTATGGGATTGCATTTTACAAAAAGGAATGTCTTATAAAAAAGAAAATGTAAGAAAACAGGCGGAGCGCGTGCGAACAAGTGTTTGCATGCATTCCGCCTTTATGGTATAATAGGCACTGTCTGACACATACTGAAGAGGATCAGAAAAGAAAGGTTTACAGCCATGGCAAAGCAGTATATCAAGATTCGTGGTGCGAATGAGCACAACCTGAAAAATATATCCCTGGACATTCCCAGGAACGAGCTGGTGGTGCTGACGGGCCTGAGCGGTTCGGGTAAGTCATCCCTGGCATTTGATACGATTTATGCGGAGGGGCAGCGGCGTTATATGGAGTCGCTGTCTTCTTATGCAAGGCAGTTCCTTGGCCAGATGGAAAAGCCGGATGTGGAGAGCATTGAGGGGCTTTCCCCGGCCATTTCCATTGATCAGAAGTCAACCAACCGCAACCCGCGTTCTACGGTGGGAACGGTGACGGAGATCTACGATTACATGCGTCTTCTGTATGCCCGTATCGGTATTCCGCATTGTCCGAAGTGCGGACGGGAAATCCGAAAGCAGACCATTGACCAGATGGTAGACCAGATCCTGCAGCTTCCAGAGCGCACAAAGATTCAGCTTCTGGCTCCGGTGGTGCGGGGGCGCAAGGGCGAGCATGTCAAGCTTCTGGAGCAGGCGCGCAAGAGCGGCTATGTCCGTGCCCGGATTGACGGAAACCTCTATGAGCTTTCTGAGGAGATCAAACTGGAGAAGAATATCAAGCACAATATTGAGATTGTGGTGGACCGTCTGGTGGTGAAGGAGGGCATTGAGAAGCGTCTGACCGACTCCATCGAGACGGTGATGGGTCTTTCTGACGGTCTTATGGTCGTGGATGTGATCGACGGCGAGCCCATGAATTTCAGCATGAGCTTTGCCTGTCCGGACTGCGGTGTCAGCATCGAGGAGGTGGAACCGCGAAGCTTCTCCTTCAACAACCCGTTTGGTGCCTGCCCGGAGTGCTTCGGTCTTGGTTACAAGATGGAGTTTGATGAAGATCTCATGATTCCGGACAAGTCCTTAAGTATTTCCAAGGGGGCCATTGTGGTGATGGGCTGGCAGTCCTGCACGGACAAGAACAGCTTTACCCATGCGATTTTAGATGCTTTATGTAAGGAATATCATTTTGACCTGGATATGCCCTTTGAGGAGTATCCGAAGGAGATTCAGGATGTGATCCTGCATGGAACCAATGGAAAAGAAGTGAAGGTGTATTACAAGGGTCAGCGGGGAGAGGGCATTTATCCGGTGGCATTTGAGGGCCTGATCCGCAATGTGGAGCGCCGCTACAAGGAGACCTTCTCCGAGGCATCCAAGGCAGAGTACGAGACCTTTATGCGCATCACGCCGTGTAAGGCATGTAAGGGCCAGCGCCTGAAGGCCGGCTCCCTGGCCGTTACCGTGGGTGGACTGAACATCTATGAGGCAACGGAGCTTTCCATTACCCGGTTCCGCGCATTTCTGGAGGAGTTAAAGCTGACTCCGATGCAGGAGTCCATCGGCCATCAGATCCTAAAGGAGATTAAGGCGCGTCTGGATTTCCTGATAAATGTCGGACTTGAATACCTGTCCCTTTCCCGGGCCACCGGAACTCTGTCCGGCGGTGAGGCCCAGCGAATCCGTCTGGCAACCCAGATCGGTTCCGGACTGGTGGGTGTGGCCTACATTCTGGATGAGCCGAGCATCGGCCTGCATCAGCGGGACAATGATAAGCTGCTGGCCACTCTGACCCATCTGCGGGACCTTGGCAACACGGTTCTGGTGGTGGAGCATGATGAGGATACCATGCGGGCGGCGGACTGCATTGTGGATATCGGACCGGGCGCAGGCGAACATGGTGGAGAAGTGGTGGCCATCGGCACGGCAGAAGAGATCATGCAGAACGAGAAGTCCATCACTGGCGCATACTTAAGCGGCCGGATCCAGATTCCGGTGCCGAAGGAGCGCAGACAGCCCACAGGCTGGATTACCGTGCGCGGGGCAGCAGAGAACAACTTAAAGAACATTGATGTTTCTTTCCCGCTGGGGATCATGACCTGCGTGACTGGTGTGTCCGGTTCCGGCAAGAGTTCCCTGGTGAACGAGATCCTGTATAAGGAACTGGCAAGAAAATTAAACCGTGCCCGTACCATTCCGGGCAAGTTTAAGAAGATTGAGGGACTGGAGCAGCTGGATAAGGTCATCAACATTGACCAGTCTCCGATTGGACGCACCCCGCGTTCAAACCCGGCTACCTATACCGGTGTGTTTGATATGATCCGTGACCTGTTTGCATCCACGCCGGATGCCAAGGCGAAAGGCTACAGCAAAGGCCGTTTCAGCTTCAATGTGAAAGGCGGACGATGCGAAGCCTGCAGCGGTGACGGTATCATCAAGATTGAGATGCACTTTTTGCCGGATGTCTATGTGCCTTGTGAGGTCTGCGGCGGCAAGCGCTACAACCGCGAGACACTGGATGTCAAATACAAAGGAAAGAGCATTTACGATGTGCTGAACATGACCGTGGAAGAGGCCATGAAGTTCTTTGAGAACATTCCTTCTATCTATCGGAAGATCGCAACGCTGAACGATGTAGGTCTGTCTTATATCCGTCTGGGGCAGCCGTCTACCCAGTTATCCGGCGGTGAGGCACAGCGTATCAAGCTGGCTACAGAACTCAGCCGCCGCGGAACCGGAAAGACCGTCTATATTCTGGACGAGCCAACCACAGGCCTGCACTTCGCGGATGTCCACAAGCTGGTGGAAATCCTGCGCAGATTGTCCGATGGAGGAAACACGGTCATTGTCATTGAGCATAACCTGGATGTTATCAAGACCGCCGATTACCTGATCGATATCGGTCCGGAAGGCGGCGAGCGGGGCGGAACAGTCATCGCGAAGGGCACGCCGGAAGAAGTGGCGGAAAGCCCGGTATCCTATACAGGGAAGTATGTGAAACGGTATCTGCATACGGGAAAATAAAAATTTAGGAGCGGAACTAATAAAGGTCCGGAAATGAAAGAGGCCGCCTTCCTATATTTTCACATATCGTTGTTTGCTTGCTTTCGCTAACACGCGTTCGCCTGTGTCGGATTAACATCCGCCCCATTCGGACGCGTGTGCTCAAGATGCAAACAACCTGATATGCTGAAAATACCGGAAGGCGGCCTCATTCATTTCCTGCTGTATTGGCT
>CAVIRL010000121.1:0-8566 GCA_963645005.1 Prevotella sp. P5-108
ATTTTATAATCCAGTTTTCTTTATAACGGAGCAGGCCCAGAAGGATCCCATGATAAAAGTTTTCTTTTTTCTCTTTCGTGGCATGATCGCGGACACTGATCATATTCCAGAGATACTCATCAAACAGCGTTTCGATCAAGGCAGGATTTCTTTCGGGGAATGCGCTGCAGAAGGTCGAAATGGTTTCCTTATTGGCCCTGGATGTTTCCTTAAACCAGATACGGATCTGATCGATAAACAATCCCCGGATTTCCTGGTTTGGAATCATGAGCTGATATGGATTTTCGCGGTTTCCGTTTTGGACCGTAAGATATCCGGTGGTGAAAAGTACACTCCACAGATTTTCAATGCTCTGATCCAGTTCATTATAAGTTAGTTCCTGGTGAATGTCTTTGGAAATGGATTCCCCGGCAATCAGGTTTTCGATTTCGTTTCGGGTTTGTGCGCCAGCCATGTCGATAAATCTGCGCACAATGGCATTGCCGCTGGTGTTCAGCCAGTAATTCTGCGGCGGAAGCGATGGATCGCTCAGGTGGTCGGCACAGTAATTGATAACATCCCAGGGGCAGTACACGTCCATATTTCCGAAATGATAGCCGTCATACCAGGTCCGGACTGTTTTATAGCTGGATTCCAGACCATAGTAATGAAGTAGCTCTTTTACATCGGAATCGGTAAAGCCAAAGTATTCATCAAAGGAGGTGCTGGTAATGGAGTAAATTTTAAAATTGTTGAGTCCGGTAAATACGCTTTCTTTTGTGATGCGAAGACATCCGGTCAGTACAGCAAATTTCAGACTGTTGTTTGTTTTCAATGCGTTTCCCAGCATAGTCCGGATCAGGGAAATCATTTCGTTGTAGTAACCATGCTGAAAGGCTTTGTCGAGCGGAACATCATATTCATCGATCAGAATAATGACTTCCTTCTGGAAATGTCGGGACAGCAGCATGGATAAATTGCGCAGGGCAGTCGGAAGTGCTTCGGTTGGCATGGAGAAGATGCCATTCTTCACCTGTACATAAGCGCGGTAAAGATCCTTTTCCGTGTTTGTCAGATTTGGACTTTCGGCCAGAAATGGAAATCTGGCGGCTTCCATACCGATGACATCTTTCATGGCCGCTACAGCATCTGCACAGGTCTGGCCGTCGACACCCTTCAGTGTTATGGAAATGACGGGAAACTGTCCCATATAGGCATCGCACAGCGCAGTATTCTGGGAAATATCCAGACCGTCAAAGAGTGTTTTATTGCATCCAATTTCAAAGAAATTCTGCAGCATGCTCATATTCAGCGTTTTTCCGAAACGCCGCGGTCGTGTGAACAGGCTCACTTCGCTGGGATTCTTTAACAGCTGCTCAATCAGACGTGTTTTATCCACGTAGTAAAAATCGCTGGTTCGTATTTTGGAAAAGCTTTCGATTCCAATAGGAAGTTTCAGTTGTTCGTTCAAAAGATGGATGCCTCCTTTCTAGATCGCTTTCTGGCATTCCGTTGTCATTCTATTTTACCATTACCGATCTGTGGAGACAAGCAATAGATTTTTTCTTGTGCATTCTCTTGATTTGGTCTAAAATGAAAAAAGAAAAAATTATTCCAATACGGAGGATTCCCAATGAAGAACATTTTAGTAGCCATGCCATTTGGTGACAACCACAAGGCATATATAGAAAAAATCGGAACCGACTGCGAGTTCCACTACACCACCATCAAAACCGCCACAGCGGAAGAGGTAAAAGCAGCAGATATCATCTTCGGCAACGTCAGCCCGGAGTTGGTGAAGCAGAATGACCATCTGGAGTGGATGCAGTTGAACTCTGCTGGTTCTGACCAGTACTGCAAGCCGGGCATTATCGGCCCGGATACCATTCTGACCTGCGCTACCGGCGCTTACGGTCTGTCTGTGTCTGAGCATATGGTTTCTATGTCCATGATGCTCTGCCGCAAGATGGATTTATATATGAAGAATCAGATCAACCACGAATGGAAGGAAGAGGGCAGTGTAACTTCCATCTGGAACTCCACCACGTTGATCGTAGGTCTTGGCGATATCGGAAGTGAGTACGCAAAGCGCATGAAAGCCCTGGGAAGCCATACCATTGGTATTCGCCGCAACGTGTCGGCAAGGCCGGAATTTATCGATGAAATTTACAGCATGGATCAGTTGGATGAGGTTCTGCCGAAGGTGGATTTCGCGGTATTCATTCTGCCGAGTACTCCGGCTACCTATCACATCATGGATGAGCGCCGCCTGCACCTCATGAAGCCGGGCAGCTATCTCATTAATTCAGGCCGCGGCGATGCGGTGGACTGCGATGCCTTAAACAAAGTTCTGCGGGAGGGCGTAAGCCTGGCAGGCTGTGCCCTGGACGTAACGGAGCCGGAGCCGCTTCCGGCAGACCATCCGCTGTGGGATGCGCCGCGCACCATCATCACCCCCCACAGCGCCGGAAAGTTCCATCTGCAGGAGACCTTCGAGCGCATCGTGCGGATCACGGGAGAAAATCTGGAGAAGTACCTGGCTGGAGAGAAGGCGCAGATGCGCAACCAGGTGGATGTGAAGACCGGAAACCGGAAGTAAAAACGGCAGCAATCTGGCTGGGAAAGCGGCAACGGATACGCTGACGAGACAATGACACAAGCACAAAAAACTGGGGCAGGCCTGGATCATTCATTCATCCAGGCCTGCTCCAGTTCTTTTATGGAGTCAAAAATGTAAGTGGGCGGATACGTGTGAATCTGCGGATTCGTCCGTTTCGCTTCCCCTGTCAGTACCAGGGCAGTTTCCACACCGGCGGCATTTCCGCAGGCAATGTCGGTGTAGAGCCGGTCACCTACCACCAGTGTTTCCTCTTTAGAAAAGACATTGTCCCGGAGGGCAATATCCACCATATCGGTGGACGGCTTTCCTATATAATGGGGGACCTGTCCTGTGGCATTGGTGATCATCTGGCAGATGGAGCCGCAGTCGGGCACATAGCCGAAGGGCACCGGGCAGACCAGATCCGGGTTGGTGGCGAGAAAGGTGACCGGTCGTGTCTGCAGAATGCGGCAGGTGTCGGTCAGTTTCCGGTAGGTGAGTTCGCTGTCGTAGGCAGCCAGCACAAAGGCGATATCGGGGTCATTCGGGTCGGTGGTGATGCGGATCCCGTGGCCTCTCAGCTCCTGAATCAGGGAGTCCGTGCCAAGAACATAGAGCATTTTTCCGGCGGCGTTCTGCATAAGCCAGTGGGCGGAGGCCGTGGAGGCGGTTACAAAATTCCGGGGATCGGTGGAGACACCCATCCGCCGGAATTTTTTGATATAGTCCGCAATGCTTTTGGTGGAATTGTTGGTGATAAAGACAAACTGTCCGCCACGCTCCTGAATTTCCCGGAAGAATTCCGCAGCTCGGGGCAGCAGGCTGTCTCCCAGGGCCACGGTGCCGTCAATATCAAATAAGAAGAGTTTCTTTTCCGAAAGCATAAGCTACCTCCCGAGCTGATCCAGAAGCCAGGTGATGTCTTCGCGGATTCCGTCTTCATCATCCGCCACATCCGGGCTGTATTCCAGAACCAGATCCGCATTGGGCGTCAGCCTGCGGTAATCGGACAGAAACTGCGGGAAATCCAGTGTTCCGTGGAAAATCCGCTGATGGCTGTCGTGAACCCCGTCGTTGTTGTGGAGATGGTAAGCCACGATCAGATCCTTTAATGCTTCCATGGTCTGACTAAGATCCCAGCCGTTGGCATAGGCATGGCCGATGTCGATCAGCACCGGATAGTGTTCTTCCTTACAGAGCTGAATAAACGCATCCTGGTCAAACAACATGTTTCCGCGGTCCAGGACACCGGCATTTTCTACGACTACCGGGATCTGATGGGGCTTGAACAGTTCGGCAATTTCCCTGTAATTTTCCCGGGAGATCCGGATCATTTCCTCCCGATGTTCTTCTGTTACCGGAAGATTGTTGTGGTGAAAGACCAGATACCGGCTGTTTAAGCGGACGCAGTAAGGCAGGGGTTTGCGGATCAGCTCCATGGAGCGGGCGTATTCCGGGGTGCCGGGGGCTGCGCTGTGCTCCGTCTCATAGTAAGGACCGTGAAAGCTTACCGGGATTTCTTCAAACTCCGGCAGGCAGTGAAGAAGCTCCTCCTCGTAGCAATCCGCGTCAAACATCGGGAACAGTTCCACGCCAATCTGTCCGCGAAAGGTATGTAAATACGGGATGACCCGGGCAAGCTGGCCCGGCTTATACACATTGGTACTGACCAAAAGATTCATGAGATTTCCCTCCTGTATTCTGATTTTCCTGTCTGGCCTCCGGCATGGAGAAATCCAGAGCCGCGTTCAGACGGCGGATCTCTGCCGGATATCCGAGAGATTTCTCACTCTGGGCATCAAACAGATGCAGTTTGCAAAAATCAATGTTGATGAAGATGTTTTCCCCCGGGCGGGGAACGGAGTCGCTGCAGATGGCAATCAGCTCGTTCTTATCGCCCTTGACATCAATGTAAACGCCGTAGCGGTTTCCGTAATCCTCCACGTATTTCACGGTTCCGCAGATGGAATTTTCCCCCGGACGGCTGCTCAACATGACATGCTCCGGGCGGATGCCGGTGCAGTATTTTCCGGACGGGCAGGCATCTGCAATCGGACGCCACATGGCCGGAAGCGTGATCACCTGGTCTCCGATGGTGAGATTTCCGCTTTCATACCGGCAGGAGACGATGTTCATGGACGGAGAACCGATGAACTTCGCACAGAAGATACTGGCGGGCATATTGTATACATAGCTCGGGGTATCCAGCATTTCCATGTTTCCGCGGTACATGATGGCCACCCGCTGCCCTACGGTCATGGCCTCGATCTGGTCATGGGTGACATAGACCATGGTGGGATGGTACATTTCATGGATCTTCACCAGCTCTTTTCTGGCCCGCAGGCGGAGCTGGGTGTCCAGGTTGGAGAGGGGCTCATCCAGCAGAAAATAGCTGGAGCGTTTTACGACGGCCCGGGCCAGGGCAACACGCTGGCGCTGTCCACCGGAGAGATCCTTCGGCTTGCGGTCCTCCAGGCCTTTTAGCTGCAGCATTTCCAGCACCTCCTCCAGACGGCGGCTGATCTCAGCCGGTTCCATCTTGTGGGCCTTTAAGCCGTAGACGATGTTGGCCTTTACCGTCATGTGGGGGAAGAGGGCGTAGTTCTGGAACACCATGGAGACGCCGCGGTCTCCGCAGGGAACATGATTGACCACCTGGCCGCGCATGCGCAGGGAGCCGGAGGTCACATCCTCCAGACCGGCGATCATACGCAGGGTCGTGGATTTTCCGCAGCCGGAGGGTCCCAGCAGGATCAGTCGTTCGCCTTCCCGGATCTCCATATTCAGATCATTGACGATCACATTTTTTCCATAAGCTTTTACGACATGTTCAAAAACGATATTATTCATAATACCTCCTGAAAGATTAGCCTTTTACGCCGGATGCGGCAAAGGTGTTGATGATGTAGCGCTGGAAGATGAGATACAGAGCCAGCGGAATGATCATGGTAATGACGGACACGGCCATGGCAATGGTAAATTCCGTGCCGCCCTCGGCGCTGATATACATCTGGAGCGCCAGGGACAGGGTATAGTGCTCCTTGCTTTTTAGGATGAGCACCGGCCATACATACTCGTTCCAGGAATTGATAAAGAAGATGATCCCGGTGGTGAGGATGGAGGGGCGCACCAGGGGCAGGATGATATCCCGCATGATCTTGAAGTTGCCGATGCTTTCCATCCGGGCCGCCTCGATGAGGGCCTTCGGGATGCCGCGCATGGCCTGGCGCAGCAGGAAGATACCTAAAACATCGGCAAACTGCGGCAGAGCCACGCCCCAGATGCAGTCCCGCAGGCCGATCTTTGAGATCATCAGGTAGTTGGGGATCATGGTCACGGTAAAGGGAATGAACATGGTGCTCAGCATGATGAAGTAGAAAAACTGCTTCCCTTTATAATCAAAATAGACAAAGGAGTAGGCGGCGAACAGGCTGGTGATGGTTTTGAAGGCGGTAACCGATGCCGCGATCAGAAACGTGTTCAGGGTAATCTGGACAAATGGCAGTTTTTCAAAGACATGGCGGTAGTTTTCCAGAGTCGGGTGGGACGGGATGATCTCAAAAATGGTGTTAAAGGCATCCTGCAATGTCTTGAAGGAGTTGGACAGGGCGAATACGATGGGAACCAGCATGAGGAAAACCACTGCGCCCAGGATCACATGCCAGCCGATCTCAGAATGGTTGTTAGTTTTCATAGTAGACTCCCTTCTCCACAAATTTGAATTCCAGAAGCAAAAGGACGATGAACAGCAGCATGGTCAGAATGGAAATGGCCGATGAGGTGCCGGTCCGGTACAGGGTGAAGGCCTCGTGGTAGGAGGCGTAGATCAGGTTGGAGCTGGCGTAGTTCGGGCCGCCCTGGGTGATGACCTTGATGGGGGTGAATACATACTGGAGTCCCTGGACAATGGTGGTGATGAACACGTAAATTCCGGTGGCGGAGCTCATAGGCACGATGATATCCAGGAAAATCTTCCACATCGGCACCTGATCCAGCCGGGCTGCCTCGATGACCTCCTGGGATACGCCGGAGACACCGGACAGAATATTGATGAAGTTGTAGCCGAAGGTCTTCCAGGTGGTGATGATGCAGAGCACGGCAATGACCCAGCCGTCGGTCTTGGACCAGAAGGGCATCTGGATGCCGAACTTTCCGAGGATGATGGCCACCGGTCCGGAGATCGGGTTTAAGATCCAGGTATAGAGAATGGAGCCCACCACCAGGGAAATGACGCTTGGCAGGAAAAAGACGGCCTTGTAGAAGCCTTTTCCGTGCCGGATCACCGCCGAAAGGATAAAGGAGAGAATGTAGGGCAGGACAAAGTTAAAAGCCAGCAGTACCACAATGTAGGCCAGTGTATTGCCCAGGATCTTAAAGGTGTTCGGATCCCGGAATACGGCAATGTAGTTGCCAAGGCCGACAAACTTTTTAACCGGCTTTACCATGTTCCACTCAAAAAAGCTTAAGTAAAAGGTATAAAGAAGCGGGTAAAACATAAAGACCGCGAACACGGCCAGGGACGGGATCAGAAACAGGTATCCCAGAATCGTTGATTTTTTGGTATCTCTGTTCAAAGTGCTTATTACCTCCGTAAATTTCAGAAAACCGGTACTTTCCCGGGAACAAAAGGGAAAGTACCGGTCTGCGTCTGGAACGTCTGCTTACTGTGCGTCTAAGAGTGCGTTGATGGCATCCTGGGTGGAGGTCATGCCCTCTTCGGCGGTTACCTGTCCGCCGAAGATCTGGTCTCTCATATCCAGGAGCATCTGCTCAGCCTGAAGACCGGCATCTCCCGGGAAGGAAGTCCAGGAAACCACGCCATCCATCTGCTCGATGGCAGCCTTCATCATCTCGTTTTCAGCCAGGAAAGCTTTCAGGCCGTTTTCTGCGTCTGCAACATCTTTTCTCGGCGGTACATAACCGGTTCCGATGGTCCATGCAGCCATGGATTCCACGCTGTACAGGTATTTCTCAAACTCCCATGCGGCGGCCTTCTGTTCATCGGTCTGAGCGGTGATGGCCAGGAAGCATCCGCCTGCCGGAACTTTACGCGGGTTGCTGCCCCAGGTCGGGGATTTCACGGTAGCGACATCGAACTGTGCGCTCTTCTGAATGGAAGCGCGGCGGGCGATGGTGGTGTAGAGCATTGCGCAGTTTCCATCGATGAAGCTCTGGCATCCCTCATCCCAGGAAACATGGAGGGCTGCGCCGTCCTTGATGAGGTCGGCCACCATCTGCATGGCTTCAATGCCTTTCGGACTTGCGAAGCTTGCCTGGGTCTTTCCGTCTGCGGTTTTGGTCAGCATGGAGGTGTTGTTACTCTCGATCAGTCCTTGCTGTGCCCAGAAGTCCGCAGGTTCCTGCATATAGAAGCCGTACTTGCCGGTTTTCTCCTGAACGGTTCTGGCGAAGGAATCCACCTCTTCCCAGGTCTTCGGGCCATCTTCGGAAAGTCCTGCTTCCTTCAGCAGATCGCGGTTGATGAAAAGAACCGGGCTGCTTAAGGAGTAAGGAATGCCGACTTGTACGCCATCGCTGTTTACCGCCAGATCCAGGACATTCGGCAGGAAATTGTCGGTCAGGAAGGTCTTGTCAGAGGAATCGTACTGGTCGATGATGTCCTGGGGGGAAGTGTAGGAAAAGTTGTTGGAGAAGTAGTCCAGGAAAGCCCATCCGATCTGAACCAGTGCCGGGGTATTGCCGGTAGCGGCCTCGGCCTGCAGGTTCTGCATCAGACCCTTGTACATATCCGGGTTGTATTTTGCAACGACTTCGATGTGGTCATTGTTTTCGTTAAAGCTCTTTACCAGTTCATCTACGGTAAGTCCGCCCTGGTTCTCTGCGTTGCAGTGCCAGTATTCGATGACGGTTTTGGAACCATCGGCGGAAGCCGTGCTTTCTGCGGAAGTGGAAGCTTCGGAAGAAGCGGAGCCTGCTGTGGTATCTGCGGTAGTACTCTGGCCGGATGAACCGCATCCGGTCAGGGAG
>CAVIRL010000122.1:0-8542 GCA_963645005.1 Prevotella sp. P5-108
GCATGATGGTTCATGATGTCTGGTACCGCTACAATGATGCCTGGTATTACCTGGGGTCAGATGGTGCTATGGTTAAGGGCTTGCAGACTGTTGACGGCAAGTGGTATTACCTTGATGAGAATGGCCGGATGGCAACGGAGCCGGTGGTGCTCACTCCTGATCAGGATGGTGTACTGCAGTATCCCTGTATGAATCAGTAACATGTCGCATTATGAAGTTTTGTATTTGGGCCCACTACCGTGGTATATGAAAAAAAGGGTTGAATACCTTAATTTATTATTTCAGTAACTCTCTATCAAGGGCCAAAATTGGGCTTTGAAATTATTATGAGGTTTTACAATCCGGTGGGCCAGACGGCGAGATGGGTGCAGCTATGCGATATTTATCCCAGAGATATGCCATGCCCTATGACGTAGCGAAAGCTTCTCTGACCGATATTGGGACCGAGGAACTGGCACATTTGGAAATTGTGGCAGCTATCGTTCACCAGCTTACCCGCAACCTGACACCACAGGAAATTGAAGATTCCGGTTTTGGTCCTTATTATATTGACCACACCACCGGAATCTGGCCACAGGCAGCAGGCGGCGTTCCGTTTAATGCCTGCGAATTCCAATCTAAGGGTGATCCGATTACGGATCTGTTTGAAGATTTGGCTGCGGAACAGAAAGCCCGGAGCACTTACGACAACATTCTCCGTGTCGTAAAAGATCCGGAAGTTTGCGATCCGATCCGGTATCTGCGGGCAAGGGAAGTTGTGCATTTCCAGCGCTTTGGGGAAGCTTTGCGGCATGTACAGGATCAGTTGAACAGCAAGAACTTCTATGCGTTTAACCCGGCTTTTGATACATCCCGAAAGATGGAAAACAGTCAGAATAAATGTGAACTTTGACATCATGAAGCGTGCACTGATTTCCTTTTGCGTTCATCATGTGTTTTACATGCCATTCTGGCAGACGGCATTGGGCGGCAAGACGAAAACAGAATAGAAAAAGGAAGTCCGGCAGACACCGTGACTTCCTTTTTTGTGGAATCGGGGCAACAGGATTTGAACCTGCGACCTCTCGGCCCCCAGCCGAGCGCGCTACCAAGCTACGCCATACCCCGATCAACTACAATAGTATACCAGAAAACATCGGATTTGAAAAGTGATTTGTGTAAGATTTTTTAAATCTTCCCTTCGGTCTTTACAGTCCCCCCGTACTTTGCTATCATGGATACTAGAATTGTCGGCACGGCCAACAGGTTGCAGAGCCGTAATGAGAGAAAGAAAACGGAGAGTTACTATGAAGGGTATTGTCAGTTTTGACATGGATATGACACTGCTGAATCACGCAGATTACAAGATCCCGGACAGTGCCATCAAAGCGCTGGATCTGCTTCGCAAAAACTATTATATCGTGATCGCCACCGGGCGGGACATGGATGCCAGGTTCAGCGAAGGTCTTGCAGACCAGGTGAAGCCGGATGCCATCATCCATTTGAACGGCAACAAGATCACCATCGGTTCTGAACTGATCTATGAACATTGTATGAAGCGGGAACTGGTGGAAGAACTGCTGCATTTCGCAGAGGGAAAGGATTACGCCATCGGCATGACTGTTGGGGACATCGATTATTTCATCAATCCCTGGTGCGTGACCCGCCATGACATGGTGCGCTGGCAGATGTCGGACCGGAAATTCCGCGACCCTTGGAAACTTTTGGATATGCCGGTCCGCACGCTGGCCTACATTGGCCGGGAGCCGGGGGCAAAAGAGGTGGAAGCGGCATTTCCTATGTTGAAGCTTCCCTTGTTTTCCAGCCGGGAAGGGGCCGACATCATTGAGAAGGATGCTTCCAAGGCGGAGGGACTGAAACGCCTCTGCAAAGCCTGGAATATCCCATTGGAGAACACGATCGCCTTTGGTGACAGCATGAATGATTATGAGATCGTGACCACAGCCGGAATTGGCGTGGCCATGGGCAATGGCCATCCGCAGCTTAAAGCGGCAGCGGATTACGTCACGGCGCCCATCGGGGAAGACGGTGTTTACAAAGCCTGCGAGGCGCTTCAGCTGTTTTAGGAAGGCTGGGGCTGCAAAGCCGCAAAATAGCTGAGCAGGTTGGCATACAGGAAGCTGAACAGAGCTGACGTACAGAAGGCTGAGCAGAGCTGACGTACAGAAAGGAATACGAATTATGGCAACATATTACGATCTGGTGATTATCGGGGCAGGACCGGGCGGCTACACGGCAGCCATCAAGGGCGCGTCCTTCGGTATGAAGGTAGCCGTGGTGGATGAGGACAAGCTGGGTGGTGTCTGTATTAATCGGGGATGCATTCCCACCAAGGCGCTGCTGCATGCGTCCAATATCTTTTCCATGATGCAGCACGGGGACGAGTTTGGTGTTTCCACCGATTTTATCTCCTTCGATTTCGCAAAAATGCAGGATTACAAGAAGCGTTCTGTGCGCCGTTACCGCGGCGAGATCCAGAAGCTGTTTGATAAAAACAACATTACCTTTATTAAGGGAAAGGCAACCATCCGCCGGGAAAAGACCATCGAGGTAGTGGGGGAGAACGGCAAGGAATATTTGCGGGCGAAGAACATCATCATCGCCACCGGCGCAAAGCCGGTTATGCCGAAGCTTCCGGGCATTGATCTGCCGGGGGTCATCAATAGCGACCGTCTGCTGGCGGTCCCCACCTGGAATTACGACCGTATCGTCATCATGGGCGGTGGCGTCATTGGCGTGGAGTTCGCCACCATTTTCCAGGCCCTCTGCTCCAAGGTGACTATTGTGGAGAAGGGGCCGCATCTGTTGGGGCCGATGGATGAAGAGGTTTCCGAGGCACTGAAGGAGCAGCTTACCGAGAAGGGCATTACTGTATACTGTAATGCTGTGGTGGAGGAGATTCAGCGGGAGGAAGGTCTGGTATGTACCGTGCGGCATCTGCTGACGGATGAGACCACCCAGATCAAGACGAATCAGGTGGTGGTGGCTATCGGACGAACTCCTTACACGGAAGGACTTCTGGGGGAGGATATGACTCTGGAGATGGAGCACGGACGCCCGGTGGTGAATGCGGATTTCGAAACCAGTGAGCAGGGCATTTTCGCCATCGGCGATGTTTCCGCCCAGACCCAGCTGGCTCATGTCGCCATGGCCCAGGCAACCTATGTCATTGAAAATCTGGCAGGAAAGCCTCACACGATCCGTCTGGAGGCTGTGCCGAACGGCATGTTTGTGTCCCTGCCCATTGTGCCGAGCTGCATTTACACCGAGCCGGAGATCGCCACTGTCGGTATCACCGAAGCCCGGGCAGGCGAGCTGGGCATGAAGGTGCGCTGCGGTGTCTACGATATGGGCGAAAATGGCAAATCCATCATTGCCCGGGAGGAGCACGGCTTTATCCGCCTGATCTTTGAGGCCTATTCCAATACCATTGTGGGAGCCCAGATGATGTGTCCGCGTGCCACAGACATGATCGGGGAGATGGCCACGGCCATTGCCAACGGGCTGACTGCTGAGCAGCTTTCCCTGGCCATGCGCGCCCATCCGACTTACAGCGAGGGCATTGCGGCAGCCATTGAGGATGCCATGCGGCAGAATGAAAAATAAAGGTACTGGACAGTTACAAAGAAAGAAAATGAGGATGATACAATGAACGAGATCACAGAAAGAATTGTACGTTTCCGCAGGTTGATGGAGACTTATCATATGGATGCGTATCTGGTGCCGACGGCAGATTTCCACGAGTCTGAATACGTGGGTGAGCATTTCGCATGCAGAAAGTACATCACCGGATTTACCGGTTCAGCCGGCATCGCTCTGATCACGAAGGACTGGGCCGGTCTGTGGACGGATGGCCGCTATTTCGTGCAGGCGGCGGCAGAGCTGAAGGATAGCGGCGTGGAGCTGATGAAGATGGGCCAGCCGGGAGTTCCGACCGTGGAGCAGTACCTGGCAGACCACATGCCGGAGCACGGCGTGCTGGGCTTCGATGGCCGCGTCATCAACAGCAAGATCGGAGAAGGCCTGCTGGAGCTTCTTTCCCGGAAGCAGGCATCCATCTGTTCCGATTATGACCTGATCGGTGAGATCTGGGAAAACCGCCCGGAGCTTTCAGCAGAGCCGGTATGGATCCTGGAAGAAAAATATGCCGGACAGGCCGCATCCGAGAAGATCGCAAACCTGCGGGCAGCCATGAAGAAGGCTTACGCGGATGTGCACATCATCACCACGCTGGATGATATCGTCTGGCTGTTAAATATCCGCGGTAACGACATTCCGTGCAATCCGGTGGTGCTGTCCTACCTGATGGTAACTGAGGAAAACCTGTTCTTCTATGTGAACCCGCGGGTGATTTCCGAAGAAGTCCGCAGTTACCTGGAATCTCTGGGTGTGACCATACGCTCCTACAATGACATTTATGAGGACGTAAAGGAGCTGAAGGACCACAGCATTCTTCTGGAAAAGAGCCGCGTGAACTTCGCTGTTTACGAGAGCATGCAGGCCCGGAACCAGATCATCGACCAGATGAATCCGACCGTGTACGCCAAGTCCCAGAAGAACGAGACCGAGATTGAAAATATGAAGAAGGCCCACATCACCGATGGCGTGGTCATGACCAAATACATTTACTGGCTGAAAAAGAATATCGGAAAGATCCCGATGGATGAGTGCAGCGTGGCTGACCATCTGGATCAGATGCGCCGGGATCACGGTGCGCTGGATATCAGCTTCACCACCATTTCCGCATACGGCGAAAATGCAGCGCAGTGCCATTATCATGCGGTACCGGAGCATTGCGCGAGCCTGCAGGCAAGAGGCCTGTATCTGGTAGATTCCGGCGGCCAGTATTATGAAGGAACCACCGACATCACCCGGACCATTGCCCTGGGACCGGTGACCGATGAGGAAAAAGAGCATTACACCCTGGTCCTGATGAGTATGCTGCGCCTGGGCCATGTGAAATTCCTGGAAGGCTGCAGCGGCCTGAGCCTGGACTATGCAGCGAGAGAGCCGCTCTGGAGGCGCGGACTGGATTTCAACCACGGAACCGGCCACGGCGTGGGCTATCTGTTAAATGTGCATGAGCGTCCCATCGGCATCCGTTACCGGGTTGTGCCGGAGCGCCAGGACAGCGCACCCTTCATGCCGGGCATGGTATGCTCCGATGAGCCGGGCCTTTACATTGAGGGAAGCCACGGCATCCGCACGGAGAACCTGGTTTACTGCAAGAAGGATGAAAAGACCGATTATGGTCAGTTCTTAAGCTTCGAGTATCTGACCTACGTGCCGATCGATCTGGAGCCGGTGGATGTGTCTCTGATGGAGGAGCGGGATCTGGCATGGCTCAATGAGTACCACGCACAGGTATACGAAAAAATCGCGCCGTATCTGGACGCAGAAGAAGCGGCCTGGTTAAAAGAGGTCACCAGACCGCTGAGTAAGTAAGAATGAGGTTAGTCCTCCCAGGGGAGGTTGACAATCGTATATTCATGGTGGACAGCCGGGAGAAACTTCTCCAGAATGTCCTTCGTGTAAAGCTTTAAGCTGGAGGTGTTGATGCACGGATGACAGCCCACAAAGGTGTGGTGGTCGATCACATCCCGATCGATGAGCAGCCGTACGCGGTTGTTCTTGTCATTCATCAGCCCCAGCACGCTGACGGAACCCGGCGTGATATCCAGAAATTCTTCCATGAATTCCGGGCTTGCAAAGGAAAGGCGGGCACTTCCGATCTGTTTGGAAAGCTTTGCCGTCTTAAACTTCTTGTGGCCCGGCATCATGAGCATGTAGAAATCGGTTTTCTGGGCATTGCAGAGAAACAGGTTCTTGCAGATCTCAATGTCCAGCCGGACATCCACGTCATGGCAGGCATCAATGGTGGCAGTGGCGTCGTGATCCAGCCGCCAGTAGGGAATCTGGAGCTCATCTAACAGGTCATAGGTGCGGATCTCCTTCTCCAGCCGCCCGGAGCAGTACGCCGGACGCCCGGTGTAGAGAACCGGATCTATATAAAAAGAATCCTCGCCGGTGTGTAACGCATCGGCTTGTGTGTTGTTATCGGATATGTTGGACATAAGGGGTTCCTCCTGAACGTATGTAATGATGTTAGGGCCAAAAGGTCGTATCATCTAAGTATAAGCAACTGATTGAAATTAATTATAAAGAAATTAGAGAAAAAAGCAAGGGGCTTGAGCACTGTGAAACAGGATAGAAATGTAAAAAAAGAAAATTGGAAGAAGAAACCGGCTGCCGGAAAGCAGAGACAGAGTCTGGATGATAAATTTGAAGAGTGGGTTGGAGAGAAGAATGGGAAGAAGACAGCTCAGGAATCTGATCGGAACCTTGTTCGTGGAAATGCCGGAAAAGCGGGAAAAGCAGATGGAAAGTCCGCACAGAAAAGTTACGGAAAATCCGCCCGTAAGGATGATAGGAACTTCAGCAAAAATGCAGAATCAAAGCAGAAATTTGGCACTTCTTTAAAATCAGGCAAACCTCAGTCCGGAGCAGAGCAGAAGAAGCCGCCAAAGAAAAAAGGCCTGTGCCCGGTGGCGCACCGCTGCGGCGGATGCCAGTACCTGGACATGCCATACGCAGAACAGCTCCAGATGAAGCAGAGCCAGATGCAGAAGCTTCTCGGAAACTATTGCAAAGTACATAGCATCAAAGGCATGGATGATCCCTTCCACTACCGTAACAAGGTGCACGCCGTATTCGGTTACCGTAAAGGCGAAGCCATCTCCGGCATCTACGAAGAGAAAACCCACAACATCGTTCCGGTAGAAACCTGCATGATCGAAGACCGGAAAGCAGACGAGATCATCGGCACCATCCGCGGCATGCTGAAATCCTTCAAGATCCGCACCTACGATGAAGATACCGGCTACGGACTGCTGCGCCACGTGCTGGTTCGCCGCGGCTTCACCAGCGGCCAGATCATGGTTGTACTGGTCACCGCATCCCCGGTATTCCCGTCCAAGAACAACTTCGTCAAAGCCCTGCGCCAGAAACACCCGGAGATCACCACCATTGTTCAGAACATCAACAACCGCGGCACCAGCATGGTACTGGGCGATAAAGAACACGTTCTGTTCGGAAAAGGCTATATCGAAGACGAACTGTGCGGCTGCAAATTCCGCATCTCCCCGAAATCCTTCTACCAGGTCAATCCGGTCCAGACCGAGTATTTGTACGGTAAAGCCATTGAACTGGCCGGTCTGACCGGCAGCGAGCGCGTACTGGACGCCTACTGCGGAATCGGCACCATCGGCATCATCGCCGCATCCAAGGCCAAAGAAGTCATTGGCGTAGAACTGAATGCCGACGCCGTGCGCGACGCCGTCCAGAATGCCAGATGCAACGATGTCAAAAACAGCTGCTTCTACTGCAACGATGCCACCGAATTCATGATGCAGATGGCCGCCTCCGGCGACACGGTAGACGTAGTCCTCATGGATCCGCCAAGAGCCGGAAGCACCGAGGCATTCATTAAGGCTGTGGCAGCCGTGAAGGCGAAAACCGTGATCTATGTGTCCTGTGGACCGGACACACTGGCGAGAGACCTGAGCGTGTTTAAAAAGATGGGGTATCAGGCAGAAGGGGCCTGGCCGGTGGATATGTTTCCGGAGACGGGCCATGTTGAGACGGTATGCCTTTTGTCCAAACTTCACGAAGCGAAGCATCATACGAATGTGACTGTGGATATGGATAAATTGGATGTGACATCGGCGCATAAGTGAGACAGGAAATCTAAGATTTCCGTAATCGAACTTATGCAGTGCAAAGTGAGGCCGCCTATGAAGAAATCAGATTGATTATTGTCAGAATGTCAGAAGAAGGGCATCGTGATGGAGGCTTATCATTCAGAGTGATTTTCAGATGATAAGTTTTTTCTTCTCCAGATTTCAAGGCGAGAATACCACGTTTGTGAGAAAAAATATCGTCATCCTGATGGAAAACCGCGGAACCGTTCCATGGCTCTAAGCAAAGGAAAGGAGCCTTGCAACTGGCAGGAGTCCAGAACGCGATGGATTCAAAATCCGGGTAGTCCATCGTAACGCCTTTTTTCGTGTGTACATTTAAGAAAGAAACACGATGGGAATTCGTATGCTCAAAGAATACAGCATCCTCATCAAACATCGGAACAGTGAGTGGAAGTACATTTTTCTCTGCATGCTGTGTGACGGTATGCTCTTCATTAAATTCCATATTTTCCAGATCATATGCGTAAGAAACAAAATTTTCCTCTTTTTCAAAAACGAGAGCACAGTCTGCGATTGTTTCTTCCTCCGAAACAGGAAGCATGAATCCAGGATGAGCACCAATATGGTAATACATCTCATCAGGATCTTTGTTTACTACACGGTAATCCATAGATAATTCATTTCCGTTCAAATGATAGGAGAGAAAAAGTTCAAACTGATATGGGTAGCTTTTTAAAGTCTCATCATTAGCACGCAACAGAAATGTGACAGAATCGGCGGACTGGTTAGTCACTTCAAACTCGGAATCTTTACAGAAACCATGCTTTACAAGCGGATATACT
>CAVIRL010000123.1:0-8527 GCA_963645005.1 Prevotella sp. P5-108
ACCTTTACGTTGTCCAGAACGCTTAAATCCTTGAACAGACGAATGTTCTGGAAGGTTCTTGCAATACCTGCCTGGTTGATCTCGATGGTACTCTTTCCGGTCAGCTCTTTGCCGTCCAGGAAGATAGAACCGTGATCTGCCTTGTAGACACCGGTCAGCAGGTTGAAGATGGTGGTCTTACCTGCGCCGTTCGGTCCGATGAGGCCGTAAAGCTGTCCCTTTTCGATGGTCAGGCTGAAGTTGTCAACTGCCTTTAAGCCGCCGAATGAGATGCCGATATTTTTTACTTCCAGCATAGCCATATTATGCAGCCTCCTTTGCAGATTTCTTATTTTTCCTGATGCGGTCCATGAAGACGGATCTCATTTCAATTGCCTTCGGGCTGGAGTTGAAGATCATCATGACGATAAGGACCACTGCGTAGATCAGCATACGGTAATCGTTCAGACCGCGCAGAAGCTCCGGAAGCATGGTCAGGATAATAGCTGCGATCATGGAGCCGCGGATGTTGCCCAGGCCGCCCAGTACCACAAATACCAGGATCATGATGGACATGTTGTAGCCGAAGTTCTTCGGGGTGGCTGCCAGGGAGGATAAGTTGTGAGCGTACAGAACGCCTGCAACACCCGCCAGAGCTGCGGAAATGGCAAATGCCATCAGTTTGTACTTGGTGATATTGATTCCCACAGACTCTGCCGCAATGCGGTTGTCACGAATGGACATGATAGCACGTCCGGTACGGGAATTGATCAGGTTTAATACGATAAACAGAGTGATGAGCACCAGGATGATGCCTACCGTGAAGGTTGCTGCCTTCGGGGTTCCGGTAATACCCTGGGCACCCTTGATGATGACAACGCCGTCTGCCCCCATGCCAAGGGATGTGGTATCCTTGATGGAAAAATGGAATCCGCTGGAATCCAGACCCACATACATAACATTGATAAGGTTTTTGATGATCTCACCGAAGGCCAGGGTTACGATAGCCAGGTAGTCGCCTTTTAAGCGCAGTACCGGAATACCGATGATGATGCCGAACACACCTGCTACTGCTGCACCAATGATCAGAGCCAGGAAGAAACGCATGCCGACAGACGGAATCACAGTCTCCATGCATTTGGTGAAAAACGCGCCGGTAAATGCGCCTACGCACATGAAACCGGCATGTCCCAGGCTTAACTCACCTAAAATACCAACCGTTAAGTTTAAGGATACAGCCAGGATCACATAGATGCACAGCGGAACCAGAAGTCCCTTTAACAGGCTGGTCATGTGACCGGTTGCTCCGAGAATCTGTACCAGGATCCAGCAGGCAATTACGATGGCGTAAGTGATGCTGTTCTGGACTAATACTTTGTTCTTCTTCATTCCACTCACCTACACTTTCTCCGTAATCTTTTTGCCCAGGATTCCGGTCGGACGTACCAGAAGCACAACGATCAGCACTGCAAATACGATGGCATCAGAAAGCTGGGATGAAATATATGCCTTGGAAAGGTTCTCGATCACTCCAAGGAGAACGCCGCCGATGAGGGCGCCCGGAATGGAGCCGATGCCGCCGAATACGGCTGCCACGAAAGCCTTGATACCCGGCATGGAACCGGTGTAGGGAGTCAGGGACGGATATGCGGAGCATAACAGCGCACCCGCGATGGCTGCCAGGGCAGAACCGATCGCGAAGGTGATCGCGATGGTGCTGTTGACATTGATACCCATCAGGGTTGCTGCACCGGTATCCTCAGATACGGCCAGCATAGCCTGACCAACCTTGGTCTTGTTGATGAAGGTTGTTAAAGCCACCATGATGACGATACAGGTAATGATCGTAACCATGGTAACGCCGGAAATGGACAATGCGCCGCCGGCCAGCTTTAAGCTCGGCACGTTCACAACGGATGTGAACTGACGTGCGTTGGAACCAAAGATCAGCAGTGCCACGTTCTGCAGCAGATAGCTGACACCGATGGCTGTGATCAGAACGGCCAGGGAAGATGCGCCTCGCAGCGGCTTATATGCCACACGCTCGATCACAACGCCAAGCACGGTACAACCGATGACTGCCACCAGAACGCCCAGCATCGGTGGAAGCCCCAGGGTGCTGACCATGGTAAAAATGATGAAGCCGCCTACCATAATAATATCACCATGAGCAAAGTTCAGCATTCTCGCAATGCCGTAAACCATGGTGTAGCCCAGTGCAATGATCGCGTATACACTGCCCAGGCTGATTCCGTTAATCAAATAAGACAGAAAACTCATGTACCTACCACCTCTTTAATTTTTCTATAGGAAATGAAACATAACAGGAATTATAACATAGCCATATTTGAAGTTCAAGCAGAAGTTCGCGAATACACACCATTTGTCCGTCCGGGAAAGACTGACATGGAAAAGCATTTTTTCGGTGCAGGTGCTTTCCCGTGAATCAGCGCGCGCACCACCGGCGCCATCTGGATATGCAAAGTAAATCGAAAAAGGGAACCGTCCTTTGGACGATCCCCTCTCGGATGTTTCACTGCTGTTCACATATTGTATACACAGGAAAATTACTGCATCTCGTACTCGCCGTTTACGATCTTAACAGCCTTCGGTGCCTTGTTCGGCTCGCCGTTTGCGTTCCAAACCATGTCTGTACCGGTCAGGCCATCAATAGAGATCTCGGTCATAGCCGGCTTTAATGCGTCGCAGATATCAGAAGCGCTCATATCAGCGGTAACGCCAGCCTGCTCTGCTGCTGCCTTGATTGCATAGATTGCATCGTAAGAGTCTGCTGCGAACTGGTTCGGCTCAATGCCGTAAGCTGCTACATAAGCCTCGGTAAATGCCTTACTGCTCTCCTCAGTGGTGGAGAACGGGGTTAAGAGCATCAGACCCTCAGCCAGGGAAGTATCGAAATTCTCTACAGAAAGGATACCATCCATACCGTCACAGCCGAAGAAGATCGGTGCGAACTCTTTGTCATGTGCCTGCTTTAAGATGATGGAAGCCTCCTGATAGTAGATTGGAAGGAATACCAGCTCTGCGCCGGCATCTTTTGCCTTATCAAGCTGTACGGAGAAGTCGGTGTTGCTGTCTGCGGTAAATGCCTCGTCTGCTACGATCTCCAGACCCTGGTTTGCTGCTTCTGCAACAAATGCCTCACGGATACCGGAAGAATACTCAGTGGAGCTGTCGTAAATGATCGCGATCTTGGTAGCCAGCTTGTTCCCGCCAATGTACTGAGCGGAAGCGGTACCCTGATCCGGATCTGCGAAGCATACACGGAATGCGTTGTCGGTTGCTACACACTCAACTGCAGAACCGGACGGAGTGATCAGGAACATGTTGTCAGCCTCTGCCTCTGCGCCTACAGCGATACACGGCTTGGAGGTGGTCGGACCGTCTAATACCTGCATACCCCAGTCTTTTAAGGTGTTGTATGCGTTGATGGATTTCTCCGGGTCATTCTCATCATCCTCAGCCTTCGTCTCAACCATCATGCCGTTGATGCCGCCAGCTTCGTTGATCTCCTTTGCTGCCAGCTCTGCACCGTTTGCAACTGCGTTGCCGTAAGCTGCAGCTGCACCGGTCAGCGGTCCGATCACACCAATTTTTAAGGTGCCGCCCTCTGCGCCTTCTGCTGCTGCCTCAGTCTCTGCTCCCTCTGCTGCTGCGGTGGTCTCAGCATCGCCTGCTGCTGCGGTAGTCTCTGCCGGCTTGCTGCCGCCGCATGCTGCTAAGGATGCAGCCATCATAGCTGCCATACCAAAACTAACCAGTTTTTTCTTCATAATGTTTCCTCCTCTTAATAAAAAAGAATGTGCCTTGGCACATTCTCGCGCCGAGGCGCGGTTGCTTCGGCAACCACATTCCTCTGCGCCGAGTGCGCCTCCCGGCTGAGCTTTTCATATGACAGGACACAATTTCCTGTCATATGAAAACAGGCTTCCTGAACCTTCAGGAAGCCGTGCCCTTAAAGCTGAAACCATTATAGTAGTCAGAAAAACACTTGTCAAGATTTTTTCTTGCTCTGAAGCGGAAAATTGAAGCGGAAAATGAAGCGGAAAATCCGAAGCTGAAAATCTCTACCACGGAAGATTACTATTTTCCACCGTTTTATCCCGCAGCATCAGGTCAGCCACTGCCTCCTTCGCAGATTTCCCGTCAAAAAGAACTTCGTTGACCGCCTCAATGATCGGCATGGATACCTGGTATTTCTTTGCCAGGGCCAGTCCGGCCTTGGCAGAATAAACGCCCTCTACCACCATCTGTACCTCATCCATGGCTTCCTTCACGGAATAGCCTTTTCCGATAAGGATACCGGCACGCCGGTTACGGCTGTGCATGCTGGCACAGGTCACGATCAGATCTCCGATACCGGTCAGGCCGCTGAAGGTCTCAAGCTTTCCGCCCATGGCCATGCCCAGACGGCTGATCTCTGCCACACCCCGGGTGATCAAAGCTGCCTTGGTATTATCGCCATAGCCCAGTCCGTCCGCGATTCCGGCTGCCAGGGCAATGACATTCTTTAATGCCCCGCCAATCTCGATTCCCAGGATATCCGGACTGATATAAACCCGGAATACCGGGCTCATGAAAATATTCTGGATCTTTTCCGCTGTTTTCCGGGTCTTTGCTCCGGCAACGCAGGTGGTCGGAAGCCCCCGGCTCACCTCTTCCGCATGGCTCGGTCCGGAGAGGACAGCCACATCGGCTCCCGGAAGTTCTTCTTCCAGAAGGTCGGTCAGGGTCATGAGGGTTGACTCCTCAATGCCCTTTGCCACATTGACTACCATCTGCCCTTCCTTTAAAAAAGGCTTCATCTTCTGTGCGGTTTCCCGCACATAAATAGACGGAACTGCCGTCACCAGAAGATCCTTGTCCTTCATGGCCAGCTCCAGATCGGAGGTAAACTCCATATCATCCGGGAGCACCAGGTCCGGAAGGGTCTTTAAGCGGTGCTCTGTCCGCAGACGTTCCGCGTCCTTTTCAAAAACAGACCACTCTGTCACCTGATGTCCGTTCTCGTGAAGCAGGAAAGCCAGGGCCGTGCCCCAGCTTCCTGCGCCAATCACACCCACATTTGCCATAGATCTATTCCTTTCTGGCACCCAGTTTGTTCTCTGTGCCGTGTAACAGTCGTTTGATGTTGGCGTGATGGCGCCAGATTCCCATAACCGAAATCACGCCCGCCAGCACATAAAATTCTGTCAGATGGGCTGCTGCAATGCCAAAATCGCCGCACCGGCCGCAAAATACCATACCGATAAAGAAACAGATCATCACCAGGATGGAGCCCAGGGATACATAGCGGGTGACAGCTACTGCTGCCACAAACACCGCCAGGCATACCAGCATCACGCGCCAGTCTGTAGAAGCCAGAAGACCTGCAGAGGCCGCAATACCCTTTCCGCCCTTAAATCCCATGTAAAACGGGAAATTGTGACCCAGAATCGCGCCAAATCCGGTATAAAGCAGGTACACATACAGAAGCTCCGGCTGGCCGCGGAATAAAATTCTTGTCACCAGGCAGGCAGCGATCATCTTGCCCGCGTCGCCGAGGAATACGATCAGGCCCGCCTTCTTGCCCATCACCCGGAGGACATTGGTACTGCCGGAATTACCGCTTCCATAATTGCGGATATCCATATGTTTGGATCTGCTGTAAATGTAACCGGTCTGAAACAGGCCGAACACATATCCCATGATCAGACAGAGCGCTCGTTCCATTATTCCTCCTTTCCATTCCTTTCACGAATCAGGAATTTCAGGGCCGTACCCTTAAATCCAAAGGATTCGCGGATCCGGTTCTCTAAGTATCTCACGTAGGAGAAATGCATCAGTTCTTTGTCGTTTACGAAAATGACGAAGGTCGGAGGCTTTACCGCCACCTGGGTCATGTAGTACAGTTTCAGGCGCTTTCCCTTATCAGACGGCGGCTGCTGCATGGCAACGGCCTCGGTCATGATCTCGTTGAGCACACCGGTGGCGATACGCATAGTCTGGTTCTCACGCACCATGTCGATGAGCTCAAACATCTTGTTCATACGCTGTCCGGTTACAGCAGAGATGAATACCATCTCAGCGTACTGCATGAAGGACAGGGTATCTTTGATCTTCCTGGTGAACTCGTAAATGGTCTTATCATTCTTCTCGATGGCATCCCACTTGTTGACAGCAACAATGATGCCCTTCCCCCGGTCATGGGCAATGCCTGCGATCTTTGCGTCCTGCTCGGTCACGCCTTCGGTGGCGTCAATGACCAGAATGACCACATCCGCGCGCTCTACGGCAGAGACGGTACGGATGATGCTGTAGCGCTCCAGGTCCTCTTTGATCTTGCTCTTACGGCGCAGTCCTGCGGTATCAATGAAGACGTACTCGGTTCCATTGTATACCACCTCGGTATCGACCGCATCACGGGTGGTTCCCGCAATGTTGGACACGATCACGCGGTTCTCGCCCAGCAGCTTATTAATAATAGAAGATTTGCCTACGTTCGGTTTCCCGATGATGGCTACCTTCGGGCGGTCATCCTCCTCTTCCTCTAACTGCTCTACAGTGAAATGTCTGGAAACCTCATCTAACAGATCACCGATTCCCAGGCGGGAAGCAGCGGATACCGGGATCGGGTCACCGATTCCCAGGTTATAGAACTCGTAGACATCGTTTCCGAACTTCTGGATGCTGTCTACCTTGTTTACTGCAAGGACCACCGGCTTTCCGGATTTGCGGAGCATGTCCGCAACCTTGGAGTCAGAATCCTGCAGGCCCTGACGTACATCTACAATGAAGATGATAACATCTGCGGTGTCAATGGCAATCTGCGCCTGTTCCCGCATCTGGGACAGGATGATGTCGTGGCTGTCCGGCTCAATACCACCGGTATCAACCAGGGTAAAGTTCATGTTCAGCCAGGTGCAGTCCGCGTAAATACGGTCTCTGGTTACTCCGGGTGTATCCTTTACGATGGAGATGGTCTCCCCTGCCAGTACATTGAACAGAGTGGACTTTCCCACGTTTGGGCGCCCTACAATGGCAACGATTGGTTTACTCATGTGTGATCTCCTTTAATTCATATCCGTCATAGACGGTATCTTGTTCTTCTTCCAGGCCAAGAACGGCATCCACCAGATCCTGACCGCTTGATTTTACAATATTCACCGGAACTTGTAAAGCATTTTGCACATCGGTGCGGGTGAGGTCATCCAGGAACACCTCCTCGCCGCTTCGGAACATGCAGATGGGAAGCAGCAGACGTTCCCCAAGGGGCACCACAGAAAGCTGCTTCTTTAAATCCTGGCCGGTAATGAGTCCGGCCACGGTAATGCTCTCCCCGAAGAAATCATTGCGGATGGCATACAGGTTCACCTTTTTCTGCGGAAACCTTGCCTCGATCTTATCAAGCTGCTTTCTCAGATATGGAGCAGCCAGACGGCCTGTAGCAATGGATATCGTCTCCGGTTTTACCCGCAGATCCTCCGGCAGCGCCTCCAGGGCCTCCGTCACCTCGGTGTCCAGAAGCCGCAGCATACCCACGCCATTTTCCAGCTGCGGGAAGCCATCATAACGCTCCGTCTCCGGCAGTTCCCGCTCTGCCAGGATATAAAACTCATCGCTGGCGTGAATGAAATGAAAGCCATACTGCCCGTACACGATTTTCTGCCATTTCTCGATAATATCAATGGCACTCTCCGCGTCTTCCTTCTCAAAAGGCTTCAACGGATACAGTCCCTCCCGGTACCTGGAAAGTCCCACCGGTACGACGGAAGCACTCTGCATATAAGGAAGATACTTCGTCATATCCCGGATGGTGCGATCCAGTTCCTCCCGGTCATTGACGCCCTTACACAGCACGATCTGTCCATTCATGGGAATCTCCGCCTCACAGAGCCGGTCAATCTTCTTTAAGGCATCCCCGGCAAAGCGGTTGTGCAGCATCTCGCAGCGCAGCTTCGGGTTCGTGGTGTGAACGGAAATATTGATAGGAGCCAGCTTGAAATCAATAATTCGCTGGATGTCATGTTCCTTCATGTTGGTCAGGGTCACATAGTTTCCCTGAAGGAAGGAAAGGCGGGAATCATCGTCCTTAAAATAGAGAGTTTCCCGCATGCCAGGCGGCATCTGGTCGATGAAACAGAAAATACATTTGTTGCTGCAGGATTTGTAATCGCTCATGAGGCCGTTTTCAAAGGTGATGCCAAGATCCTGGTACTCATTCTCGATTTCCAGTTCCCACTGCTCGCCATCTGCCTTTTCCACCAGCATGACCATGCTTTCACTGTCTACATAATATTCATAATCAAAGATATCTTCCACTTCATTTCCGTTGATGGTAAGGAGACGGTCTCCCGGCTCCAGCTCCAGCTCCTCTGCGATGGAACCCGGATCAACGGATTTTATCAGATGTCCTTTTTGTTTCTTCATAAATAGTCCTTTCTGTATTGCACTCCTTTCATCATATCAATATTCCCTTTCTTTGTCAAAGCAATCGCTCCCTGCTTTTCATCTGTTTTCGTGTTTTTTATGTATTTTTTTACAAAATCCC
>CAVIRL010000124.1:0-8479 GCA_963645005.1 Prevotella sp. P5-108
TCCTCCACCGACATGCAAGCATGTCGTGGACTCAGACTTTTGACACTGTAACCAATATTGTCGTAAATCAGAATCCCGCTTAAACCGTTCACCTCCCGTCTATGAAAGTTCTGAAAGAATGTGCCCTGGCACATTCTCGCGCCGAGGCGCGGTTGCTTCGGCAACCATCTACCATTGCGCCGAGTGCGCATCCCGCGGAGCGTTTTTGTATGACAGGACGCAATTTCCTGTCATATGAAAAAGCCGCCCGGCATTGGCGTACCGAACGGCTTTACAGCGTAGTCACCCGGAAAGCCCACAAATCCTTATTTTATGCGGGTCAGGAGTGCAATAGTCTCACAGTTTGCGGTGGATGGGAACATGTCCACAGCGCAAGCTTTTCCCAGTTTATAGCCGCGTTCCTGCAGCACGACCAGATCTCTGGTCAGGCTGGTGGGCTTGCAGGAAATATAGACCATACGGTCTACGCCGAAGTCAATGATCTTATCCAGAGCCTTCGGGTGAATACCATCGCGCGGCGGGTCCAGAATAATCAGGTCTGGCTTATCCCTCAGTTCTCCGATCACCTTCAGCACATCTCCGGCGATGAACTCGCAGTTGCCCAGTCCGTTTCCGGCTGCGTTTTCTTTCGCTGCCTCCACAGCCTCCTCCACGATTTCCACGCCTACAACCTTATCGGCCACTGGAGCGATGATCTGAGCGATGGTTCCGGTTCCACTGTATAAATCAAATACCACCTTATCCTTCGTCTCGCCTACATAGCTGCGGGCCGTTTCATAAAGCACCTCAGCTCCCAGAGAATTGGTCTGGAAGAAGGAGAACGGAGTAATTCGGAATTTCAGGCCTAAAAGCTCCTCGTAGAAGAAATCCTGTCCGTAAAGAACGGTAGTCTCATCACTCTGGACCACATCAGCCAGGCTGTCGTTGCGAATATGCAGAATGCCTGCGAAGGTTCCTTCCAGATTCAGTGCCTGCATACAGGACAGCCATCCGGCTAACAGTTCCTGCTCGGAAACCGGTGTGCTACATTCCTCGGCCACCCCCAGATTTTCTGTCTGTCCGGAAGTAACCAGCGCCACCAGGATTTCTCCCGTCTTCACGGCACGGCGCACCAGCAGATGGCGCAGATAACCGGTATGCTGCATTTTCTTGTGGTAGCTGATGTGCTTCTCCGTAAAGTAGTTCAAGGTTGCCGTTAATATCTTGCAGAAATCCTCATGCACGATCTGGCACTCCGGTGTATTTACGATATCGTAAAAGCTGCCGCGGCGGTGCATGCCCAGGGCCAACGGACCATCCTTGTACTCGTCACCAAAGGAAAATTCCATCTTGTTGCGGTAACCGTCGGAAATCGGGCTGGCTTTGATGCCCTCAAACTCGTAGGAATCGCAGATTTCATCCAACAGAGCCTTGATCTGGCTTTCCTTAATTTTTAACTGTTCCTCATAGGGCAGGCTCTGATACAGGCAGCCTCCGCAGATGCCAAAATGCGGGCAGGCACCCTCGGTTCTCTCCAGCGGAGACTTCTCCAACACCTCCAGGAGGCGTGCTTCGCATTTGCCCTTTCTCTTTTTATTCACCACAAACCGGACCTTCTGCCCCGGAATGGCATTCTTAACGATGACCCGCTCACCATCCACATGTAACATTCCCTTGTTTGGGAAGTCAATGGTCTCCACGACCGCTTCAAGCATATCTCCCTTTTTCACGTTCAATCTCCTACATGTATTTTCGATGGTTTCGGCAACCATCTGCCATTGTGCCGGATGCACTCTACGTTCCACTCCGGTCGGTGCATAACAAGCACCACCGGCGCTTTGCACCCCTGCGGAGCATTTTTGCATGACAGGACGCAATTTCCTGTCATATAAAAAGGAATGTGCCTTGGCACATTCTCGCGCCGAGGCGCGGTTGCTTCAGCAACCACTTTCCCCTGCGCCGAGTGCACACCCCGCGGAGCGTTTTTGTATGACAGAACGCAATTATTCTGTCATACAAGAAAGGCGTATCCCGGTCTTCGAGACACGCCTGCGCTTCTTTATTTCAAACTTTATTTCGTATCAGATTATTATTTCTCGTCGTCCTCATCCTCGAAGAAATCATCATCGAAATCGTCGTCGAAGTCATCTTCAAAATCCTCCAGGTAATCCGGAGTGAAGAAACGGTATACGCCGTATGCGATGGCTGCAACAGCTGCTACCACACCGATGATGGCAAGAACCCAGAGAATGCAGGTTTTCTTTTTCTCCTCTTCCTCTTTTCTGTGTAAGAACTCATTTAACTTGGTGGAATTCATAATCTCTTCCACGCGTGCCATTGCATCTTTGCTCATGTTATCAAAACGATTCATACTGCCACGTCCTTTCTACCATTTTTCTGGCTTCGTGTTCAAAGCCATGCCATTACTTGGATTATATCATTAATTTTCTGTTTTTACTATCCCATTTTATTCAAATTTGGAATTTCTATACCTTCTGCAGCTTTGCAAAGGAGGCAAACATCTTCTTGACTCCGGTCGTGTCAAAGTTCACGGATACCTCAAAATCTTTTGCGCCATCCTTCACGCTGACTACCGTTCCCTCTCCAAACTTGATATGGCGGACCCGGTCCCCCACGCCGTAATCCAAGGAGGCCGGTTTCTGCACAGTAAAGGCCTTGCCAAATCCCGGATTCGCCGGATCTGTACCCTGACCTGCAGCAATTCTTCCGCTCTGGGTGTTCGCCGGCTTCCAGTCAAAAATTCCGCTCAGATCCCGTCCTGCTGCCCCGGTTCTCATACCTCCTGCCCCGCCCAAACCAGAGTACACGCTGCTTCCGGTACCGGACACATAGGATGCTGTCGGGGATGCGTAGGAATTGGATTTCATGCCGAATTTGCTGACGCCCAGACGGCTCTGATTCTTATTCCACGGCAGTGTATCATCGTCAACCTCATCCCGGTTCACACTGCGGCCCACTCTCGACTCCAGCTTTTCCATCTGGATCAGTTCTTCCGGAATCTCATCCACAAAACGGCTCACCTTCGCGTAATGGGTCTCACCGTTGATCATACGCATACGGGATGCGGTGATAACCAGGCGTTCCTTCGCCCGGGTGATACCCACGTAACAGAGGCGGCGCTCCTCCTCGATTTCTGTCCGGTCGTCCGACGTAATGGACATGCGGCTCGGAAACAGGCCATCCTCCAGACCGCTCAGATACACCACCGGGAACTCCAGTCCCTTGGCACTGTGCAGCGTCATAAGGGTAACACGGTTCTCGGAATCATCCATGCGGTCTACATCGGCCACCAATGCTACCTGCTCCAGAAATTCATCCAGAGACGGATGTTCCGCATCTTCACTGTAACTGACCGCCTTATTCATGAGTTCCTCAATGTTCTCCATGCGGGTCTGGAACTCGATCTCACCCTCAGCCTCCAGCTCCTCTTTATAGCCGGTATCTGCAAGGATCTGCTCCATCACTTCGCGAATGGTGGCACCGCCGTTTAAGGCATCCCGGAAATCCTCGATCTGGCTGGTAAAGGCTGCCACTTTTCCTGCTGCCTTTCCCAGTCCCGGCACAGCTGCCGCCCGGACACAGGCATCGTAAAAGCTCATACCCTGCGCCGATCCCCAGGCTGTGATCTTTCCAATGGATGCCGCACCAATCCCCCGCTTCGGCACATTGATGATACGCTGGACCGCCAGGTCATCCTGCCCGTTGGCAATGGTCTTTAAATAGGATAAAACGTCCTTAATCTCTTTTCTCTGGTAGAAATTGACACCGCCCACCAGACGATACGGCACGTTATGCTCAATGCACTTTTCCTCCAGCAGACGGGACTGGGCATTTGTCCGGTAAAGGACCGCATAATCCTGGTAATCCCGGCCATCCTTTAGGATATCCCGAACAATGCCATCGGCCTCCTCGTAGGCCTGCTCGTACTGATGGAACACCACCGGAGCTCCTTCGCCGTTGGCAGTCCACAAGGTTTTATCTTTCCGTCCCTGATTGTTGCGGATGACCGCATTGGCCGCATCCAGAATGTGGCTGGTGGAACGATAATTCTGCTCCAGCTTGATGACCTTCGCTCCCGGAAATGCACTCTCAAAATCCAGAATATTGCTGATGTTGGCACCGCGGAACTTGTAGATGGACTGGTCATCATCACCCACGACACAAAGGTTCTTGTATTTTCCCGCCAGCAGTTCAATGAGACGGAACTGGGCTGTGTTGGTATCCTGGTACTCGTCCACCATGATGTATTTAAACCGATCCTGATAATACTCCAGCACGTCCGCGTTCGTGCGGAACAGATCCACCGTCTTAAAGATCAGATCGTCAAAATCCAGTGCGTTGTTCTTCTTTAACTCTTCCTGATAGTTCTGATAGACCTCCGCGATCTTTTTTGCACGCCAGTCTCCCTCTGCATTGACGCGGAACTCTTCCGGACTCATCAGCTCGTTTTTCGCGCCGGAAATAGCAGAAAGCATGGCCCGGTCCCGAAAGGTCTTCGGGTCAAGCTCCATCTTTTTTAAGATCTGACGCATCAGCGTTTTCTGATCATCTGTATCGTAAATGGAAAAATTCGTGTTGTAGCCAAGATGGTCAATAAAACGGCGCAGGATCCGCACACAGGAGGAATGGAATGTGGAGACCCATACACTCTCGGAACCAAATCCCACCAGGTTGTCCACGCGGTCCCGCATCTCCCCGGCGGCCTTGTTGGTGAAGGTAATCGCCATAATGTTCCACGGGTTCACCCCCTGCTCCTCAATCAGATAGGCGATACGGTGAGTCAGAACACGGGTCTTTCCTGACCCGGCTCCCGCCAGAACCAAAAGCGGTCCCTCCGTGCAGAACACTGCCTCCTTCTGTCTGTCATTTAAGGTATCATAAACTGCCATTGCGCTGCATCCTTTCCCAATCATTCATGCTCGTTCTCGTGACGTTGTCACGCAATCATCCCGCCCTTCGCCGGAACCGTGCCGGCACGTTTCCGGTTCTCTTGCGCTCGTTACATCTTACCACAAAATCAGCGGATGCGCCACCGTCACCTCCTCGATATGCAAAACAAAAAAGGCACCGCAAATATTTGTTCGCGATGCCTGCCTTAATTTTATGAATGATTACTCAGCGTATGCAATAGCCTCGATCTCTACCAGTGCACCCTTCGGAATTGCTGCAACCTCGAAAGCTGCTCTTGCCGGGCAAGCGCCCTCGAAGAAGGTAGCGTAAACCTCGTTCATAGCGCCGAAATCAGCGATATTCTTTAACAGAACAGTGGTTTTTACTACGTTAGCCATGCTCAGTCCGTCACTCTCAAGAATGTTCTTGATATTGGTTAAGGACTGCCTGGTCTGTGCTGCGATGTCAGCTCCTGCAAACTCGCCGGTAGCCGGATCGATCGGAAGCTGACCGGAAACGAATACGAATTTGTCTGCATGGATTGCCTGGGAATATGGTCCGATCGCTGCCGGAGCGTTCTCTGTTGCTAATACTTTCTTCATAAGAAATAGATCTCCTTTGCTTAATCTTTGTAATTCCCTATTATAGCCACTCAAAATAGAAAATTCAATCCTTTTTCACAAGGATGTATACCTTTTTGTAAGTTTCAAAACTTTTCGTTTTGTCTCAGTTTCACTTCCGGACTTCTTTCCCTCTTGCCATCTGGTTTTCAATACTATAATAGGCTGGAAAATCCTGTTTCTTTTCTGCTTATTTTCCTGTTGTTATAGGGTGCATTTTACCGATTTCAACCCCTGTTTTTTATGTTTGATTCAATTTTTAGTATCATTTTAGTATCACTCACAGCCTTTCCCCCTTGCCTGTTGTTGCTCCTCTCTGGATCCGTTCCGTAGGCTCTGTAGGTTGCTCCGGTGCAACTTCTCTTTTCCTGTCCTGCTGCCATGCTTCCTTCCGGTTTCCAGTGTTCCGGGGGCTTCTTTTTGCCCTCTGACATTTCCTTGCGTCTCCGTGGGGCTGTTTTTAAAGCCCTTGCCATATTCCTTACCGTCCGACCATCTAAAAACGCAATAGCGGGCAAATTTGAGCGCCGTTCTTGTTCCGGTTGCTGGTTTTTTATTGCACTTCGTTCCATTTCCGCTTCTGTCTGCTGCCGATCCAGCGCGGACCGTTGTTTTCTCCGTGGTTTCGGATCTGACGGAGCGGAAGGAAGCACCATGTTTTTTTATCTGCAAAAGGCAAATAAACCGCGCCTTCCTCGCCCCGTAGGACCCCCCACCCCGTGGGAAGTACCTTTTCTTTCTTCCAGGGGGCTTCCGGTTCTCTCTGGTTGCGATACCGCAATACTTTACAGCTTAAGCGCCACCCTTTCCGTTGAGCTTGTCCATGTTCGTTCAAAGCACCTGACACCACCGCCAATTATGGCACGGCTGTAGGTTCTGGAAGCTTCTGGCAGAAACGAACGTAAGATTGTGCCGGTTTGGCCGCTCCTGAGGGTCTGCAATGCTTTGTTATGCTGCTTCCTTGCTTCTGCTTCACTCACGCCCAGGGAAGCGCCGCACTCTTTCACCGTCTTTCTTTCCTGGTAGCGTTTCCGCACTATGTCCGGCTGGATACCTGGAAGACCGGCCACACAATGCCAGACCGTGCACCGTAGCCGTTCCTGTTCCATTCGGTTTAGGATCTTACTTTCCTGATCGTTGGAAGCTGCCACCAGTTCCCCAGGCGTTGCCGGTTCCGTTCCATCGGTTCAGAATCTTGCTTTTCTGCTGTTCCCTGACCTGTTCCAAAGTTGGCAGACCCCTAACAGGGAAATTTGCAAAAAGAAAATGAGGGCGGCGGTCTGGAACCGTAACCCTCATACTTTTTTCTATCCCCCTTGGGTGGTCTATGCAGCTCTGGCCAGATCTGGCACGGAGCCGGGGGCGCTCCTGCTTATGCCTGTCTGCTGGTAGGCTTCTGCCATTGCCAGAATGAAAACTTTTCAGCCGATCATATTACAGCCTTTCCCCCTTGCCTGTTGTTGCTCCTCTCTGGATCCGTTCCGTAGGCTCTGTAGGTTGCTCCGGTGCAACTTCTCTTTTCCTGTCCTGCTGCCATGCTTCCTTCCGGTTTCCAGTGTTCCGGGGGCTTCTTTTTGCCCTCTGACATTTCCTTGCGTCTCCGTGGGGCTGTTTTTAAAGCCCTTGCCATATTCCTTACCGTCCGACCATCTAAAAACGCAATAGCGGGCAAATTTGAGCGCCGTTCTTGTTCCGGTTGCTGGTTTTTTATTGCACTTCGTTCCATTTCCGCTTCTGTCTGCTGCCGATCCAGCGCGGACCGTTGTTTTCTCCGTGGTTTCGGATCTGACGGAGCGGAAGGAAGCACCATGTTTTTTTATCTGCAAAAGGCAAATAAACCGCGCCTTCCTCGCCCCGTAGGACCCCCCACCCCGTGGGAAGTACCTTTTCTTTCTTCCAGGGGGCTTCCGGTTCTCTCTGGTTGCGATACCGCAATACTTTACAGCTTAAGCGCCACCCTTTCCGTTGAGCTTGTCCATGTTCGTTCAAAGCACCTGACACCACCGCCAATTATGGCACGGCTGTAGGTTCTGGAAGCTTCTGGCAGAAACGAACGTAAGATTGTGCCGGTTTGGCCGCTCCTGAGGGTCTGCAATGCTTTGTTATGCTGCTTCCTTGCTTCTGCTTCACTCACGCCCAGGGAAGCGCCGCACTCTTTCACCGTCTTTCTTTCCTGGTAGCGTTTCCGCACTATGTCCGGCTGGATACCTGGAAGACCGGCCACACAATGCCAGACCGTGCACCGTAGCCGTTCCTGTTCCATTCGGTTTAGGATCTCGCTTTCCTGATCGTGGGAAGCTGCCACCAGTTCCATAAGCGTTCCTTGTTCCGTTCCATCGGTTCCGGTTATTGGTGCTTCCAGACTTGCCGGGGTCATTATACAAGCGTTTTCCTGTAGTTTCCTGACCTGTTCCAACGTCAACCACATAAACCGCGCTATTTCGTCTTCTGTTGGTTTTCTTCCGTGTTCCCTTTCGTAGTCTGACTGGTATTTTTTCATTTTCTGGATTTTTTCAAGGCAATGTACCGGCATACGTAAGCAACTGCTGTTATTTTGCGTATAGCTTTTTATGCGCTGCTCTATCCAGTGCCCCGCATATGTCAGAAACTTAACCCCCGCGGCGGGGTCATAGTTTTTTATAGCCGGGTATAATGCAAGAAATCCCTCCTGCATTAAGTCTTCCAGTTCTCCCGCGTCTCGATACTTCCAGGCCAGTGACCCTATAAAACTTTTCACCCGTTCATAAAGCAAATTCATGTTTTCATTGGTTGCCGCTTCGGTCTGGATCCTTATAACGAGTTCCTCCGTTGTCATTTTAGCCCCCGACTTTCTGGTGCTTTGCTACATGTCTGATTTTCACGCAATCAATAGTTTGCAAGTATTTTTATTAGCGCCATAGTTTCCCCCATTGTCTAAGCTTTTTTGTATTTTATCAATTTTGTGCGATTCTTGCAATAGACTATTTCAC
>CAVIRL010000125.1:0-8453 GCA_963645005.1 Prevotella sp. P5-108
GGTTTGCCAATGAGTCGCAATTCGTTGAGTGTTAATATTTTTAGAAGTTAAGAATAACCCAGTGCCGGTCACACATGCTTCCTTCTGGTTTTTATGCGCCAATCAGGATAACCGGAGTTGCACATGCGAGTGTTACTACAACCATGGCAACAATCGCGCTATAAAGCAGGCGGTTAAATACCTTCGGAGCCACTTCATTCGGGCAGCCAACCAGACAAAGTGCTCCACCTGTGGAAATCGGGCTCATGGAAGTGCAGCCGGTTCCAAGCATCAGCGGGATAACCAGTGCGCCATACGGTACACCTGCTACCGGTGCCAGTGCCGGGATCATGGACATCATGAGCGGCTGAACGGTTGCAGCAGATGTTACAAAGCTCAGTGCGGAACCAAGCAATGCAAAGCACGGTGCGATCAGGAATGCCGGCAAATTCTGCATTGCCTGACCAAGGGTATCAACAACACCCAGGGTGTTTGCCAGAATACAGTACATTCCCATACCGGCGATCATGAAGATCATATTCCAGTTTACATCTTTGGAAAATACTTTTTTGATATCATTTCCACCGAGTACTGCCACCAGGCTGATACCTACAGTAGCGGTAACCGGCATGCTTAAGTTCTTGCTCATCCACTTGCATACTGCGTTCGGAGCAAACTGGTTGATAACGGATGGGACCAGCAGAAGGCCGATACAGCAAAGGATGATGATCATGGTGCTCTTCTGCTCTTTGGAGAACGACTCCGGCTCATGCATAAAATCTTCTGCTCCGTTGTCATTTAACTTCCATGCCTTATTGATGAAATAAACAACAGCCAAAACGATGATACCCATAACCATGTTGAACACTGCGGAACGCATGCACATTGCCATCGGGTCAATACCATCTAAGTACTGGCCATACATGCCGACATGCAGGGAACCGTTGGAAGTCCACGGAAGGAAGGAGCCCATGAAGGATCCACTCCACAGCGCAAACGGTACAACAAACGGGCTTACGCCTGCTGCCACGCTCATGCCCCAGGCAAGAGGTCCGACAATGGCGGTATTCATAGTACCTGCGCCTGCTGCCGCAACCACTGCAGCTACAATGGCAATGGCAAAGGGTAGTGCCCAGCGGGTCTCACGGAATTTGTACGCGATCTTGCGGCCTAACAGCTGCATGGTACCGTTTGCGCTGGCGAATGCGTAAAAGATAACCGGGATCGTGTAGTTCCAGAACAAGGTTACTGGGAATGCCTTAATGAAGGCATTGGATGTGCTGTTCTCTCCTCCGAACAGCCAGGTAATAACAAAACCTAAAGCAATTGCTACAAAACCACAGTTGATTTTCAGCTTCTGGCCGATCACGACCGCCAAAACGAAGCCGAGGAAAAAGATGATAACCAGTGACATAATGTTTCCCCCTTTAGTTTCTTTGTCTTAGTTAAGCATATTCTCCGTTCTGGAGATAACGTCCTGCTGTACTGCCGGTGTCAGCAGGGTGAAATATGCACTGTACCCTGCAACACGTACCACAAGATCCCGGTAATCTTCCGGTTTTTCCTGTGCTTTATGCAGCGTTTCGTTGTCCACAACGTTAAACTGGATATGCTTGCCTCCATTCAGAAGATACGTTTTGATCAGTGCGCCGAGCTTTCTTAAATCCTCATCGGTCTTTAAAGCGGACGGATGAATCTTCATGTTCAGCAGCATTGCGTTGTACGGATCCTGATGGATTTTCATTGCACTGGCCAGGGAAGCAGTCGGGCCGTGGGTATCGGTACCCTGCGCCGGGGATGCCGTTCCATCCGGAAGTGTCTCTCCGAACTTTCTGCCATCCGGAGTTGCACCGGTGTAAGCGCCGCCCGGAGCGTATGCTGTGATGGAAATTCCGGTCGGTCTCGGCGGTTCTCCATAGATACCTGTGAAGGTCTTTGTGCTCTCTGCCCAGAAATCAAACAGATCAGTAGCGATACTATCAACAAAGTTATCATTGTTGCCATACTTCGGTGCGTCCTTGCAAAGCTTCTGGAGTTCCTCATATCCTACCCAGTTTGCTTCCAACGCGTTATGCAGTTCTTCCATAGTGCAGTATTTCTTTTCAAATACCACATACTTGACTGCTGCCAGGGAGTTAACTGCTCCGATAATACCTACCGGATTCATCATGGAACCGTTCTCGTAAGGCATCTTGCGATTTGCGATATCACGTCCGCACTTGATTCCATCATATGCGAATGCAGAATGTACCACATCGTTGTTGATCTCGCGGGTTACGCGGCAGAGAATATTGTGCTCCTCGTTGTATAAGCCCATGAAGTAGTACAGCTGCTCCTTGAATGCTTTCTCGAATTCCTCGTAGGTCTTGAAATCTTTCATCTCGCCGGTTCTCGGTCCAAGCTGTTCCCCAGTCTCCCGCATCACGCCATTGTTCATCATGATTTCCATAACCTTTGGAACAATGAACATGCCTACGGCATTCATTCTGGATTTGCCGGGAATATTCAAATCAAGGCATCCTGCCAGCGCGTAGTTTCTTGCATCCTCAATCGGAACCCCCTGTCCTACCAGGCCCTGAATGTAGCTCTTATCGGATACGAATGCCGGCATACCGATACCGGTCCGTACCAGCTTTAAGGATTTCATCATCAGCTCATCCGGTGTGTTCTCGTTAACGCGGAGAGTGATGGTAAACTGCGGAGTGCGAACTTCATCTGCTGCCTCCAGTACCAGGTAGCTCACCTCATTGGAGCATTCCTTTCCGTCCTTATCGCAGCCACCGATGACAAAGTTATGCCATCTTGCCATACCGGCCCATTTATCTCTCTGCTTTGCGTTGCCGGATACAAAGTTGAACTGCATGATCTTGATGCGCAGGCACTCGATCAGTTCCAGTGCCTCGTCACGGGTCAGGGTTCCTGCCTCGATATCCTGTTTGTAGTAAGGATACATAAACTGGTCGAAGCGGCCGCCCGGTACGGTTCCGTGGGTGATCATCATCCAGTAGAACCAGAATGCCTGGATCGCGTCGCGGAAATCGCGGGCTCCGTTTTCAGCCAGATTGTGGCAGGTATCTGCCATGCGTACCAGCTCTGCCTTTCTTGCCGGATCTGCAGTCTCCTCTGCCTTTGCCGTACATGCGTCGCCGTAACGGTGGTACATACGCTGCATAGCAGTCAGTGCGATGATGCAGGCTCTTAAATAGTCACCTTTATCGAAAGAATCGTTATCGTTGTAACGAAGTTTTTCCAGTTCTTCCTGGGCTTCCTGTACTCTTGCGGCGATACCTTCTTTGATGACCTTCTCATAATCCGGTACAAAGAAGCTTAAGCCAATGCCCAGGCCCCAGCCAAATCCGGCGCCGCCTGAACCACGGCCCTTTACCTTGCTGGTCCAGGGAGGACAAAGAATTCCGGAACGGATGAAGGGCCACAGATGGAAATCATCGTAGAAGCGGCCCTGCCACTCGTACATCTGGCGGCTCTGTCCCTCCCAGAAAGAATCCAGGCTTCTGAGAGTCTTGCGATCCTCGTCGGAGATGGTGTAATTGCCCTCCAGGATGCTGTCCAGATCTTTATCGTCCCAGAACGTGCCCCAGCAGGAGGCCTCCAGTCCCATCGGTTTTGCTGCGCAGTTGCCGCAGATCAGCTCATCATCATCAATATAAATGGTTCTCTTGTCCAGATAGTTCGCGGTTGCTTTCGCGCGCCGCAGAATGGAAGGAAGTCCCTCATTCTGTTTCCAGGACTCGATCACATATTTTGCTTTTTCCGCACAGAACGGAAACTTGTCAACCTTCAGTGCTTCCTGCATCCGCTTGATTCTCTCAGTAGCCATACGATCCCCTCTCTTTTTTCGTTTGTCTATATTCTAACAAACTTTTTCTGGCAGAGTCTATGGTTATTCCGCACAACCTTTTGCACATTTTGCACAATGCAAAAATCCATTCTTCAGTTTTCAGGTCACATTCAACAATAGGAAGATGGATTGAAAAATAAACCACAGTCCGATATAATAACTTACAGCTTAGACAAAGAAGGAGTTTTGGTTATGATGTACTTTCTGCACACGATAAAACAGCTGCTTGCATCCCACGTGATCCGTCTGGAGGCCCGGCAGGATTTCCTGTCCATCCCCGGTGTTCTTCTTCTGGAGGATCCGGACCAGTACGACCCGGAATTTCTGTGCATTGCGGACCCGGACATTTCCGAAGTCATCTTAAAGACCCGCAAGAGCGGCTGTCTCATCAGTGCCGGAAGTTCGGAAGAACTGCTCCGTCTTACCTGTCCGGAACAAATGCTCCTGATCGTCACGGACCTGTCCGCCATCGCATTAAACAATCTGTTAAACGCCATGCTGTTTGAAAAGAACCAGATTCAGAATGAGCTTTCCAGTGCATCGCCCTACCAGCTCAGCCATCTGATCCAGCTGGCCCACCAGCGCTCCGATGCCTCCTTCGCGATCCTTGACAGCAATACCTCCTTTCTCTATGACAGCATCCGCCTGGAGGACAACAGCTTCTTCACGCCGCTGATCCAGAAAAAGATGCCACTGCCAGAGCTGGTCCGCACCTTATCCGGCACCGCAGCCTATCCGGAGACGCCACTTCTTTCTTCCGATGACGAACGGCTCATCATCCTCCTTCCGTTTCTGCGAAACCCAGATAATTACCTCCTATGCACAGCCGCCCCGGATAATTCATCCATCGGCCTTACTTCCATGATCTTCCGGGAACTGTGCGAGCCGCTGCTTTCCAGCCGCACCCGCCTGCAGCCAGACCATGGCCTGTCCTTCCCGCTGTTTTTCTCCCGGCTCATGTCCGAGAGCGGCAACTCCGATGACGCGCTGATGATCATGCTTCACAGCCTGGCCAATCCGCCCCGGAAGAACATGCGTCTCCTGCTGATCCGCTCCGAGCTCTGTCCGGAAGGCAGCACCCGGCTTTCTCTGGATTACCTGGTAAAGCCCATCAGCCGCTGCTTCCCGAAAGCCAATCTGGCGGTGTCTGCCACGGAACTGGTGGTGCTGCTGTCTTCGGACACGGCATACTGCCCGCTTCCCATAGATAGCGATGCCTTTGAACAGGTTCTGGAAGAACAGAAGGCCATTGCAGTCATGAGCAATCCCTTCACCTCCATCATGTCCATGCGGGTATCCTGCCGGATGTGCGAACGGATCTTCCCCATTGCCATGACGGTAAAACAGCCTGGTGAAAAACGCTGCTTGTCCTTTGGACGCTACACCCAGTACAATGTCATTGACATCTGCGCCCGCTCCATCGCCTCCCTCTACGGCGGAAGCGACATCGTCATCCTGACCCACCCCGGCGTTGTCAACCTGACCCGCTACGACCGGGCCAACGGCACCAACCTGCGGGATATCATGTTCTACTATCTGATGAATGACCGCAACATTGCCAAGACCAGCGCTGCCATGTTCCTGCACCGCAACACCCTGATCTACAAGATCAAAAAGATTGAGGAGCTGATCGGAGAATCCATGGATGACCCGTATCTGCGCCACGCCCTGATCTTTTCCTGCCTCCTGCTGCGCTACCGGGAACTGTACCAGAGGGAAGGCGTATCCTTCTCCAAACTCAATGCGGTAAAGCCTCGCCAGTCCCATGAACGGTAATCCATAATCGTTCAAAAGGGCAGCCGCCAGAAAATCATTTTCCGCGGCCGCCCTTTCTGTGACCTCCGCACATTTTCCACATGCTCCTCTGTGCATCTCTTACAACTTTCTGCGAATTTCCCCCATTTTCTTGCATTGCGTCCCCGGATAATGTTACCCTTTTACCAGAGGTTAAGATTACATAAAAATCGGATTACCGAGGAGGTTAATGACTATGACAGACCGTGTAAAACGTATGAAGGAAAGTCTCCGCATCAGCAAATATCCGCTGTGCGTGGAACTGTTCCGCCTTGCCAATGAATCCCTGGAGAAAACCGGCGGCGAGCCAATGCTCCTGCGCCGCTCCAAACTCCACGCCAATATTCTAGACAACATCACCATCTTCATTGAGCCGGAGGATCTGCTCTGCGGTTCCGGCGCTTCCAAGCCTTTTGGTCTGGAAATGCAGTATGAGTACGGTGTCTGGACCAAAGATGAGGTGGAGAGCTTAAAGAGTGAGATCTACACCATCACTCCGGAGGACGAGGAAGAGCTGTACCGCTTAAACGAGCAGTTTGCCGGCAACACCGCAAACTCCAACTTAATCGAGACCATGGGCAAATCCTTAGGACAGAATGACCGTCTGTGGCCCTTCATGAAATCCGGCACCATCCTTCCGCCATGGAAAGATAAGACCGGCGGTTCCGGCGGCGGCTTCGCCATGTCCGGCTACGGCCTTGGACCTGGCTTCTCCCTGGTTGCCGTAGATTACGCAAAGATCTTAAACGAAGGCGCAAAGAGCATCATCGAAGAAGCAAAGGAATGCTTAAAGAACCTGCGCTACGAGAGCCCGGACATCATTGAGAAACGTGATTTCTGGGAGGGCGTCATCATCGTATTCGAGGCCTGGGTACGTTTCGCAAACCGTTACGCAGACCTGGCTGAGAAGATGGCCGCAGAGGAAAAAGACGAGAAGCGCGCCGCGGAATTAAAAGAGATGGCCCGCATCTGCCGCAAGGTTCCCTACGAGCCGGCTGACACCTTCCGCGAGGCTCTGCAGAGCTTCTGGTTCACCTTCCTCATGTGCTGCCCGAGCCCGACCACCAGTGCAGGCCGCTTCGACCAGTACATGTATCCGTTCTACAAAAAAGACATCGAAGCCGGACTCATCACCGACGATGAGGTTCTGGAGCTCTTAGAGATCATGCGCTGCAAGTGCATGAAGATCAACCGTGTATCCGGCAAGGCAAACCGCGCGAAGAACGCCGGTATGGCCAAATGGTACAACTGGACCATCGGCGGCGTAAAGCGTGACGGCACCGATGCCACCAACGAGCTGACCTACCTGCTTCTGGAAGCCGCGAAAGATACCCACCTGCCGCACCACACCGTGACCGTCCGCGTTCACAAGGGCACCCCGATGAAACTGCTGGTAAAGGCTCTGGAGTGCGTCCGCAGCGGAATCGGCATGCCGGCATTCGTAGGCGATGAAAGCTACATCAACTTCTTCGCAAAACAGAATCCGAACAACTGCCTCCCGATTGAAGATGCCCGCGACTGGTGCTGCACCGGCTGCGTAGACGGCAACGTACAGGCCCAGACCCGTACCCAGGTTGCCTGCTTCTTCATCATCCCGCAGGCCATGGACATTGCCCTGCACAACGGCTACTGCCGCTACACCAAAGAGATGGTGGGCGAAAAAGTCGGTGATGTTACCAAAATGGATTCCTTCGATGAAGTCAGAAATGCTATTTTTGAGGAGATCCGCTACCTGATGCGCATGGCAAACGAGCGTATCAACGTAGAGATGATTGCAGAGCGCGACCTGTTCCCGGATGTATTCCGCTCCAGCCTGATGAAGGACGGCGTAAAAGTCGGAAAAGATATGTTCAACCGCCGCTTCCAGTTTGAGAACGGCGCTGTACTGGGTGCAGTTGGCGCAGTCAATGCCGGAAACGGACTCTATGCCATCAAGAAGCTTGTCTTCGATGAAAAGAAATACACCATGGCCCAGCTGATGGAAGCCCTGGATGCAGACTGGGAAGGCTACGATGAGATGCGTGCTGATTTCTCATCCCAGCCGAAATACGGCAACAACATCCCGGAGGTCGATGCCTTCGTTGCGGATATGTATAAGCTCCATGCTGACACCTGCTTAAGCCTCCCGTGCGTGTACGGCGATACCTTAAAACCGAATGCTATCTCCATTTCCGCACATCAGCCTGGCGGCGCAGTAACCGGCGCAACCCCGGACGGCAGAAAGGGCGGCGAGATCCTTGCCGATGCATCCCTGTCCCCGGATCACGGAACCGACACGCACGGCCCGATCGCTGTATTCCAGAGTGCCATGAAGGTAGACCAGGATCCATATCAGGGAACCTTAATGAACATGAAGTTCCATCCGTCCGCATTGAAGACCGAGTCCGATCTGGAGAAACTCGGAAGCATGATCCAGACCTACTTAACCCACGGCGGAAAGCACGTTCAGTTCAACGTAGTCAATAAAGAAGAGATGGTTGACGCGAAAGAACATCCGGAAGAGCATCCGGAGCTGATCGTCCGCGTAGCCGGATACAGCGCATACTTCACCAGACTGACTCCTGGCATCCAGGATGAGGTCATCAACCGTATGGACCACGACCTGTAATCTCCGGGCTGACCCCATATTGAAAATATCTGTAAAAAAATCAAGATATCTGCTGCAATGGCAGGTATCTTGATTTTTGTGTTTATTTTCTATAAAATGGAATTACTTTCAGAATATCATGGCACAAGAAAGGATCTTTCGATTTATGGACATCATGTACATCCTGCAGACTATGGAAAAAACAATCCTGGAACAGCACACCGGCACCAGGAC
>CAVIRL010000126.1:0-8407 GCA_963645005.1 Prevotella sp. P5-108
CTCCAGGTGATAGAGAATGGCCGGGTTCAGGCTCATCTTTTCCATGAGCTGCGGTATGGTCAGGACATTTTCACGAACCAGGTTGGTAACACCCAGGGCCAGTGCGGTTTCCAGGCCGATGATGCCGCTCGGCGCTTCGGTGAGGGGCTTTGCCTTCTCTTCGGTGCTGTGGGGCGCGTGGTCGGTGGCGATGATGTCGATGATGCCCTCCTTTAAGCCGCGCAGAATCTCCTCCTTGTCCTCAAGGGTACGCAGCGGCGGGTTCATCTTCGCCAGAGTGCCATGCTTTAAGACGGCACTTTCGTCGAGGGTGAAGTGGTGCGGCGTAACCTCGGCCATGACATGGGCACCAAGCTGTTTTGCCAGCTCCACCATACGGACGGAGTGACCGGAGCTGATGTGCTGGATGTCGATGAGGGCGCCGGTGTGCAGGGCCAGCATGCAGTCCCGGGCCACCAGAACATCCTCTGCGGCAGCCGGGGAACCGCCAATGCCGAGGTGCTCAGACACTGCGCCCCGGTTGATGCCGTTGTTGGTGATGAGGGCCGGATCCTCCTCATGGAAGCTTAACGGTACATTCAGGCGGACCGCCTCTTCCATGGCTTTTTTCACCAGTGCGCTGTCCTTTAACGGAATACCGTCATCGGTGAAGCCTGCGGCACCGTGGGCTTTCAACAGTTCCATGTCGGTGAGAACCTCGCCCTTCATACCGATGGTGATGTTGGCTGCGCTTAAGACGTTGATCGGAGTCTTTTTGCCCTCGTTTAAGACATATTCCAGGGTTCCCACGTTGTCGATGGGCGGCCTGGTGTTGGCCATGCAGACCACGGTGGTGAATCCGCCTGCGGCAGCGGCAGCAGCACCGGTGTGAATATCTTCCTTATAGGTGAGTCCCGGATCCCGGAAGTGCACGTGAACGTCAATGAGCCCCGGAGCCACGATAAGACCGCTGGCGTCAATCACCTGGGCGTCCGGGTATTTTTCTTTCAGAGCATTTCCCAGTTCCAGGATCTTTCCGTCCTTTGTGACCAGATCCATGACCTGGTCGAGTCCTGATTTCGGGTCGATGACCCTTCCATTCTGAAGTAACAGCATAAGAAGTTCCTCCTGTATATGATTGAAATTAGTAACTGTGAGCGTACTGAACAGTTACAGAAATTAATGATTTTGCCGGCATTGCATCGGAAAGATGCTAATGGCGTGGTTTCTGATTGCCAATCTGAAATACGCGCTGTGGGATCTCAAAAACAAATACGATGCCAAGGACAATGGCAACCGCCATTTTGACGGCATCAAAACCGGTCTGGGCGGCAAGATAGAGCTGGTCTGTGACCGTGTAATAAGCTGCCCGGTAGATTCCGGCACCTGGTACTAACGGGATGATGCCGGAGATCAGAAAGATGGTGACCGGGCACCGTTCCCTCACTGCAAACCACCGGGACATGAGGATCACGATGACGGTGGCAGCGAAGGTGGCAATGGAGACGGAGCTATAGGGCAGCAGAAGCAGATAAGCCAGCCAACTGACACCGCCAATGAGGGCACAACTGGGATAATAGCGGGCCGGTACGCCAAACAGCAGGGAAAATCCTACGGTGGCAATGGCGGCCGCGCCGGTCTGAATGAATAAGTGCAGCATGAAGAACCTCCTGACAGGAATGGATGTGTTGGCAGTTTTGTGCCGCCGGAAATGTTCTGCAAAAGCATGCTGCCGGAGTGTTATGGCAACAGCGGGGCTCCGGCTATATTTCCGTAAAGTGCGATCACAACGCCGACTCCGATGGCAATGCAGAAAAAGCCCAGCATGGCATCCATCATCCGGACAGATCCGGCAATGTAATCGCTGTCGGCCATATCGCGGATGGCGTTGGTGAAGGCTACTCCGGGAACCATGAGAATGATGCCGCCGATGATCATGGCGTCAAAATTTTCTCCGGGGCCAAAGCGGTAGCACAGGATGCACAGAAACGTGATCCAGGCACTGCCGAGGATGCTGCGGACGATCCGGCCAAAATGCGGATTGCCAAGATACAGGGCATAGGCCTGGTAGAGACTCCCGACAACGATGGAGCATAAGAAATCCCGTGGGGAGCCGCCAAACATGACGCCAAAACAGGCCCCGGAAAGCCCTGCCACTGCAATCTGCAAGGCTGCGGGGAATCCCGGATGTTCTTCAATGCGTTTCAGTTCTTTTTGTACTTCCTCGGGGAAAAGTCCCTCTTCCTCAATGCGCCGGGAGAGCTGGTTCACTTCTGCTACGCGGCGCAGGTTGGTATTGTTGACCGGAACCTGCAGAACTTTGGCAAACTGAGGCTCCTGCTCGTCACCGCAGCTGATGAAGATGCCGTTGCTCAGTACAAAGGTGTCAACGGAGTGAAGTCCGTAGGCGCGGCAGATATGCATGATGGTATCCTCCACGCGGAAGATCTCGGCTCCGTTTTCCAGCTGGATCTGTCCGGCTTTCATGGCGAGGAGCAGGATTTTTTGCTGCGGTGCATATCGGGGAGGCACCAGCGGCGCGACCGCTGATTCTGAGAAAATACCGGTGGGCGCCGCCATTATACCGGGTCTCCATCCACAGATATTTCCGTACAATCCGCGGATGCGTCCACAGCTTCAGCGGAACATTCCGGATACGAAAAGCGCTGTCCGTTTTTGGTAAGGTCCGCCACCCGGTCCCGGTACTCTGCGCTGCATTCCAGCTTTTTCAGTGCCGGGATCACACGGAAATCCTCCCAGAAGTGCATGGGGAATACCATCTTCGCGCCGACGGTGCGCATGAAGTCATCCAGCCCCAGGTAAAACAGGTCTTCCTGACGTCCGTCCAGCGGAACCATGGCAACATCCGGATGAAAACCGGCGGCTTTGATCTTGTCCAGTTCCCGGTGATAGTTGGTGCTCATGTTGTTGTTCCAGGCAAGGGATTCGCCATTCCAGCGCCAGTTGTTTAAGTCACCGGCGTGGTAGATGGTGAAGGCTTCGCGGCAGGAAGCACCGGTCCGGGCAGTGCCGGAATGGGCAGCCGGAGCGGAAGCATCAACGCCGGTCTCTACAATAAAGGCCACGCCCTCATCCGTGGACTTAAAGGCAGTTACGCGGAGTCCGCCGCCTTCTTTAAATTCCAGAACCTTCCCCGGATCCATGAACCAGGCAAGTCCGTGCAGATGTTCCGGTACCTTGTTCTGCCAGATATCGTCAGAGAGGATGAAGCGGATATTAGGATGGGAGACGGCCAGATCAAAGATTTTCGGACTGAAGTGGTCACCGTGGCGGTGGCTCACAAACACGAACAGATCTTTTTCCGGCACCAGGGAGGGCAGCGTGCCTTCCACAAAATCAAAGAGCAGCAGCGCCTGGTCCGTCTCCAGAAGATAACCGCTGTGATGGATGTATGTGATCTTCATAACAGGGTGTCCTCACTTTCTTTTTGTCTAGGGAATAAAATGCTACGTTCATCATAGCACAAAAGGCTTCCGAATCCCAGAGCAAGAATCTGGATTTGAAAGCCTTTTTCTGTTTCGTATTTAATTTTGTGCAGTGTCTTCCGAACCCGCAGCGGCCTGGCTGACTGTGGTCAGAATCTGCTCTGCTGTAGCCCGGTCGGTGATGAGCTCGTTGATATAGCGGTTTCTCATGCAGGCAATGAGAATGCCGACCTTGTGGCGGCCGGTGGCCACCGCGACTTTGTGCGGGGTAGTAAGGACGTCCTGCAGGGAAGCGGCCACGATCTTGCGGTTTAAGCTGATGTTGGCAATGCGTCCGTCCTGGTCAATGACATGGCCGTAAATACTGCCGAGGCAGTTTGCCTCTTCCTTCCAGTCCTCCTCGGTAATGTATGGCTTTAAGACTGGGTTATTGAAGGGCAGGCTGGATTTACTGCCGATGCCGGTGAGGACCACGTCCATTTTCCGGGTGGCGTTCAGCGTGCTTTCCACAAGCGGCTCCCGCAGCATGGCGTTCCGGGCCTGTTCATCGTTAATGTAGATGGGAAGATTCATATAGAAGTATTCCCCGTTGAACTTCATGGCAATGGTGTGGGTGATGTTCCTGGATCCATCGGAGGAATTAAGATGGCGGAAGCAGCCGCAGAGCTGCACGACATTGATGGGATTCTGCGTTTTCTGATCCAGGGCAGAGACAACGCTGCGGATGGTTTTGCCCCAGGTCACACCGAGGGTGGAGCCGGGGGTGAGCAGATGCTCCAGATACTGGGCACCGGTCTTGCCGATCACGGACATGGCCTCTGCCCTGGACAGATCCCGGGTGTCCAGCACAATGGCATTCGACAGCCGAAAGGTTTTCTGGAGCGCCTGTTCCAGAAATGCATGGCGTTTGCTTGGTTTATGGATGGTGATTTCCACAATGCCCTCATCCCGCGCACTCTGGATCATTTTCGCAATTTTGAAGCGGTTGCAGTCATAGCGGCGGGCAATTTCCTGCTGGGTCATGCCCTGATTATAGTAGAGGTCGGCGATTTCCGACATGAGAGCCGTGGAATCCTCCTCAAAAGTGATTTTTGTATTCATATGAGATATTCTCCTGCATCCTGTAATCTTTGACATTACGACATAAGTCCATTATATCAGAAGAAACCGTAAATGGAAGCAAAATTCACTCCAAAAATAACAAAAGTGATTAAAACTATCATATGTTACAAAAATGACAGAAGAATCTTGTGGAATAATGATATGGAAAATCATTAAGAGATATTGTATGATAAGGACAACGGAACAAATGTGAAATGATGACACATTTGTTAAATCGGAGGACGAAATCAAAGATCAGGAGGAAAACATTATGAGAAAGTTTAAAACCGTATTTATGAGAGGCGGCACATCAAAAGGATGTCTGTTTAAGAAGGAGGATCTTCCGGAGGACCGCGCAGAGTGGGATGATATTTTCATGCAGGTCATGGGATGCCCGGATCCGAAGCAGATTGACGGCATGGGCGGCACCGTTTCTTCCAATAACAAGATCGTAGTCATCTGGAAATCCGAGGAGCCCGGCGTGGACATTGAGTATCTGGTTGGCCAGGTAATTGTCGGAAAACGCCAGGTGGATTACAAGTCCAACTGCGGCAACATGACCGCAGCAGTTCCGGCCTTTGCCGTAGAGGAAGGCATGTTACCGATCACTGAGCCGGTTACCACGGTCCATATGTTAAATAAGAACACGGATAAATACATCAACGTGGATGTCCCGATCGATCCGGAGACCCACACCTTCGCAGATAACGGAGATTGCGAGATCGCAGGCGTAGACGGAACTGCGGCAGAGTTAAAGGTAGATTTCTTAAATCCGGCGGGTTCCAAGACCGGAAAGCTTCTTCCGACCGGAAAGACCAGAGAAGAGCTGGATATCCCGGGATTTGGAAAACTGGAGGCCACCATTCTGGATGTATCCAATCCGATCGTTCTGGTTCGCGCAGAGGACATTCATATGAAGGGAACCGAGCTTCCGGAAGAGGTCAATGCCAACAAGGAAATCTGTGATCTGTTAGAGAAGATCCGCGGAACTGCCTGCGTCAGGATGGGTCTGGCAAAGGATCTGCAGGACGCTACCGATCATCAGCCGGGTGTTCCAAAGGTCGGCTTTGTAACCAGACCGGTCAGCTACACTGACATTGAGGGAAAACAGGTTGAGGCAGAGAAGATGGATGTCTGCGCGAGAGTTATTTCCGTATTTAAGTGTCATAAGGCATGCCCGCTGACGGCAGCAAGTGCCATTGCGGTGGCAGCAAAGCTGGAGGGAAGCCTGGTAGCGGAAGTCGTAAGAGATTCCGGGGCAGCCAATATCCGCATCGGCCATCCGAGCAGTGTCATGACCATGGTTCCGACCGTGGAAAAGCAGGGGGAGAATCCGGCAGATGCAAAGGTTCCGGGCGTGGCAGTACAGAGAACCGCCCGCCGTATCATGGATGGCTATGTATACATCCGTTAAGGGCAACCCATAACAGCGGCTGAGAATACCGGGGCAGGTGGTATGGGTATTCGAGGCATAAAGGAGGAGAGAACATGGAAGAGAACAGACTGAAAGGAATTGTAGATCTTCACATTCACACGGCGCCGGATGTACGCCAGCGGAAAATGAATGATCTGGAAATCATGGAAGCAGCCGTGGAGCGCGGTGTGCGGGCCGTCGTGATCAAATCTCATGTCATGCCGACAGTTGGCCGCGCGGCCATCGTCAACAATGTTAAGGAGGAAAAGTACGGAAGCACCTCCGATTTCCAGATGTACGGCGGTGTGGCGCTGAACCGCTTTGTGGGCGGCATCAACCCGTGGGCAGTGGAAACCGCCTTAAAGCTTGGCGGAAAGCTGGTCTGGATGCCGACCAACACGGCAGAGAATGACTGCAAAAAGCAGAACAAGGAAAACTGGGTTTCCGTTGTGAAGGACGGAAAAATCGTTCCGGAGTTAAAGAATGTATTCCAGTTGATCCGCGATTATGACGCGGTTCTGGAAACCGGACACATTTCCCCGGAGGAATGCTTCATTGTAACCGAAGCCGCCAGAAACGCAGGGGTCAAAAAGATCGTCATCACGCACCCGGAGTTCTGGGTAGTCGGCATGAGCGTGGAGGAGCAGGAGCGTATCGTCAGGGATTACGATGTGCTTCTGGAGCATGTATATGCGCAGCCCATCGGCGGCGGTGTGTATAAGAAGAATCTGGAGACCAACGTGGAGGCCATGAAGGCCATCGGATGTGAGCATTTTATTGTGGCAACCGACAGCGGCCAGACCCAGAATCCGTACTGGTACGAGTCCATTAAGGAATACATCGATTATCTGTACGATGTGGGCGGCTTCACAAAGGAAGAGGTAGACCGGATGACGAAGGTAAATCCGGGCCGGATGCTTGGCATCTGTTAGATTTGAGGGTAAATAAAAACGGGTATTCAGAGTCCGGCGTGAAGCTGCGCCGGACATTGGGGAAGGAAAGATCATATGAAAACATGGAAAATTTATGGAATGGAGTGGTATATCTTCGCGTTCTTCGCAGTGGTTGTGCTGGCGGCCATCGGCTTTGGCATTGTGCCAAACCAGCTCATCGGTGCGATTGCCGTGATGTTCACGCTTGGCATCATTCTCGGTGAGATCGGAGAACGTCTGCCGATCTGGAATAAGTATCTGGGCGGCGGCGCCATCTTAACCTTTCTGGTCTGCGGTCTGATCACCTACTTCGGCAAGATGCCGGAGGGCGTCATTGAAATTTCCAAAGGCTGGATGAGCGACTACAGCTTCTTAAACGTATTCATCTCCATTCTGGTGGTTGGTTCCCTGCTGGGGCTGGACCGGAAGCTTCTGATGAAATCAGCAACGCTGTATCTGCCGGATATTCTGGCATCTCTTGCAGGTGCCTGCCTGTTTGGCGTGCTGGGCGGTCTGGCCTTTGGAAAGGATCCGGTTGAGATCGTCATTGCTTATGTACTCCCGATCATGGGCGGCGGAGCCGGAGCTGGAGCCATTCCGCTGGCATCCGTTTATGAGGACGTGACCGGACAGGATGCATCCAGCTATCTTTCCTTTGCACTGGCAATCCTGGCAGTCGGCAACATCGTGTCGGTTATCTTTGCCATCATTCTGGACAACGTGGGCCGTGTGTTCCCGGCACTGACCGGCAACGGCGAGCTGATGCGGGTCCAGGGAAAGGAAGCGGTAAAGGATAAGGAAGCAGCAAAGATCGATCTGACCATGGATGACATTGCGGCAGCCTTGTTCCTGACCGGCGGTTTCTTCGTGCTGGCACAGCTTACCGCCAAGAAGATCCTGCCGTCGGTGTTTGGTGTTGCGATCCCGAACTTCGCGTACCTGATCATTTTTGCGGCACTGGCGAACATCCTGAACCTGATCCCGGAGAATCTGAAGGCTGCATGTCACAAATGCCAGCAGTTCTGCGGCTCCAAGCTGATCTGGATCCAGATGGCAGGTGTCGGCATCACCCTGATCGACTTTAACGAGATCGTTAATGCATTAAGTCCGTCCAATCTCACCATTGCCATTCTGATCGTGCTGGGCTGTGTGATCGGCTCTGCCCTCTTTGGCTGGCTTGTCGGATTCTTCCCGGTCGAGTCTGCGATCACAGCAGGACTGTGCATGGCCAACATGGGCGGTGCCGGAGATCTGGCTGTTCTGGGAGCAGCAAAGCGCATGAGCCTGATGAGCTATGCACAGATTTCATCCCGAATCGGCGGTGCCATGGTGCTGCTGATCGGAAGCCTGGTATTCCAGTTCCTTGGCTAAGAACATCATTATTATAGAAACTATTATAGAAACATTTCAGTAACTGTTCAGTGGGTCTGCGCACTTGCTGCGCTGACCGTAAGAAAACATGGGCCGGCAGGCAAAAATCGCATTGCCGTAGGCAATTTTCAATGGATTTTTGCCCGTGACTGTGAAGGTACTGA
>CAVIRL010000127.1:0-8220 GCA_963645005.1 Prevotella sp. P5-108
CGGGTGAACCGATACATACAGTTTCAGAACGCCTCAACGCCTTGAATTGTCTTGGGTTTGATGGTGTTCGATGAAATGAGTTTCACGGATTGAGGTTCAATATGAGAATTCCCCGCTTTGCTAGATGAAGCCTTGGTAAAACGGGGAACTTTTTATCTTAAAAGCAAAATCTCTGCCAGCCGGGAGATTTTAAAAGATATGACAGGGGAAGATTTTGATCCGAAGTATTATGTGGAGTATCTGGAGGAGAAGTACCGGAAGCTGCACGCACTATAAAAAGATTGCGTATAACCAGAAAATGCCAGGCGGCGCCAATCCGGCGTCCCTGGCATTTTCGTTGCTTTATCATATTGTTATTTTGCCGCAGGCAGCAGTTTTTTATGTACCAGCAGTACGCTCCAGAACAGATTTACTAACACCCATCCGGTTCCGGTGGCGAAGGCCACGGCCTTTAACTGGTAAGTGCCGATAAAAATCCAGGAGAGGATGACTCTCAGGGTGATATGGCTGGCGGCTCCGATAAAGGGAAGAGATACCTTGCCGATGCCGTTGTAGTATCCGGCAAAGGTATTTCCGGTGAAGCAGAACACGTAAAAGACAGCAATGACTTTTAAGTAAAGCACGGTATTGTGGAAGGCTTCGCCGGATCTGGAACCCAGCATAAAGGCGGCTGCGGAAGGCGCGGAGACAAACATGAGGGCGCCGCAGATAAGGCCAATTCCACATAAAAGTTTCAGACTGCTGAAGAAGGACTGGCGAACCCGGTCCTTTTTTGCTGCGCCGAAATTCTGGGCGGTGAGGATGGAGGTGGCGGCGGAACCGCTGTCTCCGAAGGAATTGGCAAAGCCCTCGATGCGGGTTGCGGCGGTGTAAGCTGCGATCATATCCGTTCCTGCCGTGTTGACAGCGCCCTGTACCAGCATTTTTCCGATGTAAAGGCCGGACTGATGCAGGGCGGTGACGGAACCGAAATGCAGAGTTTCCTGTACCTGATGCGCGTTTAAGGAGCAGTCTTCCCGGGAGAACAGGAGCTCTCTGTGGCAGAAGAGCAGGTAAAGAATGCAGGCCAGACAGGAAAATACCTGGGTGATGGCAGTTGCGGCAGCGGCTCCGGTGATTCCCATGGAAAAGCCAGCCACGAACAACAGGTCCAGTACCAGATTGGCGCTGACTGCGGCGGCCAGCACGTAAAGGGCAGCCCTGGTGTTTCCGACAGAGCGGAGCAGGGACGCGTAAAAATTATAAAGGAAGGAAGCCGGAAGACTCAGCAGGATGATGCGCAGGTAGGTGAGTACATAAGGCATCAGATCCGCCGGGGTCTGGATCAGCTTCATAAGCCGGGAGAGGAGCACAAAACCGGCCAAGCTTAAGAGCACGGTGCAGAAAAGTCCCAGAACCAGCGCGGTAAAATGCTGCCGGCGAAACTGCTTAAGGTCTCCGGCTCCGTAATGTTTCGCCAATAGAATGGAAAAACCGGTGCAGATTCCGACAATGGCAAAGAGAAACAGATTCATAACCGTTCCGGCAATACCGATAGCGGCAAATTCGTCTGTTCCCGCAAAACGCCCGATGACGAAAGCATCAATGGCATTGTAAAACTGCTGCAGGATATTTCCAAGGATCAGAGGCAGCGCCAGGGTGGTCAGGTGGCGGTAGAGACTGCCCTCGGTGAGGGAGGTCGTGGATTTTGCTGTATGCATGATAAAACGCCTCCCTTTAAAACGGAGTCTGGGTCATCATTTCGCGGCTGGTTTCAATCGCGGAATTTGCCACATTTCTCAGATGCGTCCGCAGTGCTTTGATGCTTCCTTCCAGATCGCCAAGGCGGATATGCCGGATAATCTCAAGATGCTCTACCAGACGTTCATTGCTGGAACGGGATTTGCTGCGGTCGCTGTAACGGCGGATCCGTTCCACCTGAAAGTTCAGGGTGCTGAGAAACTGAATAAGCCTCCGGCTTCCACATTTGTCAATATAAAGCTGGTGAAAAGCCCGGTCTGCCTGATGATACTGTTCCCAGTCAAACGGTTCATTTGGAGCAGTAAAATTTGCTTCGACCTGATCCAGTTCTTCTTTTGTAATGCGGTTAAAGGCTTTTCTCAGAGCGTATTCTTCAAACATTGTACGCAGTTCATAAATTTCTTCTACATCATAAGGCGTGATGGTGGCAACAAAGGTGCCGCGGCCCGGATAGCTGATTACAATGCCTTCTGATTCCAGATCCCGGAGCGCCTCCCGGACAGGAGAGCGGCTCATCTTTAATTTAGTAGAAATCTCAACCTCCCGCAGCGGAGCGCCCTGTGTAAATTCATTGTTAAGAATTGCGTTTTTTAAATATAAATAAGCTTCATTTTTTCTATCCATAAGAAATCTCCTTTTTGTGTATTTACGTTCATACACATTGTCGACAACGTGTATGCAACAAAAGAATAGCATTGCCAGATGTAAATGTCAATAGGAGAGAATCGGTATGAAAATGGCAATATGACCAAAAAAATAAGTTTAAAATCTCTAGTATTGACAAAATGATAAAAAAGGGGATTGACAGAAAGTCCTGAATGTCATATTCTGTAAGCACAAACGAATTGTCGACAATAAAACGACAAACAAAACACAATAAAACGACAGCTATATGAAACGCGCAGAAAAAAGCACAGAAACATATCGCTGAAACGCTCGCACAGAGACAGGAGGAAATGAAGATGATCCATGTAATTCACAAGATTCCAAGATGTTCCGATGAGATGGTGGAGGAGTACCGCAAGCAGGCTTCCGCTACCGTACATGAGGCTATGGGACGCAGGGGCGCTCTGGATCCGGCAATCAAACCGTTAGCAAAAGGAATGAAAGCCGTTGGCCGGGCCATCACCGTGAAGTGCCATCCGGCAGACAATGTTATGATCGTAAAGGCCATCAGCATGGCAAAAGAAAACGATGTGCTTGTCGTTGACATGGGCGGCCTGGAGAAGATCGGTCCCTTCGGCGGAGTGCTGGCTACCGAATGCAAGGCAAAGAAGCTCGGCGGTCTGGTATTTAACTGCTGCGTCAGAGACAGCGCAGAGATTATTGAAATGGGACTTCCGGTATTTTCCACCGGTCTTTGCATCCGCGGAACCATGAAGACGGTTCTCGGAACCATCAACCATCCGATGAGCTGCGGTGATCAGGTCATTAACCCTGGCGACATGATTCTGGGTGACGATGACGGTGTTGTGGTAATCCCATATGAGGAGCTTGACACAGTTCTGGAGGCCGCAAAGGCAAGAGAGGTAAAGGAAGCAGCTTATATGGAACGCCTGAGAAACGGGGAATCCGCTTTTGATATTTATGGATACCAGAAACTGTTTGACGCATTAGGCTGTGTAGAAGAAAAAGAAGACTAATAAGGATAAAGGAGAGAACGACATGAGCAAATTTGATGAAACTTACCGCGCAAGATTCGAGAAACTTTCATCCACCAATCTTTCCGACGCGATGGATGCGCTGGGATTTCGGGGATTCACCTTTGGAATCCGCCCGATGCAGGAGAAATGGAGAAAGGTTGTGGGACAGGCTGTGACCATGCGTATGATCTCCGCAGGTCAGACACAGCAGAAGACACACCTTGGCATGAATGCCATTGCTGCCGCAAAGCCGGGTGATGTAATCGTGATCGACAATGGCGGACGCATGGACAGCTCCTGCTGGGGCGGCATCCTTGCCAATTCCGCAAAGGCCAAGGGCGTTGCGGCAACCCTGATCGATGGATGTGTCAGAGACCTGGATGACTGCATTGACGCAGACTATCCGGTTTACGCAAAAGGAACCGTTGTCTGCACAGCAAGAGGCCGTGTGGTAGAAGCAGAGACAAACGGCATGATCAATTTTGCCGGTGTTCAGGTAAGACCTGGCGACATCATTCTGGGAGACAGCAGCGGCGTTGTGGTTGTTCCGCAGGAGAAAATGGATGAAGTTCTGGTAAAGGCAGAGGAACTCTGGCAGAAGGAAGAGGATATGGTAGCACAGATCCGTCAGGGCGCAGATATCCTGAGCGTGGATGAGAAATTCGCTTACAACAAAATGCTTCAGAAATAACTGGAAACTAAAAAATGAAAGAATAGATAAGGAGAGAGTGACTATGAACGAGGCAGTAAAGGCAATGGTAGAGAGATTCAGAAATCTGGATACAACCTGTGTATCCGACGCAATGGACAAACTTGGAATCCCGGGAGGGCTTCTTGGAATCAAATCCGTACATCCGGGCAAGAAAATCTGCGGAACCGCATTCACCGTACATTATGTACCGTGCGGCCAGGTGAAAGGAACTGTTGGCGATTTCCTGGACGATGTAGAAGAGGGACAGGTTGTTGTCATCGATAACGCAGGCCGTGATTACTGTACCGTATGGGGCGATATCATGTCCATTACCGCAAAGATGAAAAACATTGAGGGAACCCTGATTGATGGTGTCTGCCGTGACCTTCCGGCATTACTGGAGAGCGGCTACGCTGTATTTTCCAAGGGTTACTACATGGTAACCGGAAAAGACCGCGTAGAGGTAGACGCAGTACAGACCCCAATCGCGATTTCCGGAATCAAGGTATGTCCTGGAGACATCATTCTGGGCGATGACACCGGAGCCGTTGCAGTTCCGTATGAGCGCGCGGAGGAAGTAGCAAAGACTGCAGAAATGATCGACACAACCGAAAGAAAGATCATTGAGCTGGTAAAACAGGGCCTGCCGTTAAAAGAAGCGCGCAAGCAGACCGGCTATCATCACTTACAGACAAAAGAAGACTAAGATTAGAAAAGAAGGAGAACAGGTATGGATATTCGTGAATTTGCGGAGAAGAAAAAATATGATTTTGGCCATATGACCATTGGCCAGTGTATTGAGGCGGCTAACGCGCTTAACATGCGTGTCGGTGATGTGATCATTGAGGAGGATGCAGCGTTTGAGGGCATCACCCGGGAGAAAGTTGTGGAGGCTATGCACGCAGCATTTGCCCACAACTTAAAAGCCTGCGAACTGGGACTGACTGTAGGACACAGCAGTCTGCTGGGAGATGTCGGAAAAGAGTTAAATAATCCGGAATCTGGTGTTAAAATAGTAGAAGACGCATTTGTCAACCGGGTTGTTGTCTGCACCCTGGCTGCCCAGGTCGGCAACCATACCATCGGCTTAAGACCATGCGCAGGAACCGGAGATTCCTGCCCGTATACCGGTTTTGTGAAAGCAGTTATGGAATTTTACCCGGATGACAAAGATCTTCTGGACCGCATCATGGCAGTTATGTTAAAGATCGGCGGTATGTACCGTATTGGTAAATGCACCACCGGCTGTAATATGGAAGGTCTTGGAGCAGGTGCCTGCGCAACCGCTGCAGCTTTTGTAGAACTGGCAGGCGGAACTCCGGATCAGATGGAAAAGGCTATGACCCTTGCTATCTCTCCGACCATCAGCGTACCGTGCACTCCGCGTGTGCTTGCGCCGGGACTCTGCGCAACCCATATCGGAGGCGGCGTATTGACCGCGCGTCTGGCAAGCCAGCTTGCTATGTACACCACCATTCCGTGCGGAATTCCGGTGGATGTTATGATCGCAATGGCAGCCCAGTGTCATCTGGCTTCTGCGGAGCATGTCGTTCCGGTAACCATTAAATATATGGAAGCATTCTTCAAGCGTGATTCCAGAGTCGAGAAATACGTTAAGCCGGAGGTCCTTGAGGCAGAGGCAGAGCGTAAGGTGGAAGTAACCCATGATGCCCTGATCGAGGCCAGCGACCTTGCTTCCAGAGCAAACCTGATCACTGCGCCGTTTGCGGATGCTGTAGTAGGCGGAACCAGTGAGGGCGTTGGTTCTCCGACCAACTGCGCACGCCTTGCACATTTCCTTGCAAAGGGCGAAATCAAAAAAGTGCGCGTAGAGTTCTGTTCCGAAATGTTCGCAAGACGTACCATCAATATTCCGGGTGTCCTGATGGCTGCGGTAAATGGCTGCGGAACCGATGACGCAAAGGGATATGAGACTATCCTGGCAGAGGTACAGGAGCGGGGCATTGAGGTAGAGGTGATCGAGCGCCATGATGTACCGCAGCTTCAGAAGGTGATCATCGAAGCGACCGAGCAGAATTCTTATGTAGACACCTTAAACCGTGCCGGAGCGCGACTGGTTCTGCGTGACGCGTCCGCACCGAAGGAAGAGGTAGAAGCACTTGCGAAAAAACTGAATATCGTAATCATCGACAGATAAAAACGATCATAGGGGGATAATTATATGACGGGGAAACAAAAAACAGGTTTAATTCTTGGACCAGTGTTATTTGCTTTGATTTTACTGTTTGTGCCGGTGACCGGCGGCCTGACCGATGTCGGAAAGAAGGTTCTGGCAGCTATGGCCTGGATGATTGTCTGGTGGTCTACCCAGCCGGTAACCCTTGGACAGACAGCTCTGCTGCCGATCCTGCTGTTCCCGATTCTCGGACTTACCAATAAAGATGTAGGAATCAGCGCAACCAATGGCTATGTAAACGTAGCAGTGCTGCTGACCACCTCCGTATTCTGGATTGGTTCCGCAATTGAGAAGTGGAACTTACATAAAAGAATTGCCTTTACCATTCTTTCCACGGTAGGTACAAAGCCGCTTTCTATTATGATGGCGTTTGCGGCAGTAACCAGTGTTATTTCCATGTGGATGTCTAACACAGCGTCCACAGCCATGATGATTCCGATCGTTTCTGCGCTGGCTCTTTCTGTTGCGGAGTACGATGAAGCTTATGCAAAGCGCCTGGGCGCAGCCCTGATGCTTACCGTTGCGTTTGCTGCCACCAACGGCGGAACCGCAACCCCGATCGGCAACAACGCCAATATTACCGGTTTTGGTATCATTCAGGAGATGACCGGTGTAGCAATTGATTTCCCGACCTGGATGATGTTCGCAGTTCCGATCTGTGCCATGATGGTAATCGTATCAACACTTCTGATCTACTTTACCATGGGACTTCACAAAGCAACCGTAAAGATTGACCGCAGTATCATCACCAACGAGCTTCACAAGCTTGGAAAGATGGAACGCGGTGAGAAGCAGGTTCTTGTAGTACTGACCCTGGCTATCGTAAGCTGGCTGACCAAGACCCTCTGGGGTTCTTACCTTCCGTTTATTTCCGATCATATGATCGGCGGTATTGCAGCAGCAATTCTGTTTTTATGGCCGGTAGACTGGAAGACCAATGAGCCGACCCTTGACTTTAAATATGCTTTAAGCCATACTTCCTGGGATTGTGTATTCCTGATTGGTGGTTCTCTGGTACTGGGCGGCGCTTTCGCAAGTTCCGGACTGACCGACTGGATTGCTGAGCTTATGGGTGGAATCAGTTCCATGCCGGAGGTTGCAGCCATCGTGATCATGGCAGTGATCGCTTCTCTGATAACTGAGCTTGGTTCCAACATTGTAGTAGCTGCTGTATTTATTCCGATTGCGTATTCCATCGCCCAGGCAGGCGGACACAATTCCATGCTGGCTATGATGAACATCATTTTCGCTTGTGGATTTGCTTACATGCTTCCGCAGGGAACACCGCCGAACGCACTGGCAGCAGGTTCTGGTCTGGTAGAAAACCAGCAGATGCTGAAAACTGGTACAATCGTAAAGATTGCAATTCTGATTTTGTATCCGATTATGTTATTTGCATTAAACGCTATCGGCCTGATTCGTGTTTAATGTGCTGATTAAGATTCCATTTTGCCAATTCTGTTATCATATGTAACAGGGAGAGGGGACATGAAGTGCTGTATTCATGTCCTCTTTTCTGTTACTTTTGAGTTATGATAAAAACAGTGACTGTGCATAAAAATATAGAAAGCGAAACAGGATGCAGGTACTTTTATGCCGGTAAATCAGAAACTGGAAAATCTCTTAAACCTCTCCCTGGACACTACTGCTGAGGAGCGCAGCCGCTCCTCGGAACTGGAGACGGGGTACAACCCGGAGGAACAGACCTGAGAGCTGATCGTGAAATACTCCGGGAATCTGGATGAAGTGCGGGAGCTTGGCGCTTCGGTGGAGGAGATGCGCAACGAGTACGCGATCCTGACAGTAAAAGAAAGCCTGATCCCGCTGATCAGCGCATTGCCGCAAATTGAATATATTGAAAAACCAAAGAGGCTGTTCTTTGCCATTGACCAGGCACTTCAGAAGGCTTTAGATTCACAGCCACCAATTAAAGGAGTACTGATACTGCA
>CAVIRL010000128.1:0-8154 GCA_963645005.1 Prevotella sp. P5-108
GTCAGCCACATCGTCCGAACACAGCACTTATATTTTGCGCAGCGGGATACCGCCCTGATCGGCTTCGGACCTTTCATAAATATGATTTAAATTATTTACTGGAATTTCCGTCTCGCAACCTCCGTAATCAGATCTGCGGTTCCTTCCACGCCGAGCAGGGACGAATCAATCATCAGATGCTTGTGCATCGGATCAGCGGGAAAGTATCCGGCGTAGCGTTTGTGGTAGGCGTTTCGTGCCTTATCGACTTTCATAATGGTGCGTTTGGCATCTTCTTCTGTCATTTCCAGCGTGTGTACGCAGTTTTCCAGCCGTGCCTTGTAAGGCGCGTAAATAAAGATGTTCAGCACATTCGGTTCGTTCTGCAGCAGAAAATCAGAGCAGCGTCCTACAATGATGCAGCTGGATCTCCGGGCCAGATCCAGGATGATGTCCTTTTGCACATCGAAGATCATATCCTGAATGTACTGCTTGTCGGTGCCCAGCGGGAACATGTGGGCGAAAAAGTGATTGCGGGATGTCTCCTCCGCGTCACTGATCTGGGAGACCGGCAGATTTAACTGCTTCGCAACCTCATCCACAATATCCCGGTCATAATATTCAATGCCAAGCTTCTCGGAGAGGGCGTGGGCGATGGGGCGGCCCAGGCTTCCGAACTCTCTGGTAATGGTGATGATGTATTTATCCATGAATCAGCCCTCCTTAAGCGGTCACAATAGTTTTCTGGTATCCTCTGACAACGCAGCTAAGGGTAAAGCAGATCACAAAATAGCAGATAGCCTCGAAGGCCAGCAGCATGATCATGCCGCGGACATCGTAGATGCTGCCCATGACAATGGCGCAGTTGCGCATGAACTCGGCTACGTCCACCATCTTTAAGAAGGAGGTATCCTTGATGATGGTGATGACCTGGCTGAGCAGTGCCGGGATGACTTTCTTGTAGGTCTGCGGAAGGACAATGTACCATAGCGTCTGCAGGAAGGAAAAGCCCTGGGACTGAGCCGCCTCAAACTGTCCCTTCGGGATGGAGTTTAAGCCGCCACGGAAGATCTCGGCCATGACAGCGGAGGTGAACAGGGAGATGGCAAACACGCAGACCGCGATCTTATTGCCTTTGATGGTGAAGTAGATCCAGAGGATCCACAGCAGGTTCGGCGTGCAGCGGAAAAACTCCGTGTATACAGCGACAAGAGCAGAAGCCCACTGGAACGGTCCGTTTGCGTAGGTGCGGATCAGGGCCAGTATGGTGCCGAAAAACATGCTGATGACAGTGGCCAGCACCGCAACGGCTGCGGACATGGCCAGGCCCTTCAGCATGAAGGTGACATTGGCAAAGGTAAAGATCTGATAAAACAATGCTAACATAAGCCTTCCTCCTCAATCACGATTTTTTTCGGTGCCGGAAGACGCATGGAGCGGATCTCCAGGTAACGTCCAAGGCGGGCCAGCGGGAAGCAGATGATAAAATACAGCAGTGCGCTGGTGAAATACGCCTGAGCAAAGTATCCGCGTTCAGCACCCCAGGAATCGGTGTAGTACATCAGATCCATTCCGGCAACCATGGCCAGGATGGAGGTGTTCTTTACCAGGTTCAGTGCCTGGTTTGCCAGCGGCGGCATGATGATGCGGATTGTCTGGGGAAGAATGATATAGTACATGGTCTCCAGATACGAAAAACCCTGGGAAGCGGCGGCCTCCGACTGTCCCTTCGGCACAGCCTCGATGCCGGTACGGATAACCTCTGCGATGTAGGCTCCGTGGTACACGCCGACTCCGATGACACCCAGAACAAACTTCGGGATACGGAAGCCGGAATTGGAGAAGAGGAGCGGAAGCACCGAGTAATAAAACAGAATCTGCAGTGCCAGCGGTGTGTTCTGCAGAAATTCCACGTAAATGCGGGCGAGGATTTTTGCAGGCTTGAATTTCATTGTAGAAAATGTACCGAACACAATTCCCAGGACCAATGCGACCAGAAGGCCGACGATGGAAATCTTCAGAGTCATGATAAATCCCGGCACATAATATTCGGGGAGCGCCTTTAAAAGGGCGGCCCATCGTTTTCCCTCTAAGAGACCTTTGATCATAATACCATCATCCTTTACTGTTTCATAGTTTGATATAATGAGAGAACGCGCCAGAGACGCGTTCTCGATTTCGTTTTCCGGATTGTCTTACTGTAAGTTCCACTGATCCTGAAGCTCCTTCATGGAACCATCGGAGAGCATGGAGTTTACCTTCTCATCTACCAGCTCAGCAAGACCGGTGTTCTCTTTTGCTGATGCAACGCCGTATTCCTGCTCACTGAAGCGGTCCTCCAGAATGTGATTGGAATCGTTTACATAACCGGAAAGGATCGCGCGGTCTACAGAGAAGCAGTCAATCTGCTTGGTAGCCAGTGCCTGAGCCAGTGCAGGGTAACCGTCAAATTCCTGGAATTCCGGATTTACGTTGAGGCCTTTTTCCTCCACGTAAGCCTTGAAGCCGTCCTTGGTGGTGGAGGACTGGGCAACACCGATGATCTTGCCGTCCAGATCTTCAATGGATTCGATGCCGGAGTCATTGTTTACCAGAAGACCAACTGCGTCGGTGTAATACGGGGTAGAGAAGTTGTAGGTTTCTTTTCTCTCATCGGTAATGGTGAAGGTTGCGATAACCAGGTCAATCTCGCCGTTTTCCAGAAGCGGTCCTCTGGTTTTTGCGGTCACGCCCTGGAACTCTACCAGCTTTTTCTCTTTTGCTTCGTCCGGAGTGCATCCGAAGATCTCACCGGCAATGTTGTAAGCCAGGTCATCCTCGAAGCCCTCATATTCACCGGTTGCGGTGTTCTGGAGGGAGAAGTTCGGAACATCGGATTTGCATCCTACTTTTAAGACGCCGCGATCCACAATCTTCTGAACATCTGCGCTGACATCGCCGGAAGCGGCTGCCTCGGTGGAAGCAGCATCGGAAGCTGCGGCCGTGGTTTCCTCGGCCTTTGCAGTGGTGGTAGCAGCCGTGGTCTCAGAGGATGAGGAACCACATCCGCCCAACAGTGCGGCCATCATAGCAGCCATGGCCATGGCAGTTACTTTTTTCATGCTCTTTTTCATAATCGTTTCCTCCTCATAGAAAAAAATTAATGCAAAATCTTGCTTAAGAACGCTTTGGTGCGTTCATTCTCCGGGGCGGTGAAGAAATGCTCCGGTGTCCCTTCCTCAACAATGTATCCGCCGTCCATGAAGATCACCCGGTCGGCCACCTGTCTGGCAAATCCCATTTCATGGGTCACACAGATCATGGTGATGTTTTCTTTGGCCAGTTCGACCATAACATTCAAAACCTCCTGGACCATTTCCGGATCCAGTGCTGAGGTAGGTTCATCAAAAAGAATCAGCGGCTGATTCGTGCAGAGCGCTCTGGCAATGGCTACACGCTGCTGCTGTCCGCCGGAAAGCTGCACCGGATAATTTCCGGCCTTTGCTTTTAAACCGACCCGGTCCAGGCATTTTAACGCTGTGGCTTTCGCCTCTTCCTTTGGAACATGCTGCAGCTTGATAGGAGCCAGTGTCAGATTTTCCAGCACCGTCAGATGCGGGTAGAGATTGAACTGCTGGAATACCATGGAAGAATATTTCTTGGCCATTTCCAGATAGTTCTTTTTGGTAACGGGGGTTCCGGCAATGGAGATGGTGCCCGAGGTCGGATCCTCCAGGTGGTTGATGCACCGGATAAAGGTAGATTTGCCGGAACCGGACGGGCCGATGATGACCAGCTTCTCGCCTTCCTTTACCGTCAGATTGATGTCCTTCAGGACCTCCAGGTCCCCGAAATTTTTTTTCAGATGTTCGACTTTTACCATGTCAGCCATATCATTCACCTTTCAGAGCTGCCGGACCATCCGGCATTTCTGGCCTTTCTGAATAAGATGCAAAAAGGCGCTCAGAGAATAAAATCTCTAAGCGCCTTTGCCTGTTTTCTTGATCGGGAATGCATTGCGTCACAGATTCCCTGACCGGTTTGGGTCTTAAGTTTATGGTTTGCATTATAAGGCAGACGAAAATAAAATGTCAAGTCGAAAAATGAAACTTATTTTAACAGAAATTTTATGTTTTTCACAAAAATAAACAGATAAAAATTTCACATAGCAAAAGGAAAGGAGAGTCCGGGCCTCCCTTGACAAAGTGTGGAAAATGGCTTAAAATCAAGCTTGCGACTATGCTTGACAGGTTGCTCGTTTTCTTGTCAGAAATGGCAAAGGAGCGGGTAACTTTTTTTATTTCATAACAAGCTTATAACAAGGAGATTTAGTATGGCAAAGGATAAGAAAATGGTAGAAGCCATCACATCCATGGATGAGGATTTCGCTCAGTGGTACACGGATGTGGTAAAAAAAGCAGAGCTGTGTGACTACGCAAGCGTAAAGGGCTGCATGGTCATCAAACCGGCTGGTTACGCAATCTGGGAGAACATTCAGCATGAGCTGGACCGCCGCTTCAAAGAGACCGGCGTACAGAACGTATACATGCCGATCTTCATTCCGGAGAGCCTTCTGGAGAAGGAGAAAGATCACGTAGAAGGTTTTGCGCCGGAGGTTGCATGGGTAACCCACGGTGGTCTGGAGCCGCTTCAGGAGCGTCTGTGCGTGCGTCCGACTTCCGAGACCCTGTTCTGTGACTTCTACGCAAAGGACATTCATTCTTACCGTGATCTGCCGAAGGTGTATAATCAGTGGTGTTCCGTAGTAAGATGGGAGAAGACCACCCGTCCGTTCCTGCGTTCCAGAGAGTTCTTATGGCAGGAGGGCCATACCGCCCACGCAACCGCTGAGGAGGCAGAGGCAAGAACCATCCAGATGCTGAATCTGTATGCAGATTTCTGTGAGCAGGTTCTGGCTATCCCGGTTATCCGCGGACAGAAGACCGATAAAGAGAAATTCGCAGGCGCAGAGGCTACCTACACCATCGAGTCCCTGATGCACGACGGAAAAGCCCTGCAGTCCGGTACCAGCCACAACTTCGGTGATGGTTTTGCAAAAGCATTCGGTATCCAGTATGCAGCAAAAGACAATACGCTGCAGTACGTTCACCAGACCTCCTGGGGTATGACCACCCGCATGATCGGTGCCATCATCATGGTACATGGTGACAACAATGGTCTGGTACTGCCGCCGAGAATCGCTCCGACCCAGGTTGTGATCGTTCCGATCCAGCAGCAGAAAGAGGGCGTTCTGGACAAGGCCTTTGAGTTAAGAGATGTTCTTTCCAACTTCAAGGTAAAATTAGATGATTCCGACAAGAGCCCGGGCTGGAAGTTCAGTGAGTCCGAGATGCGCGGAATCCCGGTACGTGTGGAGATCGGACCGAGAGATATCGAGAACAACGAGGCGGTTCTGGTTCGCCGCGACACCCACGAGAAGATCACCGTTTCCTTAGACGAGATCGAGGCAAAGGTAGGCGAGCTCTTAGACACCATCCAGAACGATATGCTGGAGCGCGCAAGAGCACACCGCGATTCCCACACCTACGTTGCAACGGACTACGATGAGTTCGTAAAGACCATCAACGAGAAGCCTGGCTTTGTAAAAGCAATGTGGTGCGGCGATCAGGCCTGCGAGGACAAGATCAAGGAAGATACCGCAGCAACCTCACGCTGCATGCCGTTCGCACAGGAGAATCTCTCCGACAAGTGCGTATGCTGCGGCAAGCCGGCGAAGAAGATGGTTTACTGGGGCAGAGCATACTAAAATCTGACAGGATAACTGCAATAGAAAAAGGGTTCTGGAAAGCGCCGCATGCGGCGTCCCTTCCAGGACCCTTTTCGATTTGAAGCGGATGAAAATATTAGTTTTGCCCATGACTGTGAAGGTACTGAACAGTTTTATGTCCAGAAATCTTTGACAAGCTCGATAAAGTACTTTGCAGCCTCGCTTAAATACCCGTTCTTGCGGTAGTTGGCCACGATATCCCAGGAAGGATGGGAGGCGAAGGCAAAGCAGCTGATCCCCTTTGGCAGTCGGCGCACGTAATATTCCGGCACCACGCCGCAGCACAGGTTCGCCTCGATCATGGACAGCACTGTGTTGTTGCTGGAGGTTTCAAACAGCACGTTCGGGGTGAAGCCGGATTTGCGGAAAATTTCATCCGTGATAGACCGGATCGTAGATTCCTTGTACATGAGGACAAATGGTTCATACTGGAAGAGCGCCAGATTGGCGGTGGGATAAAGGGCGGCCTGTTTGTCTGGCTTTGCCGGTGTCTCCGGGATGGCTGTGGCAGCGCTCTGCGGCTTTGCAGATGCGGAAGCCGGACACGGAGCTGCTGTCTGTGCCGCCGTCAGCTGCTCCACGGCCGGGTGAATGCTGGGCACCAGAAGAAAGATTTCCTCCTCGCCAAGTTTTATGTACTCGCTGTCGTTGCGCTGCCGTTCTGAGAGAGTCTGAAATCCGATATCCAGATTGCCCTGGGCGATCATCTGCTGCTGGCGGTGTACGCTCAGCTCGTGGGGCTCCACGATGACGTTCGGGTAGGACTGGTGGAATGCCGGGTAGACATGGGTAAACATCTCGCTGCCGCGTCCCGGTGTAAAGCCAATGGAAAGCCGCCCCTTCTTGGCATCTGTCATATCGTTGATGAGATTGTAGGTGCGCTGCTTGATCCGCAGGATTTCTCTTGCGTTATCCAGGTAGACCTGACCAATCTCGGTGGGACGCATATCCACCTTGCTGCGGTGAAAGAGCGGCGCTCCCAGTTCCTTCTCCAGCCGCAGCAGCTGCTGGTTTAAGGCAGACTGGGTCACAAACAGCTTCTCTGCCGCTCGGGTGATGCTGTGCTCATCATCAATCTTTACAATGTATTCGATCTGTTTTAAATCCATAAAAGTGCCTCCGGTGTGGCATGCAGGCCGGTCGGCAGGCCCGTCAGCCGATGCCCCGTTTCATTCTGCATGTTTCTGTTCTTCCCATTCTTTGTAAATCTCCTTCCAGGCACCGGCAAAGCGTCTGGACACTGCGGTCGGGTTCCGGCGCAGGATAGGCGGAAGCCCGGCAGGCTTTTTGCTGTTTAAGAGGCGGGCTGTGTCGGCGATCTTCTCATTCAGAGCGCTGATGCGTGCAGCCACGGCAGCCTTGTGGGCAGCCGCTGTTTCCGCCAGTTCATCCTTGCGTGCTTCCACAGCCTCGGCCAGCTCTTCTTTGCGGATCCCGGCAGCAGTAGCCAGCATTTCTTTGCGGGCTGCAGCGGCTTCTGCCAGGCGGTCTTTCTGCATTGCCGCCGTCTCGGCCAGCTTTTCTTTTCCGGCGGAGACAGCCTCCTCCAGGGCTTCCTTGCGTGCGGCAGCTCTCTCTTTGCCGGCTTCCACATTTTCAGCCACGGCCACGCGCAGCTCTTCCTTCGCCGTTTCAATATTCTGGGCGGTCTCAGCCTTTAAGAGCGCAAGCTGTACCTGCATCTGTTCCAGGTCGGTGCGCAGCTTCGCGACATTCTCCAGAACCTTTGCAAGGTTGAGGGCTTCCTTCGTGGACTGGATCGTATCCATGACAAAGCATCCGCTGACCGCACCCAGCAGGCACCATTCCAGCGTCGGCGGAATGCTCAGCACAAACCGCTCAATCGGCCTGTGGATGACTTCTGTCATAAAGATGGTCAGGAATCCCCAGGCAATGGAGGAGGTCAGACAGATGTAGCCGTGAAGATTAAACTTCTGGCTGCTGTAATCCCAGTAGCGGACTTTAAACAGCCGCTCCATCACATAGCCGGTCACATATTCCAGCAGGGTGGCTGCCACCACGCCGGAGCAGTAGACGAAAACCAGATTATCCTTGACCGGCAGGGACACCCACAGCATCATGACTGCCCCCGTGCCGTATAAAGGCAGCATGGGCAGCCGCAGAAAGCCGCGGTTTACAAAATGCCGCTGTTTTAAGGAAACGTAGGCGGACTCAAAGATCCAGCCGCAGAAACAGTAAATATAGAAGAAAGTAAGCCAGTGATACCAGGCGTAAGTGTACATGATCAAAGTCCTCTTGCTGTATTCGTAACTGTTCAGTACCTTCAAAATCACGGGCAGAAATCCATTGAAAATTGCCTGTGGCAATGGTTTTTTTGCCCGCCAGCTCATGCTTTCTTGCGGTCAGCGCAGCAAGTGCGCAGACCTACTGAACAGTTACCTGTATTC
>CAVIRL010000129.1:0-5241 GCA_963645005.1 Prevotella sp. P5-108
ATACAGAATATAGTACAATTCCGTGTTTTCTTCTCCCATGGGAGTCCCGATCTTTTCCGGATCATTCTTTTTCTCTGCCAGGAGCCGTTCTATGCTTCCGCCTGCTGTTTCCAGAGAAAGCTGGTTCTGGGCTGCCAGAAAAATTTCCTTTGCCGTGTAATCCATCTCCATACGCCGCAGGCGTCTCTGATACCGGATTGCCGCAGCAAAAGAAAAACCGGCCAGGATCGTGATGATTGCGATAACCACCAGAAATTCCGCCAGCGTAAAGGCACTTTTTTGTCTTTGTCTGTTTGCTGTCTGCTCCATGATCTATCCTCCAACAGAACCACTTACTGTCCTTCCAGATTTACCGCCCGCACAACCAGCTCGTCGAGATGAGCCACAGGTACGCGATCCGGATTGTCAGCGTCTGTCTTATCATAAACATTGATGTTTTTTACCGTAAAACAGCCGTCGCTGTATTCGTACAGATTTCCATCGGTCTGATTCTCTGCAAAATCAGTATAAAAGATTCCGGCCATGGCTTCCTCCGTCATGATCGGGACACTGGCTTCCGCTGCGCTTTCTTCTTCCCCGGCACAGTATATCTTGCAGATTCCGGATGTGCTCCGGCCAAGGCGCATCCAGGCTCCGGCTTCCGGGCTGTAAAAGACAGGCCCGCCGTCCAAGCCGGTCTGTACCTGTTGGGCGTCAGACAAAAAATCGGTGATCAGCTCCACCGTAGTCGCCAGCACCATCTGAGCCTCTGCCTTTTCTGTTGTCTTTTTGTATGCCTTTCCTACCACAAACACGCCTCCGCTTATCGCAGTCATCGTCATGGTAAGGATCAGCACCGCCGCCAGCATTTCCGTGATTGTCATACCTGCACAGGATTTCAGATGCTTCTGTATCTGTTTATCCTGCTTTTTCCGGATCTGTTTTCTGCTCATACTCATGATTCTCCGCTTTCTGCTTATGGTCTGTGTGCTGCATGACCGGCTATTTTCTGCTGTAACGGTAATACTGCGCACCGTTCTTCTTGTCCTGCTCTGTATACACATCGATCTGATAAATTCCTGCACCCGAGGTGCCCTTCTGGGGCAGGGCAATGCTGATCCTGGTTTTCGTAAAATCATTGACCGGTTCTGCGATCAGTGTTCCCTTCGTCCGTGCAGCAGCCTCCTCCTGTTCCAGACGATTGCGCATCGCATAATATTCCTGCCAGTCGGCATCGCTCTCCGTGATCATTCTTCCCGAGGCCATCATGGCTGACGCAAACATAGCAAGTCCCAGCCCGACGATGAGAACCGCAATCAGAAGCTCCGACAGGGATTCCCCTCTGTCAGAACGGAGCTTCTGTTTTATCATATTTATCATAAAAAAAATGTGCTTCATAAGTTATCCCCTGCTTCCTCGGCATCCGGATGAGTCCGTTCGGATTTCCTGTTTATCCGGCATCCGGATGAATCCGTTCGATCGTACCGCGTTCCCAGTAAATTGTGGTCGTGCGGGTGGTCGTGGTAACCGTCCATTCGTCCGTTACATCGCCTTCCTCATCGGTTTCCTCAAATTCCTCGACATCCACATTCTCATCTGTCTCTACCCTGGCCGGTACCGTCAGCAGACGCTCGCAGCGGTCTTCCTCGTGATCCTCCGGGGTCTGCATATCGGTGATCACTGCCCTGATCCCATAGCAGGAATCCATGGAAAAGCTGACCGTTGCCTGCAGCCCGGGAATATCTGCCGCGGAAGTACCTATAGCTGTCTTAACCGAAAGCTGGAATCTGTCCGATGCATTTTCTTCTGTCTGCGCGTCCTGAAATGCCTGCGAAGCCCTTGTTTCTTTTCCGGATTCTGAGGAAGTATCCTCTTCCTCCTGGGAAACATAGATCTGATCCACACAGCTTCCCAGAACACTGTCGGTTCCGGTTGTTTTTCCGTCTCCCCAGGAGTAGTCCAGCCTATATTCCGGACTGTCCTCTTTTTCGTCATCCACCTTGATATCCGTAATGGTCACCTTCGTCTTCGGGTCCATCAGCTCGTCCCGCAGAAAACCTGCCGCCGACTCAACGGCAAACCGCTTCTGATCTGCCTCTGGCACCTTCCGCAGCTTCCCTGCTGTCGTGGTTGCCGCCGTCAGGATCACGGATGCGCCAACACCGCAGAGTGCAAAAAACAGAAGTGCGGCTGCCAGACTCGCTCCGTTTTCCGTTTCCAGCCTGCCGCAGATTTCCCGTTTCCGAAGCCGTTTTTTTGATCGTCTGCCTGTCCTCTTCATTTGCTATTCTCCAAATGCTGCTTCTGCTGCTGTTTCCAGATCTGACCGCTGCAGATTCGACAGATCTGCATTTGCAAGACCGCCTGCCGGCTTTGTCGGTTCCTCCTCTGCCGGAAGTCCCTGCAGATTATCGGAACCGACCGTTGTTTCAAAAAAGGTCATGTTAAAGGATAATGCGACACGCCCCTTTCGCAGATCCGGCTTCTTCCCTTCCGGTGTCACATCCAGACTGGAAATGCTGATGTCATAGATCATGGAGCGGTATGCTCCCTCCAGGATCTGACGCATCAGTTCCACGGCCTTATCGTAATTCTCCGCCTCACAGCTTACCGCAATATCGCGGCGCACCGTGGTGTTATCCTCACTCAGCTGCGGTTCAGAAAAGAAAAAGTCAAATTTATACGCGTGGCCAAAGGTCTCATTCAGCTCATCCAGTTCCTTTTTAAAGTTGTTATAGGACGGAACCTGCGGTGCACCGGCATTTACATTCGCGTCAATTTCTTCCTGCATGGATTTGATCCTGGAGGCCTGCATATGCTCCATGGTAAGCTGATCCTTCAGATAGGAAGTGTCCGCTGCCGCGATCCGTTCCTGAAACGGCGTATAGATCCGGAAAAACCAGAATCCAAGTATTGCCAGGAAAACCAGCAATACCAGTATCATTTTTTCCGTTCTTGACAGAACGTAATTCAAGAGCACCTTCACTGCTGTTCCTCCTCGCTTTCTCCTGCCTGCTTAAAGTAAATAACCATATTCACCGTTACCTTTTTCTCTGATGCAGGCATATTTTTTTTCACGTTTCCGATGTTTTCCAGAGTTGACTCAACGGAGGCCGTTACATAGCGCACATTTTCATCCTCCTCGATCTGACGCACCATATCAGAAAGAAGTGCTCCGTGATCCAGGTGGCAGGAAAATGCGATCTGGTCATCCATCAGGGTGAAGCTCTCAATATTTTCGCAGACCGGAAAAATCTTGTTTTTCATAACCTCCAGCATCATCAGCCGGTCAGGGAGAAGGCGCTCCCGGTCAGTCTGCCAGCTGCTGCCGTAATGTGCATACCGTTCTGTCACCTCCGGCATGATGCTGTTGGCACGCTTTGCGGCATCCAGCTGCTTTACCATGCGCTCATAAGCCATTTCCGCACGGTCGGCTTCCTGCATCGGCATGATCACGCCGAACTGTACAAAGACATGCAGCAGAACCATAAACAGGATAAAAACTCCGATCTGAGCCGCGATCATGCTTTTTCTGAATTCACGCTGATACAGATTGATCCGCTTTTTGTATGGATATTTCGGACCACCGATCCGGATATTCGCGATTTTCTTTAAATCAACCACGCCAGTTCCTCCTTACTTAAGCAGTACGCCAACCGTCTGCGGACTGTCTACCCATTCCGGAGTCTTTTCTTCATCCACCTCCGGAGCAAGCTCTCCAATACTCTTTACAGGAAGCCCCACAGCGTCCTCCAGAGCGCTGATCAGCGCCTTGTAGCGTGCACCTCCGCCGCAGTAATACAGCGTGTCGATGGTGTTATCCGCATTGTTGAAGCTGTAAAAATTTAAAACACGCATAACCTGTACCGCAATGGTCTGATAACGGTCCTCCAGAACCTTATCGATCGCAGCCTCACTCTTCTCCGTCCAGAATGCATCCTCCGCATCCATGTCCAGCTCGTCCAGCTTTTTCCTGTCGCCGCGGCGCAGCCGCTCAATTTCCTCGCAGCCGGGTTCCATGGTTCTGGTAATGTCATAAATTCCTTTTCTGAAAAAATGCATGCGCAGTGATTTTGTTCCAAGATCCACAACCGCAAAATCCTTTTCCCGGTCATCGCTGTGCATATGCTCCAGGATCCTCTCCAGTCCAACTACAGCAGGCACAAGCCCGATCAGCTTCAAACGGGACAGTTTAGCCAGCTTTTTGAACTGCTCGCAAAGCTCCTTCCGGCAGGAAACCGCCAGAAGATCCAGCTGATCCTCCGTCCGTTCAATCAGCGCGTAGTCGTACTGATATGCATCCAGCTCCTCACCGATATAATCATGGAACTCATAAGGAAGATTCAGCTTTAGCTGCTCGATCGTCATCAGAGGCAGCCTGCAGCGCTTTACATAGGTATCATCCTGGCGCAGCGCAAACACCACATTCTTACATCGGATATGATTCTCGTGCAGGATATCCCGTATAAACTCCGCATACCATTTCATATCAGAAAGCGTATCATTTTCCAGACGTACGGATACGTATTTCTTCAGCACGCCCCGCTCCATATATGCAATTTTGATGCGGTAATGTCCAATTTCAATTCCCAGGCAATTTTTCATCATATGCAGTACTCCGTTTAAAACAGTCCCGTATACCAACGGGTGATCACATCTCCATAGAGTGTCATAATAAAGCATGCTGCCGCAATGGAGGGACCAAATGGAAGCCGCTGTGACCGACGCAGCGCGGCAAACCCGAGTCCGAGCAGACAGCTAAAGATCAGATAAAACAGGATCTCCCAGGCTGAATTCAGAAAAAGCCCGGTCATAAAAAACAATTTGATATCTCCGCCGCCCAGGCTTTCCTTTCCGGTAAGCCGGTCAAACAGAAGCGACAAAAGCAGCAGACCGCCGCCAAGCACCGTTCCGTAAAGCAGGCCGTGCGGGATGCGGGATACCGGCTCCGGCAAACACAGGGCCGTTACCAGAAAAACCAGGCAGCCCGCGAGCTGCAAGCAGTCCGGAATGACCCAGCCATGAAGATCCGTCAGGGTCAGGGTCAGAAGGATCAGTCCGAGAAGCACGCTCCGCAGACTCATGACCGACAGATCGAAGCGGTAGACAATCAGGCAGCAGCCAAGCCCGGCCGCCAGCTCCGTCAGAAAGCACTCTGCCGGAACCCTTGCGCCGCAATAGCGGCACCTGCCCTTCAGGAAAAGCCAGGAAAACAATGGGACCAGATCCGGGGCATTTAAAAGATGTCCGCAGGTGTCACAG
>CAVIRL010000129.1:5251-8128 GCA_963645005.1 Prevotella sp. P5-108
CAGTGGGAACGCCCGGAAAATGCGGACTCGCCTGACAGCAGCCGCATGGCGAGGCAGTCTGCAAAGCTTCCAAGACAGCAGCCAAGCAGGAATGTCATACAAAGAATGTAGGCTGAAATGCCAAAGCTAAGATGCAGCATAGGATCACCTCCCGGATTTTTTACCACATAAGAACAGGGATACGAGCGTCTTTGCTCATACCCCTTGTGCTTATTTACGCTCCCGAATCTATCAGAGTTGACCGGTCATTTATCCAATGAGATCAGCTTTGTAAGCTCTGCTGCTTCCGTATCACTGAGCTTTTCTGAACCCGATCGGTTTCCTCCATCCATTTTCACTTTAAAAAGCTGAATACAAACCTTGCACTCCTCGCCATTCGTGACAGATACGTTTTTTATCGAATAATCATTACTTCCCTGATTCTTTAATGTGTCTCCATCTGTTGTGATCTGCAGCTTCTTCTCACTGTCACCAAGCACGATATAGCCGGAATCCACGATCACTTCCCCGTCCGGTTTGGTTATAAAATAGCCGATCTCGAATCGATATGCTCCATCTTCTGTGGCTGCCTTCAGTGAACCAGAAAGGCCCTGAATGGTAATGGTTTGTCCTTCATTCAGTTTTTTGCTGATTGCATTCGGAATCGAGCTTGCGACCCAGCCCTTTATCAGGCTGGATTTTGACAGAGTGATGCTGCTGCCGTCAGCCTTCCATTGATAATCGTTCTTTACCGTAAGACCGCTCCACAGAAGCGTGACTGCATTGGTGTCCGTGTCATAAAATACAGTGCAGTCGCCCTCGGGCAGAACCTGTCCCTGCCAATGCAGCGTATCATCCGGCGTGATGCCTGCAACGGTTGGATTGGAGGTTGTCCAGCCGAGTTTCTTCTGTTTCAGTTGAACCGTCTTTGTATATCGGCTCGTTTCTTCATCGTAGGTGGAACCGGCAGACTTATTTTCCGAAATGGCGTCGCTCATCACCGCTGCATAGGCAGAGCGGACATTCGCCAAATCCGTAGCTTCCCTGGCCTTCTCCAGCTGCCCTGAAAAAACAGGTATCGAAATACCAACCAGAACACCGATGATGGCCACAACCACCAAAAGCTCTGCCAGAGTGAATCCTTCGTTTTTCCTCATACTCTTCCCTTCTTGCTTCCGTATGATACGGATATGTCACCTGGCGGTGACATCACCATGAATGAAAGTTGCTGTTTGCGTGTTACGCAAACTCTTCCATAAAAACTCCAAGCTTATTTTAGCACAGAATACACATACATTCCACAAAAATATACATTCTGTCGTTATTTTTATTCAAAAAGTGTGCTTCTCCGGTTTTCTTCCATCGCAGCCCACCGGCCTGAGGCGCTCCCACCACTTCGTGATAGTTTCCCTCCAGACTGGTCTGCATTCCTGTATTCTGCCAGTTATTCTGCTTTTGCTGTAACTGTTCAGTACCTTCACAGTCACAGGCAAAAATCCATTGAAAATTGCCTGCGGCAATGGGATTTTTGCCAGCCAGCCCATGTTTTCTTAGGGTCAGCGCAGCAAATGCGCAGACCTACTGAACAGTTACCTTTTGCTTCAGATCGATCGCACCGTATTGATCTTTTCCGTTGATCGTTCCACCGGGTTCTGTGATGGCAGAGGTCATAACCTGGGCATATTGAGCGCGAATGTTTGCGGCATCCGTGGCTTCGCGGCTTTTTTCCAACTGTCCTGTAAAGATTGGAATGGAAATAGCCACCAATACTCCGATTATGGCCACAACCGCCAGAAGCTCTGCTAGGGTGAAGCCGCTCTTTATTCGGTTTTTCATGTGCTTCGCCTCCTGTATTTTGTGGGGTAATGCTGGGTTGATTATGGATAATGAGCTTTCAACCATTTGTGACGTATGCCACCCTGTTCATCCAGAAAGGCCATCTAGTTCATTCTAGATGGCCTTTGTTTACGGGTATTAGTCTAATTCCTTAGCGTTAGTTGCAGTGGGCTTGGTTGCTGTAACCTCTTAGTCGTCATCTAGAGTGATTACAACGTTCACCGATGTACCTAATCAGATATCAGGAAAGTCATCAGCCATCACAGTACCAATCTGATCTGCTTTGCAACCCATCCCGAGGTAGTCTGCTTAGTACCCTCTTTTGCAAATTTTATTTAACTGTGACAGTTCCGTCTTTACTGATTTCCACAGTATAGTCTCCAGATGTTTTTGCTGGAACATCTACAGATGAAGCAATTTTAGTTGTATTACTGTCGTCATCACACTGCCATTTAGCCGTTTTCTGGGTAACAGGCACTGTTCTAGAATCTGTTTCTCCAGTTGTAGAATCAGAACCCTTGGTCAGGTAATCAGCCGTTAATTCTGCATATGCCGCACGAATATTTGCCAAATCCGTAGCTTCTCTCGCCTTCTCCAACTGACTGGTAAAGATCGGAATACTGATTGCCACCAGCACACCAATGATTGCTACTACTACCAGCAGCTCTGCGAGAGTAAATCCCTTTTTGTTTCCATGAACCTTTTTTAATAAGCTTTTCATGTGTTCACACTCCTTTGTAATTTTTTATTGAAATAGAGGGATGACTCTATAACAAATCGTACATTGTAAAAAGCGGAAGGTAGATCGATACCACAATAAAGCAGGCGAAAATGGATAATAAAATCAGCAGTGTCGGCTCCAGCATGGCCAGAAGCCTCTGGATTCGGAAATCGGCTTCATTGGTGTAATAATCTGCCACATTTTCCAGGGCTGATTCCAATTCACCAGTTTCTTCTCCTACCGCGCACATGTCAATCATGGTCCGGGGAAAATACCGCGTGCCTGACAGACAGTCTGTCAATGTGCGTCCCTGCTCAATGGTATTGCGCATGGCTCCCACC
>CAVIRL010000130.1:0-8122 GCA_963645005.1 Prevotella sp. P5-108
AGAAGCCGATCGGGGCGGTATCCTGCGTAGCATAAATATAAGTGCAACGTGTCCGGCTATGTGGCGACAGACGTTTGAGGGAGGCGGACATCTTGTCCGACTTTCCGCAAACGCCTGTCAGCCACATCGTCCGAACACAGCACTTATATTTTGCGTAGCGGGATACCGCCCCGATCGGCTTCGGACCTTTTTTTATATGATTTAATTTTTTTACAGCAGCTTGTCCACCTGATCCATCAGCGCTTTTCCAAGTGCCTCGGACTTCGCATCTGCATCTGCCAGGGAAGTTCCCTTGATTCCATAGTAGAACTTGATCTTCGGCTCAGTGCCGGACGGGCGGATGCACAGCCATGCGTTGTCGTTCATGTCGTAGTAGAGCACGTTGGAGGACGGCAGGCCGGTCGGGGTTACCTTGCCGGTAGCCATGTCGCGGATGGTATCGTTCTTGTAATCTCTTGCGGAAAGTACCTTGTACTCACCAAAAACTTCCGGAGTATTATTACGGAAATGCTCCATAATGGACTGGATCTTTGCCAGGCCCTCGATACCGGACAGGCCGATGGATTTTACAGCATCTTTGTAGTAGCCGTATTTCTCATACATTGCTACCATAGCATCCCACAGAGTCATGTTCCTGGTCTTGTAGTATGCTGCAGCCTCGCACAGGGCAACAGTTGCGGATACCGCATCTTTATCGCGGGCATAGGTGCCGATCAGGCAGCCGTAGCTTTCTTCCATACCAAACATGTAATGACCAACGCCGGTGCGTTCCTCTTTTAAGATCTGCTGGCCGATCCACTTGAATCCGGTCAGGCACTCTACCAGCCTGCAGTGGTAGGAAGCTGCCACTGCATCGATCAGGTTGGTGCTGACAATGGATTTGACTACTTCGCCGTCTGCCGGAATGGCGTTCTTTGCTGCCTTCTGGCTCAGCACATACTCGCACAGCAGGGAACCGGACATATTGCCGGTCAGGGAAATGTACTTGCCGGACTTGGTATCTTTGACATAAACACCAAGACGGTCTGCATCCGGGTCGGTTGCCAGAACCAGGTCGGCATTCTTCTCCTCAGCCAGCTTTAAGCCGAGGGCAAATGCCTCTGCTGCCTCCGGGTTCGGATAGCTTACGGTCGGGAAATCGCCGTCCGGAAGCTCCTGCTCCGGTACAACATACACATTCTCAAAACCGATTTCTTTTAACACTCTGCGTACCGGGATGTTGCCGGTTCCATGAAGCGGGGTGTAAACAATGGTGATGTCTTTCTGCATCTTGTCAATGGCATCCTGGTTTACAACCTGTGCCTTTACATGAGCAATGTACTTATCATCGATTTCTTTGCCAATGACCTCATAAAGGCCTGCTGCCATAGCATCCTCTGCACTCATGGTCTTTACGGTGGACAGATCCTCGATGGCCAGAACCTCCTCGGTTACGCCCTTGTCATGCGGCGGAGTGAACTGTGCGCCGTCCTCCCAGTATACCTTGTAGCCGTTGTATTCCGGCGGGTTGTGGCTTGCGGTTACGTTGATGCCGGCGATGCAGCCCAGCTCACGCACTGCGAAAGACAGCTCCGGGGTCGGACGCAGAGACTCAAACTTGTAAGCCTTGATGCCGTTTGCCGCCAGGGTACGTGCTGCCTCATCCGCGAACTCCGGAGACATATGTCTGGAATCGTAGGCGATGGCTACGCCCTTGCTGCTGCCGCCCTGCTTGATGATATAGTTTGCCAGGCCCTGGGTCGCGCGGCGTACCACATAGATGTTCATGCGGTTGATACCAGCGCCGATAATGCCGCGCAGGCCTGCGGTACCGAACTCCAGATCCATATAAAAACGCTCTTTGATCTCGTTTTCATCATGCTCGATTGCCTTCAGCTCTGCCTTGGTATCCTCATCGAAATACGGATTGGACAGCCATTCGCGGTAAATCTTCATGTAATCCTTCATAAAAATACTTCCTCCTGTGCTCCCTCATAATTTAAAGCTGTTTTTATTATACCTCAGCCGGCGCAAAAAAGGAAGATGCACCCGTTCAGCAATCTGATTTTATGCGCACAAAAAATTACGCTTTTTGCGGAAGCTTAATGGTCTTCTCTGTATTCATGGCGGCTTCCTTTCGCTCTTTAGCAGTCTTTGATTCCCTGACAAACAGATTGCTTAGCACGCCGCCGACCCGCCTTGGGGTAAGCTTATTTTTTTCAGCCACGATCTGGTCAATGGATGGTCCCAGCTCAGGGGCATATTCCTTGATCACATTCAGATCGGCGCAGATTTTGTCTGAATTCGGCAATTCCGCCGCTTTTTTGATGTTTTCCTGTCTCAAAAGCTCTGTCAGGGATGTTTTTTCCTTGAACCCGGAATCTGTTTTTATCATGGTTGTCTGCGGTGTCACAGAGCTCTGGCTGTAGTTCCACAGACGTTCCTGCGCCTCCATGGCCCTAAGTCCCTTTTCCCATAAGGGATCCCCAACACTCAGAGCATTTACATTATCACGCAGGGTATACTTCATCATGCCATGAATTTCATTTGTCAGATAACGGTTCTGTTCGAGGGCATCCTGCGAAGTGGCCTTGCTTCTCTGCTCATCCTGCAGTGCCTTGCTGCTCTTATAAAATTGTTCACTGGATGGGGCATCCTGAACCAGACCGGAAAGGATCTTCGCCGCATTGATCCGCTTCTGATTATTTTCAGAAGGGGTTATCCTCCAGTGCCGGATGTCCAGATATGTATTGATCGCCTGTTTTAAATTCTGACGTTTCTGTTCGATCCGGCGATACGAGTCAGACAGATTTTTGTCACGGTTCTGCTCCAGATTCTCCTTCTGCTCTTCGTTGATCAGGATTTCGTCCGGATCCAGCTGGCGTATTCTCCGGTATTCCTCCGTAAGCTCCTCCAGTGCTCCGCGCATGGCTTTGAATTTGGCACTGCGTTTTGCATCGGTTGTCCTTCCGTGTGCGTCATCAAAACGTTTCAGCATCTCCTCAAGGGAGGAAAGTTCTTTTTTCTGCAGCTCGGAGACCTTCCGGTAATCTATATGATCCTGTTGTTTCTTATAATCAATCTGCGGTGCTTTTATCTGTTTCTTTGTCTTGATGATGTTTCCTTCCTCATCGATCGGAATATTCGGATACCAGTCCGTCCATTCATCAAGCCATTTTTTTCTCTCCTGCGGAGTTTTTGCCTTCTGGAGATTTTTTTTAATATCCTGATTGAATCTTAAAAAACCATTTTTCTTTTCCACACGACTGCGCTGAGAGTTCGCAAAAAGAAAAATATTCTTATTGTCTTCTTTTTCCGGGAGGAGCTGGCTCAGGTTAAGCTGCTGCCAGTCATTCTCCCTCATAATATGGATGGTTCCTTTGGGATTTTTCAGAACCCCGACATTCCTGAATCCGGTAACAAATTCTAATTCTGTATTTTTTCTTCCTTTGCTGATCATACTCTGCAGATCTTTCAAACGTTTTCCTGCAGCCTTGATCTCCTGATCGGAAAGATGATACGGACTTAAGACATTCTGCAGCTGCTCTTCTGTCATGGCACTGACTGCATCTGCCATTCCGGGGGTGATGATCTTAAGATCACTGGCTTTTGCAAGCTTAATCTTTCCGCCTTTTCTGATATTTCCAAATGAATTATCGTTATCGATTCCCTGAACGCCTAAAAGTCCCGGCTTCTCCGGGTTGGAAAAATCCATTCTGTAAAAGAAGTTATGGCCATGGCGATCTGTGTTTGCGCACAGATAATCCAGGATCTGAAGATCCGCCAGCGAAGAGAGCATCTGACGGCTGTCAAATTCCTTCGCATCCATATCGTAAAATGGATGGCCATCCTTCAGTTTTGCCGGATCCACCAGGTTTATGTCTGCCGATTCCATCATGATGCCGGTCTCTTCCCGGTCTCCCCGCTTAACCGTCATGCGCTGCGACCGGACCACCAGATCCGGATATCCCAGGGAACGGGCGATATCACTCATTGCACCGGAGCGTTCTGCCAGAAGATCCCGGGAATCAAGCCCGGATCCTCTCAGAACATTCTGCATATTGACGTTTTTTGCCAGTTCCGTCGTTACAGGGATCATCACATGCTTCCAGAATGCTTCCTGCTTTTTATCATCCGGGCGAATCCAGCTCTTTCTCTCAAAATATGTTTTTACCGGCTCCGGGTTGTTCTTATTCTCATGAAACAGATAATAATTCATGGTTTTGTCCAGCATCCTGGCAAACTCTGAATTATTTTTCAGTCCTTTTATTTTTTTGAAATAATCGCTGTATTCCGGATATCGTTTCTCGTATTTATCTGCGATCGCATCAAACACGGTCTCCCGATCTCCCAGCTCCTGTTCTGCAGTAAAAAAGCCCCGTTTCAGATTTCCGTCTGCATCCATATATTCTACTGCTTCCCGGCTGCTTATCGCATTACCGATGGTTTCCTTTTCCTGTGCAATCAGATGGATTGACGGACCCTTTAATCCATGGAGCACATCAGCCAGCGGTGGAAGCGCATCATCTGGAAGGTGCATCAGTTGGTTTTCATTTTGCAGCAGCAGGGAATGCAGCTTTTTGTATTCCTGGCTTTTCCGGATCTGGTCCGGAAGCTTCCGGCAGTCCCTTAAGCAGTCCTGATAAAGCTCCAGAATTTCCTTATGCTCCTGTTTCGTCATCGGAAGCACATTGCCCATGCTGTTGCGGCGCAGGTAATGAATCTGCATTTTACCTAAAAGTTCGCGCAGTCCATCCTGCAGCAGGCGCTCAGGCAGGCTGTTTCCGGCGCGAAGCTGCGGCTGCAGACCACGAGACAGATCGTACAATTCGCTGTAAGCACTGTCCTTGACCAGATGTGCATACGGAGAATTTGCATTTACAAGAGGAACTCTGGATTCTGAACGCTCTGCAAATTCAGGCTGCTCCTGCCGCAATTCTGCCATCGGCTCCCGCAGAAATTCCATGAAACGCTGATTTGTCACATTCCGGTCATAGGATCGAAATGCCGTATCGTATGTATCAGGTGTCTTCTGATAGTTCTGATACGACATCAGCAGGGTCTGATTTTTCTCCTGGGCATGCACCTGCAGGATCCGCCACAGCTTTTGAATTTCATTTCGGAAATTTTCCTCATTTCGACCGGCTGCCGGGAACAGAGCTGTTTCCTTTTTTCCTTCCGTGATCCCAAGCATTTTATAGGTATCATATAACCTGCGATAGCTTTTACGGTCATAGCGCGTGGTGCCGTCTGCACAGCCAATCAGCCAGGAAAGAGCCTTTCTCATTGTTTGAAGCTCCTGATTCGAGGCTGTTGTATGAAACATACGGTAGATTTCTTTTTTCTGGTCTTCTTTATTTGTTGGGATTGTATATCTCATAACATTTTTCCTTTCCCTGGTTCGCGGCAGGCACGCCGTTCATGCCGTGTCTCCTTCTATCTGCGATTCTTTTATTCTTCGCAGCAATTGTTGTTTTGTAACGGTTCAGTACCCTCACAGTCACGAGTGAAAATCCATTGAAAATTGCCTGCGGCAATGGGATTTTTTCCTGCCAGTCCATGTTTTCTTACGGTCATCGCAGCAAGTGCGCTGACCTGCTGAACAGTTACGTTGTTTTCTATCTTTATTATACACGATGCTGTGGGACAATTGTAGGACAAATCGTATCCGTTCAGCAAATCTGGCGCTGACCTGCCGAACCGCCGCATAGCTCATAAAACCATACTAACTGCGTATCGTGACCAGAAATCGCCTTCTCGCTTCCCTTTGCGACTCCAGCATCTTTAATTTTTCCACATTTTTCTCCGGGATCCAGGCCTTGTTGGCATTGTAATAATAATTCAACTGCTTCCAGTATTTTTCCGGATACAGAAACAGAAAATACAGATACCGCCGCTCTTCTACGCCCATCGGCTGCACCGCGTCGTAGGCATCCAGCATGGAAGAGCCAAGATATTCATCCCAGCCATGCTTTTCCATGACCTTCCGCATGAAACGGTACAGATCACTCACCTGATGTCCCAGATGCATCTGGCTGAACTCAATGAACACTGCCCTCTGGTTTCCCGGCAGAATATGATGCTGGTCTAAGTCCCCGTGACACAAAAAGAGCCGGTTTTCCGCCTGGTTCTCATCCAGCGGTGCCAGCCCTTTTTCTGCCTCCAGCGCCTGACTGTAATATGCGTCAAAGCTCTGCATGACATGTAACTCAAATTCTGTTTTCTTTCGTTTTCCCCGGATGAAATTCCGCACCCGCTTCATTTCCCGGCTGTGGCGCGCCATCTCCTCTGAAAGAGCCGGCGCTACCGTAGAGCCAGAGGTCCATTCTTCCTGCCAGGGGATTTCCTGCAGTCCCCGGTGAAGCACCGCAATCTGTCTGGTGCAGAAAAGAATCTCCCGCCGGTCTCTGAGGCTGCATTCCCGCTCGGAAAACCAGCGTTTCAGAACATACTTCACTCCATCCGGTCCGGCTGTCACCAGACCATCTTCCAGATTCCTCACATAGCGGTCTGTCCGGCAGATGCCCTGTTCCTCCAGCTTCCCCAGCACCGCGTCCTCAAATTCCAGGCGTTTTACCGTTCCCCGATACTCTTTTAAAAGACGGAGTCCGTCCGGATATTCGCAAATCCATGCCCCCCGTCCGCGCCGGACACTCGTTACCTCTCCCTCGTACTGCTTTAAAACCTCCAGATAGCTGTCGTTCACGCTCACCCCTCCACTTCATGCGCGGCGGTCCGGCACCGCAACGGTTCCGTTTCTCCGGCTGCGGGCAAAATCAGCGCAGCAAAGGCGCAAATCTGCCGGATCATTGTTACTCTCCAACCTATGAAAAGATTTGGGGGATTATACGTTTCCACAGCGAATTTCCTATCTGTGCATATCTGCGAGAAGCTTCAGCAGCTTCTCCTTCTCATTGTCCTGCGGCACCTCCAGCACATGCTCCAACAGCTCATGCAGCATGGTACCCATCTCTTTGCCTGGCTTTACTCCGGTGGCGATGAGATCCTGACCCTTGACAGCAAGCTCCTTTAAGCTTAAGCAGTCACCGCGTTCCCGGATTATGGATACCAGCTTGCGGATTTCCTGGTCATAACCATTTAACTCCATCAGACTGTCCCAGACCTCCGGCTCCATGCGGCTCATCATGCGGCGCACCCCGGCTTCCTCCGCTGCAGGCGTTGCATCCGCCCAGGTCACCAGAGTCTTCACCCGGGAAATGGTCTCGTTATCCAGCTTCAGATCCCGAAGCACCCGCACCGCAGTCTCCGGGCTCTGTCCGCAGCGCAGAAATGCCGCCCAGCGCACATATTTTTCTCCCGGAAGTTCTGCGGACACCCAGGCATGCTGCCAGTCCAGCGCAGCAAAGGCCGGGGACACATAGGTGCTGATGCCGGTCTCGTACACTTCCCGGATCTTCTCCGGATGATCGGAGCAGAGAAGCTTCGTCAGCTCCATCTGAATGCGCTCCTTGCTGACCTTCGCCAGATTCGGCGCGATCACGGAGATGGCATCAAAGGTTTCCTGTTCAATGTCAAAATCAAGCTGGGCGGAAAAACGGATGGCCCGTAAGATGCGCAGTGCGTCCTCGGTAAACCGCTCCATGGCATTGCCCACGCAGCGGATGCGGCGGGCTTTTAAATCAGCCATGCCGTCAAAGGCATCCACAATGCCGGTCGCATGGCTGTAGGCCATGGCATTGATGGTGAAATCTCTCCGGCGCAGGTCTTCCAGAAGATCAGAAGTAAACTCCACCTGCTTCGGATGGCGTCCGTCCTCGTACTCGCCGTCAATGCGGTAGGTGGTGACCTCGTAGCCGGTGCGTCCCATCATGATAGTCACCGTGCCGTGCTGGATACCGGTGTCGATGGTACGGCGGAACAGTGCCTTCACCTGCTCCGGCCTCGCGGAGGTGGTGATGTCCCAGTCGCCAGGCTTGCGGCCCAGCAGGGTGTCACGCACACAGCCGCCCACCGCAAAGGCCTCATAGCCGTGACTGTTTAAGGTATGAATGATCTGCTCCACATGGGCAGGAATCTGCATGCTGCTGTTCATAGTAATCTCACTTTCTTTTTCGTTCCTGATGATGCCATATTATTGGTTACAGTGTCAAAAGTCTGAGTCCACGACATGCTTGCATGTCGG
>CAVIRL010000131.1:0-7895 GCA_963645005.1 Prevotella sp. P5-108
ATGTCTAATTTTCCTATGTGGGCAGGTTACAAAACGAATTCACCTTTCAAAGCTGAGGAAATGCCAGCGGGCTTGAAAAGTTGCTGGAAAGCATGTATAATGTTGTTTACTGCAACGCATGGACAGTAAGGAATGAGAGTCGGCCCGTGTAAACACAGGGCAGAGATTTAAGGAAAGAAGATCGGCGGCATAAGGCGTACATGCAATGTGAAGCCGCAGACAGGAGTGTAACATGAGTGAAGGAAAAGACAGACTGCTGGCGCAGATGAAGGACGCAGAAGGGGCAGTATATGCACTGATTTCAGGATATACAAAGGAGCCGTATGTTGAGTGTGACAGGGAAACCTACGATGACAAGGTATTTGTATACATGTCAGAGGATGCTGCCAAAGCAAAAGCAGCAGAATTAAAAGAAGAGCAGATTCCGGCCGGGGTTGCAAAAATCCTTGCCAATCATATGCTGCTGTTCTTTACCAATCTTTACACCATGGGAGTAAATGCGCTGGAAATCAGTTATGATGACCAGAAGGAGCTTCTTCAGATTGATGAATTTGCGAAGCGCCGTGAGAATCCGCAGGTGGAGGAAGGGAAACAGTGGATCGAGAATCCGCAGCTGCATCTGACTGCTCTGTATTTTGCCCAGGAGGTGCGCAAGGCGAAGGAGCTTCAGGATCCGAAACGCATGGCACAGCTTCAGGAGGAGATGTCTGCTGACTTTATGAAGAGCCGTTTTATTTTCGCACTGCAGCAGGACGGAAAGGGAACTCCGCTTGTAAAGCTGAATACCGGAGACAAATATCAACTGGTGTTCACCGATGCAGTGGAATTCAGCCGTTTTAACCGCAACAACGCATTTAAGCCGGTCATTGTGGATGCGGCACAGCTTCCGAAGGTTCTGGACAGGGAGGCAAAGGGTGTTGTACTCAATATCATGGGAGTCAATCTCCCGCTGGCAGTGAACCGTCCGGCTCCGGCACCGCAGGATCCGGCAGCAAGAGCACAGGCAGCACAGGATCAGGCGATCGCGGCAGCAGCCTCCGCAGCACTTCAGAGACAGGCTGCTGAGAAGAAGAACAGCGGGGAAGCGGCAAATTCCGCTTCCGGTGAACAGTAACGATTTCGCAGCTGTGAGAGTGCTGAACCATTACACGGATTCGCAAAAATGTAAGAAAACCGTCAGGTACATCTGCTTGACGGTTTTTCTGCATACTTCTATAATGGGAGATACTGAAAAAAGATAACGGTGAAGGTTCTCAAACTGTCACAAGAAGATTATAGAAGCAGGAAGACGCAAAAATCGTGCGTCGGGAGGATGAATATGAAAAAAAGCTGGAGACGGAATGCCGGGCGCATGGTGGCTGCTGCAGCCTTTGCACTTCTGCTGTCCTGTACAGCCTATGCAGATGAGACGACCTTTGTGCCGGGCACTTCGGTGAATGGTCTCGGCATCAGCGATATGACTGTAGAACAGGCCACTCAGCGGATTGCGGATTTTTACGCCAGCGATTATAAACTTACCATCAAAGAAAAAGGTGGGAAGACGGAGACCATCACCGGACCGGAAATCGGTTATTCCGTCGGCCTTCCGGATGGGTATCTGCAGCAGATCCTGGATCAGCAGAATGCCTCCGGACGTCTATCGGGTCCGGAGGTGGACAATAAGCATCGTACGGATATGACGGGGCGTTTTGACAGCGCGGCGCTGGACGCAAGGATTGAGAGTCTCAATGCGGTCAGCGGCAGCAGCATTGTTGCAACGGCAGATGCGTATATTTCCGGGTATCAGGAGGGACAGCCCTTCACCATCGTGCCGGAGGTACGGGGAAACAATGTAGACCGGGAAAAGACCGCGCAGCTGATCTGGGATGCGGCAGCGAAGGGGGAGACCGAGGCAGATCTGGAAGCAGCCGGATGTTACTGCACTCCGTCGGTTACCCGGGATGATGAAGCCTTAAGGAATCTCTGCGATACCATGAACCGGTGCAGAGAGATGACGGTGACCTACACATTTGGGGAACAGATCGAGGTACTGGATTCTGCTGCTATCTGTTCCTGGATCACCGGAAGCGCGGATGGGCAGATTCAGTTGAATATGGATCAGGTGAATGCCTATGTACAGACACTGGCGGAGAAGTATGATACGGCCGGCACGGCCCGCACCTTCCATACAGCCACCGGACGGGACGTCAGCGTGACCGGTCCCTTTGGCTGGAAGCTAGACCAGGCCGCAGAGGCACAGGCTCTTGCGGATGTGATCCGCACGGCCCAGTCCCAGAGCCGGGAGCCGGTCTATGCGTCCAGAGCGGTGGACCGCAGCGCGGCAGAGTGGGGCAGCACCTATGTGGAGGTAGACCTCACCGGACAGCATGCATACATGACAAAGGATGGAGCGGTTGTCTGGGATGCGCCCTGTGTTACAGGCAATGTCGCAAAGAATTACACCACCCCGGCAGGTCTTTACAGTCTCACCTACAAACAGCGTGACCGTGTCCTGCGCGGGCAGAAACAGGCAGATGGCAAGTATGAATACGAGACCCCGGTATCTTACTGGATGCCATTTAACGGCGGTATCGGACTCCATGACGCCAACTGGCGCAGCAAATTTGGCGGCACCATTTACCAGAACAGCGGCAGCCACGGCTGTGTAAACCTGCCTTCGGAAAAGGCGGCAGCGCTCTACGAGTTGGTCTACACCGGAATTCCGGTTATCTGCTATCAATAAAAATGGCTATAAGGTTATAAAAACAGAAGGAATAAAGAATTCGATGGAAACAGGAAATCAGCCGGAAAGCCACGGTCGAAGCCGTGGCAAATGGAACCGGAAAAAGAATAAAGAGGAGCAGAAGCTTCGGAACAGCCAGATGACGTCTGGTAAGGAACAGGGATATCCCAAACAAAAGAACGCCGGCAGAAAAATTGCCGCAGCAGTCGGGGGAGCGGTTCTGACTGCTGCGGTTGCTGCCGGCGCTGTTTATGTCGTGATGGGACAGAAGTACAGGCAGGTATATTTCCCCAACACCACGGTAAATGGACTGAATGTATCCGGTCTGACCCCGGAGGAGACCAAAAAGCGGATTGCAGAGGAGACAAGCGGTTATACCCTGACAATTCAGGAGCGCGGCGGAGAGACGGAAGTGATTCAGGGAACAGATATTGGGCTGCACCCGGAATTTGACGGTACGCTGGAGCAGATCCTGGATAATCAGAATACATTGGCCTGGGGCTTTCACATTGGCCGGTATGTGGCCTATACCATTGATACCATGGCAGTTTTTGATGATGCAAAGCTTTCGGAGACGGTATCAGGGCTGGAATGCTTAAAGCCTGAACGGGTCGTGGAACCGCAAAACGCATACATATCGGATTATATTTCGGGAAAAGGCTACGAAATCGTGCCGGAGGAACAGGGAGCAAGCCCCAATCTGCAGCTCCTTTCCGGCGCAGTGCATGACGCAATCCTGAATTTTCAGGAATCAATTTCCCTGGAGGATGCAGATGTTTACGAAAAACCGCAGATCACGGCGGACAATGAAGCACTGAATGCGGAGCTGGAGGCCTGGAATAAATATGTCCACACCACAGTTACTTATCGGTTTGGCAGTCAGAGTGAGGTGTTGGATGGAGAGAAGATCCACACCTGGCTGGTGAGTGACGGGCAGGGAGGTGTTTCGCTGGATGAGGCACAGATCGGGGATTATGTATCCGGGCTGGCAAAGACCTACAACACGGCCTACAAGCCCAAGACCCTGAAGACCTCCTACGGACAGACCGTTACCATCAGCAAGAGTGTTTACGGCTGGAAGATCAATCAGAGTGAGGAGACGGCGGCGTTAAAGCAGCTTCTTCTTTCCTGTGAAAGCCAGGAACGGGAACCGGTTTACAGTCAGACCGCGGCCTCCCATGACGGCAATGACTATGGCAATACTTATGCGGAGATCAATCTTACGGCCCAGCATATGTTTTTCTATAAGGAAGGTAAGCTTGTAGTGGAGTCGGATTTTGTATCCGGCAATGAGTCCAGGGGATGGAGCACCCCGGCGGGGGTGTACCCGCTGACCTACAAGCAGCGCAATGCCACGCTGAAGGGAGAGAACTATTCCACACCGGTATCCTACTGGATGCCGTTTAACGGCGGTATCGGAATGCACGATGCCTACTGGCGTTCCAGCTTTGGCGGAAAGATATACAAAACCAATGGTTCCCATGGCTGCATCAATCTGCCGTCGGCGGTGGCCAAGACCATTTATGAGAATATTTCAGCCGGAACACCGGTGCTCTGCTATCATCTGGAGGGCTCCGGAAGCGGCCAGACCAGCACCGCAGCCCAGAATGGCGGCGCGGCATCGGAGACAAAGACGCAGCAGACCCAGCCGTCCCAGGCAGCCGCAGAGACAAAGACGCAGCAGAATCCGGAAAGCAGCCGGGAAACTGCGGCCAGCCAGACAGGAGGTGCTTCCCGTCCATCCTCTGCAGCACAAAGTGAAACAGCGGCCCAGCCAGCCACGGCAGCGGCTCAGCCAGCCACGGCAGCGGCTCAGCCAGCCACAGCAGCGGCTCAGCCGACCACAGCAGCGGCTCAGCCGACTACAGCAGCGGCCCAGCCGACTACGGCAGCGGCCTCTGGTTCCGGCTCGGTACAGGACTATCCGGGACAGGGCGGTTCCGGACAGAATGCCGCCTCCGGCAATGCTTCTTCCGGCGGCCCGGGCTCTTCTTCCGGGACAGCCCAGAGTACACCGGGAGGCCCTGGAAGCTCCTCCGGCGGCCCGTCCGGCTCCGGCGTGAGCAGTTCGCCGGGGGTATCCCAGACTCCCGGTCCGGGAGCCTGATAAGGGAAGGGGATCAGTACTTAACAAATAAAGCAATTGACAAAGCCCCAGACGGGTTGTATGATAAAAAAAGCTTAAAAAACAAGAATATGCGTGAAAAAGAAAGCAAAGAAGCCTTCAATCAAGGGGCTTCTTTACTTTTTTGTCCGCAAGAGGAGGAAGCATTATGAAAAAGAACGCAAGGAAACTGATGGCAGCCGCTATGGCAGCCCTGATGGCAGCATCCATGACCGCATGCGGCGGCAGCAAGACTGAGACTACCGCAGCAGCAGACACCACTGCAGCAGAGAGTGCAGCAGATGCAGCAGAGACCACAGCAGCAGGCGAGACCGAGGCTGCAAAAGACGGCGAGAAGAAAGTATTAAAGGTAGCTATGGAGTGTGCATACGCACCCTACAACTGGACCCAGCCGGATGATTCCAATGGCGCGGTTCCGATCGCAGACAGCAACGAGTACGCCTACGGCTACGATGTTATGATGGCAAAGAAAATCTGTGACGAGTTAGGCTATGACCTGCAGATCGTCCGCCTCGACTGGGATTCCCTGATCCCGGCTATCCAGTCCGGTCAGGTTGACTGCGTTATCGCAGGCCAGTCCATCACCGAGGAGCGTCTCCAGGCAGTCGATTTCTCCGAGCCGTACTACTACGCAACCATCGTTACCCTGGTAAAACAGGACGGCAAGTACGCAGACGCGAAGAGCGTTGCAGACCTGGCCGGCGCGACCTGTACTTCCCAGCAGAGCACCATCTGGTATCAGAACTGCCTGCCGCAGATCCCGGACGCAAACATCCTGGCTGCAACCGCAAGCGCACCGGATATGCTGATGTCCTTAAATGCAGACAAATGTGACCTGGTTGTAACGGACCAGCCGACCGGTAAGGGCGCTCTGGTTGCGTACCCGAACTTCAAGATGCTTGAGTTTGGCGGCGGCGATGACGACTTCCAGGTAAGCGATGAGGATATCAACATCGGTATTTCCATGAAGAAGGGCAACACCGAGTTAAAAGAAGCCATCGACAGCGTCCTCTCCAAGATGACCAAAGATGATTTCTCTGCTATGATGGACGAGGCTATTTCCGTTCAGCCGCTGGCTAACTAATTCAGATTTCATGTGGGCGCACCGTCAGGCGCGCCCTTGATCTGCATTGCATATCGAGGAGGCGCTGGTGGCGCGTCCGCTGATCAAGTTTTCATTTTCAGAGGAGAAAGTATTATGCCGACAGACTTTTTAGGCCGTGTGATGGTCGTATTCCAGAGATACGGAATGTCTATGCTGCAGGGTGCCGGAGTCAGCATCCGCATTGCGCTGGTGGGTACGATTGCGGGATGCATCATTGGTTTCGCAGTAGGTATCGTGCAGACCATTCCGGTTGAAGCAAAAGACAACCCGGTAAAGAAGGTCGTTTTGTGGATCATCAAGCTGATCATGAACGCCTATGTGGAATTTTTCCGCGGTACCCCGATGATGGCACAGGCCATGTTTATCTACTATGGCATGCTCCCGCTTTTAGGCCTGAACTTAAGCATGTGGCAGGCAGCATATTTCATTCTGTCCATCAATACCGGTGCCTACATGGCTGAGACAGTCCGCGGCGGTATCCTTTCCATCGACCCGGGCCAGACCGAGGGCGCAAAGGCCATCGGCATGACCCATGTACAGACTATGCTTTATGTCATTCTGCCCCAGGCGCTCAGAAACATCATGCCGCAGATCGGCAACAACCTGATCATCAACATTAAGGACAGCTGCGTGCTCTCCGTCATTGGTGTGGCAGAGCTGCTTTACAAGACCAAATCCGCAGCAGGTGCCCTGTACATGAACTTTGAGACCTACACCATTACCATGATCGTGTACTTTATCATGACCTTTACCTGTTCCCGCATCCTGCGGTGGCTGGAGAACCGCATGGACGGCTCCGACAGCTATGACCTGGCAACCACGGATACCCTGGCCCATACCAGCGGCATGTACCGTTATGAAGAGAAAAAGAAGGAGGAAGAGTAACAATGGCAGAGAATCATGTACTGGAAATTCGTCATTTAAGCAAATCCTTCGGCAAGCATGTGGTCCTGCGCGACATTGACTTTACGGTAGATACCGGCGATGTTACCTGTATCATCGGCGCCTCTGGTTCCGGAAAGTCCACCCTGCTGCGCTGCATCAACATGCTGGAGACTCCGACCACCGGAGAGATCCTCTATCATGAGAAAGACATCACTGACAAGGGGGTCAATGTTCCGGCATACCGTTCCAAGGTGGGCATGGTATTCCAGAGCTTTAACCTGTTCAACAACCTGACCGTTCTGGAGAACTGTATGATCGGTCAGACCAAGGTGTTAAAGCATTCCAAAGAGGAAGCAAAGCAGAATGCCATGAAGTACCTGGAAAAGGTTGGCATGGCACCGTATATCAACGCAAAGCCGAAGCAGATCTCCGGAGGACAGAAGCAGCGTGTGGCCATTGCCCGTGCCCTGGCTATGGAGCCGGAAGTGCTGTTGTTCGATGAACCAACCTCCGCGCTGGACCCCCAGATGGTAGGTGAGGTACTGGCCGTTATGCGTACTCTTGCAAAGGAAGGCATTACCATGATCGTCGTAACCCATGAGATGGCCTTCGCCCGCGATGTCTCCAACCATGTGGTATTCATGGCGGATGGCGTCATTGAGGAGGAGGGAAACCCCTCTGATATCTTCGGCAATCCGCAGAAAGCAAAGACCCAGGAGTTCTTAAGCCGGTTCATTCAGGGGTAAGATTTATGACCATGAAAGTGCTGTACCAAAATTCTGATCTCAGAATTTCCGGTACAGCACCTTTTTGTTATATTAACCAACTCAACTTTCCCAGCAGATATTTCCGAATAAGGCTTGAATAAATGTGGCCTGAGAAGCAATCCATTCAGTCACTTTACTTTTCAATACAGATGTGATATCTGCAGAAAAACTTGATATATGTTCTACAAACAATGCCATAAGACTTTGCAAAGCGTTTGTCAGATCCATGTCCTGAATTGTCAGACGGCACATTGTGGTAGGCGATAACCGCATTTTATTTTCGGCGAATCC
>CAVIRL010000132.1:0-7889 GCA_963645005.1 Prevotella sp. P5-108
AAGTAATACAGGGGGATCAATTATGTTATCATTAATTTTCGTATCATTTTTTGTTGTCCTGCTGGGACTCGGATTTTCCATGACTTTATCTTATGGCGCGGCATTTATCATTCCGGCAATTGCGACCGGTTTTGCCCAGTACGATATGATGAGCATTGTGGAGTGGCTTTGTAAGGCAGCTGGAAAAAGCACCTATGTTGCGATCGCATTGTTTGTAGTTTCCGGAAACATCATGTCGAAAGGAAAGCTGACGGAGCAGATCTTCGCGTTTTTCCAGTATTTCTTAGGCAAAAGCCGTTCCTGCATTCCGATGGTTGCTGTTCTCACCGCAATTTTCTATGGAATGATCTCCGGATCTGGAATGGCCGTTGTGGCAGCTGTTGGCGCTATGGTGCTTCCAATGCTGATTGATTACGGCTATGACCGTGCATTTTTTGCGGCAATGCTTGCAGCAGCAGGTTCGCTTGGTCAGCTTATTCCGCCAAGTTCTGCAATTTTGCAGTACTGCGCAATGGCCGGTACCGATGAGGGACAGATGTTCAAGGTCGGCGCAGTCATTGGATTTACCTGTGCGGTTGTTCTGCTGGCACTGACGCTGATCCACTGCAGAAAAGACACCGGAGATATGGAGAAATCCAGAAAAGCTTATGAGAGTTTAAAGGCAGAAGGATTTGGAAAGGTAGTGGGAACCTCCATCTGGGGACTTCTTTCACCCGTCATCATCCTTGGAGGTATTTTCTCCAATCTGCTCAGTGTTGTGGAGGCAGCAGCAATTTCTGTAGTATACGCATGTTTCGTATCTCTGTTTATTTACAAATCCCTGGATCTGAAGGGATTATGGGAAGCATTTAAGGGTTCTGTAAAGAACGTAGCTTCTGTTGCGATGATGCTTGCATTTGCGGTAGCATTTTCCAGCCTTCTGGATGTATTCCATGGCGGTGATATTATTGCTGCGGCAATCACAAGCGTTCTTTCCACTCCGACCGCATTCATTATCGCATCGGTTGTGGTGATGTCCATTGGTATGATGTTTATGAACCCGATTGCGATCATTGTTCCGATCGTAGCGCCGATTGCGGCCTCCTTTGGAATCGACCCGATGGTATATGGTGCCGGTATGTCCGGTATCGTGGCAATCGGTTCCCTGACTCCGCCGTTTGGCGTATCCCTGTACATCATGTCACCGATCGCAAAGGTGCATCCGATGACAATCGCAAAGAAAGTGCTTCCGTTCTGGGGCGTTATGACACTGATCATTTTGATTTATATGCTCTTTCCGCAGTTAAGCGTGTGGGCATACCGATAAAAACTGGGAGGTTTATGTATGGAATACAGACACATTGGAGGACTGACTCCAGACGGAACTGTTTATGTAAATGATGATATGGGAACTCTGGAGGCAATGGTACCTCCGGGAAAATACGCGACAGCTCACGCTCCGGCGCTTCTGGAACTGGAAAACGGAGATATGCTCTGTGCCTGGTTTGCGGGTTCCTTTGAGGGCAGCAAGGACATCAGCATTGTGTGCGCAAGAAAAGAAAAGGGCTCCGATCACTGGGAGGAGCCGGTGGCAGTATCTTACGATACCGAGCGAAGCGAGCAGAATCCGTCTTTATTTCTGGGACCGGATGGCGCGGTATGGTGCATGTACACTGCACAGCTGGATCGTATGGAAGGAAAAGATAATATGCAGTTTACTTCCATTATCCGCTGTCAGAAATCGTTTGATGGTGGAAAAACCTGGGGAGAGGCAGATGTGATCTTCCCGCAGGAGGGAAGTTTCTGCAGACAGCCGATCCAGGTGCTTTCTAATGGAAGATGGATCTTTGGAAACTGGATCTGCACCGATTCTGTGAATGGCCTGGAAGGTGATCCGACTGCGTTCCGCATTTCTGACGACCAGGGAAAGAACTGGAAGTTAGTGGAAATGCCGGAAAGCAACGGTGCGGTACATGCAAATGTAGTCGAGCTGGAGCCTGGAAAGCTGATCGCGCTGATGAGAAGCCGCTTTGCTGATTTTGTATACATCAGCCATTCAGATGATAATGGTGATACCTGGACGAAACCGGAGCCGACTGTGCTTCCGAACAACAACTCCAGCATCAGTGCCTTAAAACTTCAGAGCGGAAGACTGGCAATTGCCTACAATCCGACCCATGTGCCGAATCCGCAGTATGGAAAGGTGGCATGGCCGGGACTGCGCTGTCCGGTTGCGGTTGCGCTTTCTGAAGATGGAGGAAAGACTTTCCCGATGGTTCGCCTGATGGAGCGTGGAGAGGGATTCTCCGGTGAGGAAAATACCACTAACAACAAGCAGTATGAGTATCCGTATCTGATGCAGGGAAAGGATGGAAGAATGCATCTTGCTTATGCGTATAAGAATAGAATCGGAATTAAGTATGTAAGCTTTACAGAGGAAGATGTGATGGGAAGCAAGCGGGAAACGGTAGGCTTATACAATCCGACCGCGGCCCAGAGCAGATAGGAGCGGGCAGATTATGATCATTGATCGCGTTGAAAATATGGAATATTATGAATCCATTCTTCCAGGCCTGAAGAATGGGTTAAAGACCCTCAGAGAACTCTCGTCCCGGGAAGTGGGAAGATATGAATTTGAAGGCGGATTTCTCATGATTCAGGAAGGCGATACCAAACCGATGGACGAAGGAACTTTCGAGGCGCACCGCAAATATGTGGATGTTCAGATCATGCTGGAAGGCTGTGAGGAGCTTGCCTGGGAAGAATACAGCAAGCTGGACTCCGTAATTCCCTACAATGAAGAGAAAGACCAGGAACGTCTGGATGGAGCAAAGAATTACAGAATCCTGATTTCTGATGGAATGTTCTTTGCGGCGTTTCCTCAGGATGGACACAAGGCGGTTTCGCACACGAAGGAACAGCACCATTACAGAAAAGCCGTAATGAAACTGCGGCTTCCGGAATAGAACTATGCGTAAAAAATTATTTATGGAGGAAGAAACAATGACAGAGATTAAAGGTATTATTGCTGCAATGCAGACCCCGATGTTTGAGGATGGAAGAATCAATGAGGCAGAAATGAGAAATCAGATCAACCGCGAGATTGAAGCCGGATGTGATGGTATCTTCTGCCTTGGCACCAATGGTGAGTTTTACATTTTAAGCTTCGAAGAGAAAGTACGTGTGATGGAAATCTTTGTGGAGGAAGCAAAGGGACGTGTGCCGGTATACGCCGGTACCGGATGTGTCAGCACCGCAGAGACGATCGCGCTGTCTAAAAAGGCACAGGAGATTGGCGTGGATGTGTTATCTGTGATCACTCCGTATTTCGCAGCAATCAGCCAGGACGAGTTATATGCTCATTACAAAGCAGTGGCAGAAGCAGTGGATCTTCCCATCGTAATGTATAACATCCCGGCCCGCACCGGCGCTGCATTGGCTCCTGCAACCGTAGGAAAACTGGCAGATATCAAAAACATTGCGGGTGTAAAGGATTCCAGTGGAAACTTCAATAACATTCTGCAGTACATTGACGCAACCAAGGGCAAGGATTTTGCGGTTCTTTCCGGTAATGACGCATTAATCCTGTATACCCTGATGGCTGGCGGTAAGGGTGGAATCACCGCGATCGCAAACATTCTTCCGGAGATCATGGTAAGCATTTACCAGAAATACCTGGCAGGGGATATTGAGGGAGCAAAAGAAGCACAGTCCTCCATCGCGCCGATTCGTGACTGCTTTAAGTATGGCAACCCGAACTCCATCGTAAAATGCGCAACCAATCTGATCGGATATCCGGTAGGTCCGTGCAGAAAACCATTTGGTATGGTTGGAGAGGAAGCACAGAAAGCAATTCTGGATACCATCAACACTTATTACGCAGAGTACAAAAAGAATTAATCGAAACAGATCTGAGGAGATTTGGTTATGAAAATCATGGAAACAGTAAAAAAGGTGCCGGGCGGTCTGATGATCGTTCCGCTCCTTCTTGGATGCCTGGTAAATACGTTCTTTCCACAGGTCTTTGCCTATTTTGACGGAACGTTTACCTATTCCCTCTGGAAGGGAGGATCCATGTCACTGCTGGCAGCGTTTCTGTTCTGCAATGGTACAACGATCAACTTTAAAGAGGCAGGAGTTACGGTTTATAAGGGTGTTGTATTAACCGCGGCAAAGGTATTATCCGGAATGGCCTGCGGCCTTCTGGTTGGAATGATCTTTGGTGAAAATGGAATCTTTGGAATTGCTCCGATCGCGATCATTGCCTGTTTTTCCAACTCCAACGGAGGAATTTACGCAGCTCTGGCCGGAGAGTATGGTGATGGAACCGATGTTGGCGCGGTATCAATTCTGGCACTCAATGACGGACCATTCTTCACCATGCTGGCACTTGGAGCGGCTGGATATTCCGTGCCCGTCAATACACTGGCAGGATGCGTAGTTCCGATCCTCACAGGTGTGATTCTTGGAAACCTGGATCCGGAAATCCGCAAATTCTGTGAACCGGGAGCTACGATGCTGATTCCGTTTTTCGCATTCCCGCTGGGCGCAAATCTGACATTGTCATCCTTCGCAAAAGCTGGAATCCCTGGAATCATGCTGGGAGTGTGCGGTACTCTGATTACCGGAATGACAGGATTTTTGGTATACAAGCTTCTGAAGATGAAGGTTCCGGCGCTTGGCGCTGCGGTCAGCTCTACGGCAGGAAATGCGGCAGCTACTCCCGCAGCACTTGCGGCAGCCGGGGTGATCAGTACGCAGATCAGCGATGCTGCTACGGCACAAATTTCTGCGGCAATCATCGTGACAGCAATCCTTTGTCCGATGCTGGTGACCTTTTTATATGGATTAACAACAAAAAAAGAAAACGCGGCAGCGTAAGAAAAAGACCTTTTACCAGTTGTTTGAAAGTGGTAAAGGGTCTTTTTTGACAATGAAAATCTCACGGAATGAAAAATAAAAATCACACGGAATAGTCTCCGCAGGTGCTTGCGAAATGCCCTTATTTCGATTAAGATAGAGTTTGGAAATCAGTCAGAAATTAACAGGGATTTCGGAAAAAGGAGAGAGTATTATGAAGTACAGAAAATGGATGACAGTAGGTGCCGCACTGGCATTTCTTTTTACGGCGCAGCCGGTTTACGCGGCTCCGGTGATCGTGGCAGGTTCCGGTGCTCCCGGAACGGAAAGTACGCAGACCGCGGATGTGCAGCAGGCCCCGGAAACTGTGACTCAGGCCCCGGGCAGCAGCCAGACTACGGAGAACGGAGTGAGCCAGGCACCGGATGGCTCAGGAAGCAGTCAGACCCCGGCGCGGGCAGTTGATAATCAGGCATCAACAGCCAGCCAGGCTCCGGCATCCTCTGAAACGGCAGTCGCAGCGCAGTCACCGACAGTCGTCTCCGGTCAGGGCCAGAATGCACCGGGAAGCGGCAACAGTGGCAGCGGCGCTCCCACATCGAACGGTGAGGTAACCGGCATTGCGGAGGGCCCGGGGGGCATCAAGAGTGAGCCGGTGGATCCGGTAACTCCGGAGGAGCTTGCGGCGCAGGAAGCAGCCCAGGCTGCAGGAACACAGCAGGCCTCAGCCCAGAACACAGACGGCATTGACCCGTCAAAACCGATGGTGGCCCTGACCTTTGATGACGGCCCGCAGCCGTCTGTCGGCAATCGCATTATGGACTGCCTGGCACAGTACGGTGGTAAGGCAACGTTCTTTATGGTGGGTGAGCGGGTAGGTTCTTATAAGACAGAAGTCCAGCGGATGGTGGCAGAAGGCCATGAAGTTGCAAACCACACCATGAACCATAAATATCTGCAGAAGCTTGGTGCAGCGCAGATTCAGGCCCAGGTAAACCAGGGCAATGATGCCATTGAGGCAGCCTGCGGCGTGCGCCCCAAACTGCTCCGGCTTCCGGGCGGAAACCATAACTCCACGGTAACATCCAACACTGGTATGCCAATGATCCAGTGGAACATCGATACCCTGGACTGGAAGACCAGAAACGCGGACAAGACTGTGGCAGCCGTATTAAACCATGTAAAAGATGGCGATGTCATCCTGATGCACGAACTTTACAATGCCACCGGTGATGCAGTCCTTCGTATTGTGCCGGAACTGCATAAGCGCGGGTTTCAGATGGTGACGGTAAGCCAGCTGGCAGCAGCAAAGGGAGTTACGCTCCAGGCCGGACAGTTATATTCCAGTTTTCATTAATTATGATGCCCAAAACAAGACCACATGTTAAATGCTGGTCTTGTTTTTATTTGCAAAGAATCTGCTGAAATGAAAACATGAAAACTATCTGGATAAAATGAAAAAACTATCTGGATGAAAATGAGAAAACTATCTGAATGAAAACATGAAAACTATCTGAATGAAGATGAAAAAACTATCTGAATAAAAATATAAAAACAGTCAGAAAGAAAATATGAAATCTATCTGAATAAAAAAGCGAAATATCACCGAATGAGGTTGTAAAATGATATAAGACAGGGTATACTGACTAGGAGGTGACAAGGTGAAGCGCGAAGGATATAAAAAAAGAATTGTAGATGATATAATTGACGAATATCTGTCGGCATTTGGTGCAATTTGCATAGAGGGACCAAAATGGTGCGGAAAGACGTGGACATCTGCTGTACATTGCAACAGTGAGATATTTATTGGCGATCCTGCAGGTAACTTTCAGAACCGAAAACTGGCCGAAATGAGTCCATCATTGGTTCTGGAAGGAGAAAGACCGCGTATGATTGATGAATGGCAGGAGGTGCCTCAAATTTGGGACGCAGTTCGCTATGCAGTTGATCAAAGCCGGAGTAAGGGGCAGTTTATCTTAACAGGTTCGGCAACTCCGAATCATAAAGGCATTCTGCATAGTGGAGCAGGACGGATTGCAAGAGTCCGCATGAGACCCATGTCTCTTTTTGAAGCAGGCTTTTCCAGTGGTAAGGTTTCTTTACAGGCATTGTGCGAGGGAAACTTTGTACCTGCTATGACAGGCGAGGTGAACTTGCATAGTTTAATAGAATATATTGTTCGCGGAGGCTGGCCGGCTAATATTGATATTCCCATCTCTCAGGCAGCACTTTTGGGAACAGAATATATTGATGCGGTGATTATGGACGATGTTTACCGGATGGATGGTATACAGCGTGATGTAAATAAGATGCGTTTACTTTTACGGTCTCTTGCCAGAAATGAAAGCACAACTGTGACAAATAAAAAATTGAAAAATGATATTCAGCAGATTGATCATGAGGATATTGATATCAATACGGTGGCTTCTTATCTGGATATATTCAATCGTTTGTTTCTGTTGGATAACCAACCGCCGTTTTCTGCAAAAATTCGGTTTTCTGTTCGTGTAAAACAGGCAGAAAAACGACATTTTAGTGATCCTTCTCTGGCGTGTGCATTGTTGAAAGCAACGCCGGAAAAATTGCTGAATGATCTGGAAACCCTTGGCTTTTTATTTGAAGCGTTATGTGAGCGGGATCTTAAGATATATGCAGAGGCGTTTGGTGCGAATTTGTATCATTATCAAGATTACAGAAATAAAGAAATTGATGCAGTTGTGGAATTGGAAAATGGTCAGTGGGCTGCTTTTGAAATTAAGCTGGGGGCGAATCAGATTGATGCGGCAGCAGAAAACCTGCTTCGTATTCAACATGAAATTGAAGAAGAACAGGGAAATACCCCAAAAGTATTGTGTGTGATATGCGGACTTGCCAATGCGGCTTATCAGCGGCCGGACGGGGTTTATGTGGTTCCGATTACGGCACTTCGAAACTGATGAAAATAAGGGACGGACGTCTGACTTCCCAGACGGTCCGTCCCTTTTGCAATTCAAATTTGGTTCGGGTGTCAAAACACCCGAACTTTTGGTTACACGAATTGTTCCGTGCTT
>CAVIRL010000133.1:0-7569 GCA_963645005.1 Prevotella sp. P5-108
GGCTGGCAGGCAAAAATCCCATTGCCGTAGGCAATTTTCAATGGATTTTTGCCTGTGACTGTGAAGGTACTGAACAGTTACGAAAAAACAAACAGACAGGAGGCCACAGACATGAAACAGTTTGGATTTATTGGCATGGGGAATATGGGGTACGCGATCTTAAAAGGTCTTCTAAAGACTGCAGCGCCGGACCAGCTCATTTTTTCGGCAAGAAATAAAGCACATATGGAACAGGTGTCAGCGGAGACTGGTGTGGCTTACGCCGCAGACAACATAGCCTGCGCGAAGGAAAGCGCCTGCCTGGTACTGGCGGTGAAGCCGCAGCAGTTTGATACGGTCATTGGGGAAATCCGGGATGTGGTGACGGAAGACCAGATCATCATTTCCATCGCACCGGGCATTACCATTGAGAATCTTCAGGCCCGTTTTGGAAAGAAATGCCGTATTGTCCGGGCAATGCCGAACACCCCGGCTCTGGTGGGCGAGGGCATGACGGGTGTCTGCTATGATAAGGCGCTGTTTTGCGAGGAAGAGAAGCAGACCATCGAAGCACTTTTTACTTGCTTTGGACGTATGACGGTGGTGGAAGAGAAACTGATGGATGCGGTGGTATGTGCCAGCGGCAGCTCTCCGGCTTATGTCTATATGTTTATTGAGGCGCTGGCAGATAGCGCCGTGAAGTATGGGATTTTGCGGGCGGATGCCTACAAGCTGGTAGCTCAGACCGTGCTTGGAAGCGCAAAGATGGTACTGGAGACCGGGGAGCATCCGGGACTGTTAAAAGATAAGGTCTGCTCACCGGGCGGAACTACCATTGCCGGAGTAGCAGCGCTGGAAGAGTACGGCATGCGCAATGCCCTGATCAAGGCAACCGATGCCTGCTACGCAAAGTGCAGAGGGATCCAGTAACGAGAATACAGAGGGATCCGGTAACCGAAATGCAGGGGAGACCGTTCGAAAACTAAAATCGAGTCCGAAACGAGCACAACATATAGCAAATTACAAAAGCAAGGAAAACCAGATGATGTACGTGTCGGAGAAGAAAAACGAGTTTTCGGACAGCCTGAGGGGGGATCCGGTAAACAAAAGGCAGGAATCAGAATCAGAGATCCAGAAAAACGGAGGAAATTAGTATGGGCATGGAAGAAACGCAGAATCAGGCAAAGATCGAGCCGGTCATCCGCAAGGACCGCCGGTTGAAATATACCGGAAATATTTTAAAGATTTATGAGGATACCGTGATCGCTAATGGTCACGAGGCCCATTGGGACTATATCCATCATGACGGAGCCGCAGCCGTGGTGGCGGTGGCCGAAGACGGACAACTGCTGATGGTGCGCCAGTACCGCAATGCCCTGGATCGGGAGACACTGGAGATTCCGGCCGGTAAGCTGGACGCACCAGATGAGCCAAAGATTGAGTGCGCATACCGGGAACTGGAGGAAGAGACCGGATACCGCTGTGAGAAGCTGGAGTATCTGATGAGCCTGAACACCACCGTGGCCTTCTGCGATGAAGCAATCGATGTGTTTGTTGCCCGGAACCTGATCCCGTCCCATCAGCATCTGGATGAGGATGAGGTCATCAATGTGGAGCGCTGGAGCGTGGAAGATCTTCAGGAACTTATCTACACCGGAAAAATGACGGATGCCAAGACGGTGGCAGCCATCATGGCTTATGCGGCAAAATATGGCAAATAAGAGGAAACCAGAACGGGTTTTCCCGCACAGAAGCTGCGAAATCTGAATACCGGGTCCGGAAAGCTGCATAGAATAGAAAAAACGCTGCCGACAAGCAGCAGGAATGGTGGTGCCGCACATGCGGACGGAACGTTGGGAAAAGATTCTTGCGGCAGCTATTCTGGCCGGATGGCTGGGGGCGGTGCTGTTGTGCAATGGGCTGTTTTATAGAAGTATCGTAAATTATGAGGTGTTGTATCAGGGGACAGCAGATGCCTGGGCGAGGGCTGCAGCCCGGGGACGCGCCGGGCGGATCAGTCTCCTGGCGGTCCGGCTTCTGGAAGCAGCCGCTGTCTTTGGTATCACACGCAGCCATTTTCGCAGGGTTGGAAGCCTGCTTCTGGGAGCAGCAGCCGGATTTTCGGGAGGAATGTTCTGCAGCCTGATGGTTTGGAGCCGCGGGGCAGTCGGAGGCATTTTGTTTCTGGCGGCAGGTTTTCCCCAGGATCTGGCTTATCTGGCCTGTTGCTTTTTGCTTCTGGTCAGCGGGATATCAGACCGGCCGGTACAGAAAGACCGCCTGTTTTGTGTCGTGCTGTTGCTGATAGCTGCCGGAATCTGGCTGGAACTCTACATCAGCCCCCTGATCCTGAAATTGTTCTAAAAAAATACAATTTTAAATTTACAACATGTTGAGATGAGAAAACAGGCCAGTCCAACATGTTGTATTTTTTATGTTAATCATGACAAAAGGGAGAGAAATGTGGGAAATATGTATTTGATTTTATAGAAAAATACGGATATAATGGTATTCACATTGCCGGAATATGCAGGTTTTATGGGAGTTTTGGGGTGGCCCATCGCTGCGGAAACGGCGGGAAATACCGTTTTTGGGGAATTGGAGTTTAGAACTATGACGACAGAGATTGAAGCCTTTATCCATTATCTTGAGGATGTCAAGCAGTCATCCAGAAATACAGTGGTGTCCTACCAGAGAGACTTAAGACAGCTTAAGGAGTATCTGGAGCGCCAGGGAATTGAAGAACCTGCCAAGGTGACAAGAACCTGTCTGAATTCCTATATTTCCTATCTTGAGCACAAAGGAAAGGCAACAACCACGATTTCCCGCATCCTGGCTTCCACAAAGGCATTTTTCCATTATGAGCTGATGGAGGGAAACATCCGCAGGGATCCGGCTGAGCTTTTAAAGACACCGAAGATTGAAAAAAAGATCCCGGTGATCCTTACCGTGGAAGAGGTCAACCGCTTTCTGGAGCAGCCGGAAGGGGATGGAGCAAAAGAGGTCCGAGACAAGGCTATGCTGGAACTCCTGTATGCTACCGGAATCCGGGTATCTGAGCTGATCGGGCTGGAACTTCAGGACGTGAACCTGCCTGTGGGGTTTCTGACCTGCCGGGACGGCGAGAAAGAGCGCGTGATCCCCTTTGACAAAAAGGTAAATCAGTACCTTCGGGCTTATCTGGATAAGGCCAGACCGGAGCTGTTGAAAGGGAATGAATCCTCCTGGCTGTTTACCAACTGCAGCGGAAAGCAGATGTCCCGCCAGGGATTCTGGAAGATTGTTAAATATTATGGAGATAAGGCCGGAATCCAGGTGGATATCACCCCCCACACCCTGCGCCATTCCTTTGCCGCACATCTGATCAGCAGCGGTGCGGACATTCAGGCGGTGCAGACCATGCTGGGTCATGCGGACCTGGCAACGACACTGGCTTATCAGGGCTATATTCAGAAACAGTAACTGTGAAGGTACTGAACAGCTACCGGAAACAGCATGAATCCTATACAGATTACAGGCGGCGCAAAGGGCGTGCGCCTGTATCTTTTTGCGTAACTGTTCAGTACCTTCACAGTCACGGGCAAAAATCCATTGAAAATTGCCTACGGCAATGGGATTTTTGCCTGCCAGCCCATGTTTTCTTACGGTCAGCGCAGCAAGTGCGCAGACCTACTGAACAGTTACCTTTTTGCTTTGCGTATCGGGGAGGCGCCGGTGGCGCGTCCGCTGATTACAGGAAAATGGTTCTCGCGGACCTGCAAATGTGGTATACTGAAACAAGGCCTGTATACAAAGGGGCGGATGAAGCATGGAACAAGATGGGGAGCACGAGAGAGACAGAAAGCCGGCGGCCGGAATTAAGCAAGCGAAGGCAGATCGTGATGCCTGGAAACAGGGCAGGACTGCCAGAAATCAAATTGCGGATGGCCGGCATAAAACAACGAAGCAGCAGAAAGGAATCCTGATTTTATGGGGAAGTCATTATACATAGCGGAGAAACCCAGTGTAGCCCGGCAGTTTGCGGACGCACTGAAGATTTCCGCAAGGCGGTCGGACGGCTACATTGAGTCTGATACCGCAGTGGTGACCTGGTGTGTGGGACATCTGGTTACCATGAGTTATCCGGAGGCATATGACCCGGCTTTGCGGCGCTGGAGCCTGCAGACGCTGCCGTTTTTGCCGAAGGAGTTTAAGTACCAGGTAATCGACGGCGTGTCGAAGCAGTTTGCCATTGTCAGCCGACTGTTAAACCGCCCGGACGTGGATACCATCTACATTTGCACTGACTCCGGACGTGAGGGAGAGTACATCTACCGCCTGGTGGATCAGATGGCCGGTGTGAAGGGCAAGACAAGAAAACGCGTCTGGATCGATTCCCAGACGGAGGAGGAGATCCTGCGCGGAATCCGGGAGGCAAAGGACTGGAGCGAGTACGACAATCTTGCAGCGTCTGCTTACCTGAGGGCAAAAGAAGATTATCTGATGGGAATCAATTTTTCCCGCCTGCTGACCTTAAAATACGGCCCCACGATCTCGACCTTCTTAAAGGTGGATCACACCGTTCTTTCGGTAGGGCGTGTCATGACCTGTGTACTGGGCATGGTGGTGCGCCGGGAGCGGGAGATCCGCAATTTTGTGAAAACGCCATTCTACCGGGTGATCGGTACGTTTTTATCCCAGGATATGAAGTTTGATGCGGAGTGGCGAAGTGCGGACGGCTCCCTCTATTTCCAGTCCCCGAAATTATATAAGGAAAATGGGTTCAAGAAGCGGGAGGATGCGGAGACGCTGATTGCCCGGCTGAAGGAAACAGAACCGTTGGTGGGAACCTTAAGCAAGGTGGAACGCAAGAAGGAGACCAAGAATCCGCCGCTGCTTTATAATCTGGCGGAGCTTCAGAATGACTGCTCCAAAATGTTTAAGATCAGCCCGGATGAGACCCTAAAGGTCGTACAGGAGCTATACGAGAAAAAACTGGTGACCTACCCCCGTACGGATGCCCGTGTGCTTTCTACGGCGGTAGCCAAGGAAATCACGAAGAATATCGGCGGCCTGAGAAATTTTGAGCCGATGCGGGGATTTGCCCAGGAAATCCTGGATCAGGGCTCTTATCAGGGCCTTGCAAAGACCCGGTATGTCAATGACAAACAGATCACTGACCATTATGCCATTGTGCCGACCGGCCAGGGGTTTGGCGCCATGCGCAGCCTGTCCCCGTTATGCATGAAGATTTACGAGGTGATTGCCAGAAGATTCTTGAGCATCTTTTATCCGGCGGCTGTTTACCAGAAATATGCGCTGGAGCTGGTCTGCGGACAGGAGCATTTCTTTACCGGTTTCCGGGTCCTTACCGAGCAGGGCTATTTAAAGGTGGCTGAGGTTCCGAAACGAAAAAAAGCGGATGATACTGCGGCTTCCGGCAGTCAGGCTTCCGATGGAGAGGGCGATGACAAGGAGGAATCCGAGACGAACAAAAAGGATCTGGAGAATCCGGCCTTTATTGCAATGCTGGCATCCATGAAAAAGGGAATGCAGCTTCCGGTGGATGGCTTTGCCATCAAGGAGGGGGAGACTTCCCCGCCAAAACGCTATTCCTCCGGTTCCATGATCCTGGCCATGGAGAATGCCGGACAGCTCATTGAAGATGAAGAACTCCGGGCCCAGATCAAGGGAAGCGGCATTGGTACCAGTGCGACCCGGGCGGAGATTCTGAAAAAGCTGGTCAACATCAAGTATCTGGCCTTAAACGGCAAGACCCAGATCATTACGCCGACCCTTCTGGGAGAACTGGTTTTTGACGTGGTGGGAGCTTCTATCCGCCAGCTTCTGAACCCAGAACTGACGGCAAGCTGGGAGAAGGGCCTCACTTATGTGGCAGAAGGTTCCATCACTCCGGATGAATATATGGAAAAGCTGGAACGATTTGTGGCGAGCCGGACTTATGGAGTTCTGCGGTTAAACAACCAGTACCAGCTGCGGGAGTATTTTGAGGCAGCGGGAAAGAATTACACGAAGAAATAGGCCACTGCGTGCATAGCCGGTGAACAGGAATAGAAATAGACACCCTGATCTGAGAAAGGGAAAGGAAAAGAAAAACGGAAACAGAATATCTCCCGGACTATATATCAAAACGGGTGAGTATATCCGTGACTGTGAAGGTACTGAACAGTTATGTATATCTTTAAGAAAAGAGGATTTGATCATGAAAAAAGAAGAAATGAAAATCAGCGATCTGTACAGCCTGGAGAACACCATGGCAAAGGAATTGTTAGAGCAGTTTACCTATCCATGGGAGGTCCTGGCTCACATTGGTGATTTCGTAGAGCGCCTGGGCGCAACCCTTCCGAAGGAGGAGTACGCAAATCCGGCAGAGGGCATCTGGATCCACAAATCTGCCCACATCGCGCCGACCGCAGGCATCATCGCACCGGTCATCATCGGACCGGAGGCAGAAGTGCGTCACTGCGCATTTATCCGCGGAAAAGCGATCGTTGGCAAGAGTGCAGTTGTAGGCAACTCCACCGAGTTAAAGAACGTGATCCTGTTTGATGGCGTCCAGGTACCGCATTACAACTATGTAGGCGATTCCATTCTGGGCTGTAAAGCGCATATGGGCGCAGGCTCCATCACTTCCAACGTACGTTCTGACAAGGCCCTGGTGAAAGTACATGCAGAAGACGGCGACATCGAAACCGGCTTAAAGAAATTCGGTGCCATGATCGGTGACTGCGTAGAAGTAGGATGCGGTTCTGTCTTAAATCCAGGAACCGTTATCGGAAAGAACAGCATCGTATACCCGCTCTCCAGCGTACGCACCGCAGTAGATGCAGATTCTATCTACAAGCAGCAGGGAGAGGTTGCGAAGAGACAGTAACAATATTAGAACGCAATCACAAAAAGGTCCGAAAGCGCCCGCCCCGCCACACATAAACGCATTCACGCAATTTTTCTGTCCGTTTTGCTCCGTCGCCCATTAGACAGGTCTTCCACAAACTCGCTCACTGCGTTCGCTCAGACAGAGCTCCAGACCTGTCGCTATACTCACAAAACGGACAAAAATTGCTATCGAATGCTTATTATGTGTGGCGGGGCGGGCGCTTTCTATTTTATTGGCTGCGCTGCAAAACAATAAAAAGCAACCAGAACTGTACCGATAACGCCAGATGCTTTAGGCTTACCAGTATTGTTCTGGTTGCTTTTTATTATCGTAGAATAGTCAGTAAAGCAGAAGTTCCGGACGCACCATACAGAATTAGCAGCACATTGGAATTTTCTTCGTGAGCAAGCATAGCGTCAGACCGGAGACCCTTGTCTGAGCACGCAAGGCGTGCGAGTTTAGGTCGCAGGTTTGACAATAAGCGGCGCAGTGAACGAAGTACAAAATTCCACTTAGTGCTGCGTTTCTGTATGGTGCGTCCGAAACTTCGGATATTTCATGACTATTATTTATATTGTTATTTCGTTCCGAAGATCCGGTCACCGGCATCGCCCAGTCCTGGGCAGATGTAGGCGTTTTCGTTTAAGCAGCGGTCCAGATGTCCTACATAAATCTGGATATCCGGGTGTGCTTCGTGCAGGCGTTTCAGTCCT
>CAVIRL010000134.1:0-1720 GCA_963645005.1 Prevotella sp. P5-108
AAATAGCCTTAATTTCTACGAATTTAGTGCGAATTATTTTTACCTTTCAAAGCTGAACGCTAGACTTTCTTTTCAGTCTATGTTACGATAAAAAAATCTGATAATAAAAAAGAGGGGTTTTATGATTACACCAGAACAGGCTCGGTCTGACTACGGCTTCACCGACTGCACCGCACGGGAAGACAGTATGACCCTTGGCCTTTACCACGCCGCCCAGGGGCTTTTTACCAACCACCTGATGCAGATTGCTGAGCGTTCCGCGCCGCTTGTCGTCATCTTCCTGGCACTGGCCGCTTTAGCCGGCATTATCACCGCGGGCTTAAGTCCCATGCTGCTTCTCATTCTCGGAGCACTGGCCATCGCATTCATTCCACATTACTTAAGACTCTGGGAAAAGCGCCGTGAAAATTCCGGCATGTGCCACATCCGCTCCGATCTGGGCAGCCACTTTCTCATCACCTACGGCACCTGTTCCAGAAAAGAGACCCACACCCGCCGCACTCTGTTTGGCCCGGTTACGGACTACACACTGCGCATCGTCTTTTCCAAAGATGTCTACCTGGACAACGTAAAGATCATGAAAGAGCTTTATGATCAGGTCGGAGAAGGCGCCCGTGTTTGCCTGATGATGGCAGACAGCCCCAAGGCCGCCCAGATCATCGCAGCACCCACCAACTTCACCGAAACCATCATCGATAAAAAGGGGATTGCAGCCCAGCAGTTCGAAGCTCCCAAGGCAAACCTGATCCGGGAGCTGAGTGAAGCCGAGCGCACCATGTACTTAAGCCAGTATCTGGAGCATATCCGCGGTTGGAACCAGAATTACGGAAAGAAATATCTGACTTCCATCATCCTGTTCCTCGTATTCGGCTTCATCACCCTGGGATTTGGCATGCAGGGCGCCACCACCCTCTGCTGGGTTTTAGTCGTAGCTGTATTCTTCGCCCTAGTCTTCCAGAAAAAGGAATTCCGTGATCACACTTCCTTCTTACAGAAAGAAGCCGTTCTCACGGCAGTAGATGTTACCGCAGAGCGGGAAGATTCCTACAGCAGCAGTCAGGGAAACAAAAAACGCACCAACTCCGCAGTCCACTTCAAAGACCGCCGCGGCGCCACTCTCTGGACCCTGCGCACCTCCGAGGACCTGAAAAATTTCCAGCCTCATGAAAACGCCATCCTAATCATCCACGGAAACGAGATGATTCCGCTTCATCGCGACACAGCACATTTTTAAAATTTCTGAATGTTTCATAACAAAAATTGCCCGCAGCTGGAATACTCCAGCCGTGGGCAATTTTTATTGTCATAGTTTTCAACTTAACGGAACTTTGCTGCTCTCTTCTCCTTAAACGCAGTGAATCCCTCGATCTGGTCCGGTGTGCCGAAGCATGCAGCCATGTAGCCCAGCTCGATGTTCTTTCCGATGTCGATATCCATATACGCACCGGCGTTGATCATGGCCTTTGCCATTGCGATAGCGGATGCGGAATTGTCCGCAATCTGGTTTGCCATTGCGTAAACCTCATCCATCAGGTTCTCCGGCTCGGTTACCTTATTTAAAATACCAAGATTCAGGGCGTCTGCTGCAGTCAGCATCTTGCCGGTGAAGATAATCTCCTTCGCCTTGCTCACGCCAACACATTTCGGCAGACGCTGGCTTCCGTTGAATCCAGGAGTAATACCAAGGGTTACCTCCGGCAGGCGAAGCTTTGCCTTGCTG
>CAVIRL010000134.1:1730-7491 GCA_963645005.1 Prevotella sp. P5-108
CATCAGCTCGATCTTACGGAATACGGCAGCGCCCTTTCTGGAATAACGGATAGCTTCCAGAGCGGTATCTCCGTCCATCTCCTTGATATCCGCACCGGCAATAAAGGATTTTCCTTCTCCGGTAAAGACAACCACCCGGACCTCATCATCCGCGATCACATCATCCACAGCCACGTCCAAATCCGCAAGCACTTCGCTATTCAGCGCATTCAGCGCCTCCGGACGGTGAAATGTGATGGTTGCGATTCCGTCTTTTTTGTCCAGTAAAATGTACTTCAAACTCATATCCATTCTCCTCTCAGATTTATTTTCAATCTCCAGAAAAACATAACACCCTTTTGCGGTTCTGTACGCAAAAGGGTGTCTTTTATGTTGACCATTTTATTCAGATAAGACTTTTACACGCACAAAACTGTGTGGATCTGTATGCAGCTTAGACCGGAATGTAGGTCTGACCGGTTACCACGATGAACAGCAGCATTAAGATAACTGTAATAATCGGGGCAAGTACGAATACAACTGCACACGGCATATAGGAACTCTTGTGGGTATTTCCAGTGTAGCTCAGTACGGATACAACCAGGCCGCAATGCGGGAGGGAATCCAGAGTCAGAGCTGCGATGGAAGTACAACGAGACAGGGCTTCCAGGTTTACATGGTTCGGGTTGGTTGCAATGTCACCGATGAAGTTCTCAACTACAACCGGCATTGCAAGACCAATACCACCAGTACCAGAACCGGTTACACCTGCCAGACCACCTACAGTAACAACAGATGCAATAATCGGGTTGCTGAATGCGTTAACCAGCAGGCCACACAGAGTTGCGTAAGCCGGAACCATCTTTACAACAGAACCGAAACCAACGATTGCTGCGGTATTGAACAGGGAAGATACACCACCCATAGCTCCATCGCTCATCATCTTCCAGAAGTTCTTGAGATTGAAGCTCTTGAAGAACAAGATGACTGCTGCCAGAATACCAATTAACAAAGACAGCGGAACTGCTAATTTTACTACATTCAGAACGACCATCAGGACAATCATCGGAGCCAGAGCAACCAGGAAATTCGGGCGGTTGGAGATATCCTTTGCTGCCTTCTCTTCCATGACTTTCTTATCAGCTTCTGTCAGTTCGAAATGCTCGCCGTTTTTCTTGCAGCGTGCGGTATACCAGAATACGAAGATTACTACAAGAGCAGTCTCAAAGATTGCGAAGCATACGCCAGGAACCAGCCATGCAGTCGGTGCTACGCCTAATGCGGTGGACGGAAGCAGGTTATGTGCCTGCGGTGATCCTGGGATCCATCCGGAAGAAGTACCAGCGCCTGCGAAGTAGAACAGCGGAAGAAGTCTTCTCGGAATGTCAGCCTCTTTGAACAGGGACAGCATTAACGGATACATTGCGAAGAATGCAACGAATACGGAAACGCCGCCAAAGGTTAAGATCCAGCCTACCAGGATGATAGCCGGAATAACAGCTTTTGCGCCAAGCTTTGCTACGATGGTCTCTGCGATCGCGTCTGCTGCGCCGGAGTTATCGAATAACTTACCGAAGATCGCACCAAGTACGAAAATGCAGAAGTTACTGGTGAAATAACCACCTAAGCCCTGTACGTAGGAAGTATTGGCTGTATCAGTCATGCTCTGTAACAGATATTTGCCAACACCTACATCTACTCCTGCACCAGTGAACAGCGCTGCGGTAAGCAGACAGAACAAAGATGCAATGAATGCGGAGTAGAATACCGGGACACCTTTGAATACGAGCAAAATAACAATTGCGATACTCAGAAGAATAAGAAAAATGCCCATGAGATGAAACCCCCTTTATGATTTTGCATATTACCATTCCTGAACGATCCTGCATGCCAGCGCGATCCGCTGGTCAAACGCATTGCCCTCACAAACATTCCTGTTCAGAATCCGACCGGCTCTGTCTTATCCACCAGAGCCGCCCGAACAGTTTCTTTTATTATATTTGCTGGATATTTTTTTGACAATAGCATTAATCGACAAAAAACTTGTCGACTAGTTGTTTAGTTTTGATAATCATTTCACAAAATGGTAGTGGCAATTGCACAGGCCAATTCTCATTCTTTTGCTTTCATCATGAAGGTCCACTCAGCATCCATGATCACGGTGCCTTCCTGGTTTACCAGCTTTGCGTTGGTCTTTAAGATGCCTCTGCCTGGCTTTTTGCTGTGACGTGCCTCAGCTGGGGTCATCTCCAGGTGAACGGTATCACCGATGCACAGCGGAGCGGTGTATTTTGCGGTCAGCTCCAGGAATGCGATGGTGGTTCCCTCAAAGATGCCCATCTGATTGGACAGACCAGTAGAAATAATCAGGCCCAGTGCGCCGTGAGCGACACGTTTGCCGAACATATTGTTCTTTGCGAACTCATCATCCATGTGAAGCGGGTTAAAATCACCGGAAATTCCGGCAAAGTTTACCACATCTGCTTCGGTGATGGTACGTCCCACGCTGTCATAACATTTTCCAATCTCGAATTCTTCCAGATAATAACCTTTTGCTACGTATGCCATAATAGTTTCCTCCTATTAATTATATTTCTAGTTTTCTGCTTTTTCTTTTAAAATCTCTGCCAGACCAAAGGGCTCCGGTTTGAACAAGCGCTCATCCATCAGGGCTACATGCTCCGGAATGATCGGCTTGAACTCCATGTACGGAAGGATATCCTTCTCGATGTCAATGCCAGGTGCTACCTCAGACAACTCCAAGCCCTGATCAGTTACCTTAAATACACAGCGCTCGGTGATAAACAGAACATGCTGTCCTTTCTTCCGGCTGAAATCTGCGCTGAAGGTGATCTGCTCTACGGACTTTTTGAATTTTAGCTTCTTGCCTTCCTGAAGAATAACCAGCTTGCCATCTCTTACTTCTTCCTTTAAGCCGCCTGCAGTCATCGTGCCGCAGAAAATTACCGTGTTGGTGGACTGGGAGATATCTACCAAGCCGCCGCAGCCTGCGATACGGCTTCCAAACCGGCTTACGTTTACGTTTCCTGCGTTATCTACTTCCGCGAAGCCCAGGCAGGTCATAGCCAGGTTGCCGCCATTGTAATAATCGAACTGGGAAGTCATCGGGAGTGCTGCCCATGCATTGACTGCGCAGCCGAAATCCTGTCCGCCAGTCGGAACACCACCGGTCAGGCCGCTCTCGATGCTTAAGGTAATCTGGTCGCCTGCGCCCTCTTCTGCTGCTACGGCAGCCACGCCCTCCGGAATACCGATACCAAGGTTTACAACGGAATTCGGTTTCAGTTCCAGGGATGCACGGCGTGCGATCACCTTGCGCTCGTCAAACGGCAGGGAAGCAAATCCAACGCCGTCCAGTTTGTAATGTCCTGCCAGTACCGGATTGTAGTAAGATCCCGGAGTCTGACGATGATTCTCTTCCGGATTCTCGCTGACTACGACTGCGTCTACAAGAGTACCCGGTACAACGACCTGCGTGCGGTCAACAGAACCAGATGATACATAGTTTTTAACCTGGGCAATTACCTTACCTCCCATAGCCTTTACTGCCAGTGCTACATCCAGGGCATCAATCGGAGCTCCCTCTTCTTCCATGGTAATGTTTCCGTTCTCATCTGCTGTAGTACCGCGGATCAGACCGATGTTTAACTTCGGCATCTTATAAAGCAGATACTCTTCGCCCAGAATATCCACCAGGCTTACCAGATCTTCTTTGGTAGCCTCGCTCATCTTGCCGCCCTCGAGACGCGGATCACAGAAGGTTCCAAGACCGATCTTGGTGATCTCACCCGGTTTTCCTGCTGCCGCCGCGCGGTACATATGGGAGATAACACCCTGCGGGAAGTTCCATGCCTGAACCTTTCCTGCATTAACCAGGTCTACCATTCTGGTGTTATTTGCAAAATGTCCTGTAATATAACGTGTGATGAGGCCTTCATAGCTCATCTCGCAGATACCCTGATCTTTGTTGTTTCCGTTTCCTGCACCATGCATCAATGTCAGTCCGCACGGATGTCCGGTTTCCTGGAAACGGTCGCCAATTGCGCGGTAAATCTCGCGCGGTACCGTCATCAGCATAAATCCGGAAACAGCCACGCCATCTCCGTCATGGATCATATCCAGTGCTGTGTTCATATCTACTTTTTTACCCATTATCACATACCTCCTTCGTTATGCTATATTAATAAGCAAAAACCGTGCCAATTTTCTGTTCATTCTCTCAGGCCGCATACTTGTTAGTTTTTTAACACTGAAGGGTGTTTTTTTATCTGTGCAATGTTGCTGTACTGCACACATTTATGTTGCATTTCTGCAATATTTGTTGCGTTTTAGCATCATTATATTTATAATAGAAATCATGACACAAGAAAAAGCACATGACAGAGGTACATTATGACAGAAACAGAACAAACTGTGTTTGAACACAGCTATTTGTGTGAAAAAATCATCGAGGAATGCTATGACAGCATTGTGGTGACCGACGCCGAAGGGCGCTATATCATCGCCAACAAAGCAACCGAAGAATGCATGGGCCTTTCCAAAGAAGAAATCCTTGGAAAACGCCCCAGTGATATGATGGAGCAGCACATCTACACGAACTCCACTATCCTAGAATCCATGCGCACCAAAAAGACCGTGACCGGACTGGTCAACGTACGCGGAGTCAACCGGCTTTCCACCAGCCTTCCTTTTCTGGATGAAAACGGTAATTTGGAATTTATCATGACCAACAATCGTTCCAACATCATTATGGATGAATTTGCGAGACAACTGGCCTACGAGCAGGAGCAGCACGACCGCTACCGCAACATTGCCGACTATCTCTACACCTCCGGCGAGACCGATATGGTCTGCAGAAGCGAGAAGATGCATTCGCTGCGCCGGGACTGCGCCACCATTGCCGTTGCCGACAGTTCGGTCATGCTCATCGGGGAATCCGGCGTTGGAAAGGAACTCATTGCCAAATTCATCCACTCCCAGAGTTCCCGCAGCATGCAGGCCTTCATTGCCGTAAACTGCTCGGCCATTCCGCTGGAACTCTTTGAGTCCGAGTTCTTCGGATACCGCCCCGGCGCCTTCACCGGAGCCAGCGCCAAGGGCAAACCCGGATTTTTGCGTATGGCCCACGGCGGCACTCTGTTTCTGGATGAGTTGGGAGAGCTCCCCCTTTCCATGCAGTCCAAGCTCCTGCGCTTCACGGAAAGCGGCGAATTCTACCCGGTGGGAAGCACCCAGCCCGAGAAGGTCGATGTGCGGATCATCACGGCAACCAACCGCAATCTGATGCAAATGGTCAAGGACGGAACCTTCCGAAGTGATCTCTATTACCGCCTTCATGTCATCCCCATTCGTATTCCCTCTCTGCGTGAACGCCCGGAAGACATTGAAGCCATTGCCGCCTACTACGTGGAACGCTACAACAAAAAATACCGCAAGAAAACCTTGCTCTCCGACAGCAATCTAAGCCTGCTGCTGCAGTACAGCTGGCCCGGCAATGTCCGGGAACTCCGCAACGTCATTGAACGTGCCGTTCTCATGTCGCAGCCCGGAAGCCCGGAGCTTCCATTGAACTCCATGCTCCGCTCCGACTGGGAAGCCCGTGAAGTGAAACCAGAGGATCTGTCTCCCCATGGGGCTGCTTCCGCCATCACGTCCTCCACGCAGGCTCCGGGGGCCGCAGTCACAACCCTCCCGGATCTCGACCTGCCCCTGGCCGATGCCATGAAGCTCTTTGAACAGCGCTACATCGACGCCGTCATTG
>CAVIRL010000135.1:0-7466 GCA_963645005.1 Prevotella sp. P5-108
GTCCTGATCATACAGCTATTTTTCCTGGTACATCAGGCGTTCTGTCCGGTGCAGGAGCATGTCCGATCCGGTAAAGCATTGAACAGTAAACCGCCGGAATTACTGTACCGAAAAACTCCGTTCCTCCGTATCCAGTGGGATCACCTCCGTATCAATCCAGTCAATGGTAATAAACTGGTTGTGATTCAGGCCCACCAGAAGCTTGTTGATCATATACTCGCTTCCCTGGATTTCCAGAAGCACCGTGCCATCGTACTCATTGCGCACCCAGCCGGTCAGTCCCAGGGACTGGGCGAGATATTTTGCGGTGTAGCGGAATCCTACGCCCTGCACGTGACCGCGGAAAATAATACGTTTTCTAACATCTGCCATTTTGCCATCTTCCTTTCCATACGCTGCTGCCTGTTCTTTTTCCTATTGTAAAAAAATATTTCTGCTTCTGTCTCACAGCACAGTCACAGCGAATACTCCTGCAGCTTCGCTCTCCGTTCCCGATAGTCCGGACAGTATTTCTCCACCTCCGTCCAAAAAGCCTCAGAATGATCCATATGCCGTCTGTGGGCCAGTTCGTGGATCACCACATAATCCAACAGCTCCTCCGGCAGAAATACCAGCTGGTAGTTGAAATTCACGTTGCCCCTTGCACTGCAGCTCCCCCAGCGGGTCTTCTGGTTTTTTACGGTAACATAACCGACCGTCACGCCCATCAACTCGCAGTAATGCCGCACCCGCTTTCCGATTTTTAACTGAATCTTCATCTGATCGGTTTTGGAAAGTGTGTTCAGATCTGGCACCCCCACGGTCTTCCGGTTTTCTTCCCGCTCTTCCATAACTGCCGTCTTCTTCAGGATCCAGCCCCGATGATTCTCCACAAAAGCCTTCAGCTCCGGGTCCGGAGTATGGGCCGGAATCCGCGCAAGAACCGTATGGGCATCCCGCACCTCCAGACCAAGGCTTTTTCTCGCGGAGCGAACCACCTGAATATGGATTTCTCCCTGATCCGCACTGCCCGGCATCTTCCATTCTGTTATCATAATCTTTTCCTTTCGCAACCGTGCCAGCACGCTTTCGGCTCTCTTGCACTCGTTCTCGTGACTTGCGTCACTCGATTTCCTCGTCGTTCGCCGCAACCGTGCCAGCACGCTTTCGGCTCTCTTGCACTCGTTCTCGTGACTTGCGTCACTCGATTTCCTCGTCGTTCGCCGCAACCGTGCCAGCACGCTTTCGGCTCTCTTGCACTCGTCACATTTTACCATAAAATAAGCACCCGGGCAATCTGGGGTTTTTGGATTGTCCGGGTGCCTGGGTATATTCTTTTTTGTGGCGAGACATCTATTGTTTTGATGTCAACACCATTTTATTCTTCGTAACTGTTCAGTACCTTCGCAGTCACGGGCAGAAATCAATTGAAACTTGCCTACGGCAATGAGATTTCTGCCTGCCGGCCCATGTTTTCTAACGGTCAGCGAAGCAAGTGTGCAGACCTACTGAACAGTTACTATTCTTCTATAAAGCTTCCGTCCTTGATCTGGTCAACGATGTCGAGATACTGCTTCTGGATATCCTCGGATACCAGATTTGAGAAGGTGCCGACACTTAAGCAGCCGTTGCTCAGGTCACCATATACGGTCTTGTTTCCGAAGCTGCCGTTCTCGATGTCATCCATGCAGGTCTTAACCAGAGCTGCGTTGTCTGTTACAACAGAACAGATGATGACGCTGTCATCTGCGGAGCCGAGATCGCCCGGCTGTCCGATATCATATCTGCCTTCCTGACCTGCAAGTGCCTCTCTTGCTCCGGTATCGACTGCAGATGCGTCACCAAACATCACATCCACATCATAGGTCGTTACCATGGATGCGGCAATTTCCTTACCTTTTGCTGTATCACTGAAGGAGCCTGCATATGCGGAAGAAACCTTGATATCCGGGTTGATCTTCTGGGCAGCCTTCTCATAGCACTCCACCTTTGCCTTGGTCGTATCCAGCTCCATGCCTCCGATGAAGCCAATGTTATTGGTTTTCGTCATAAGGCCTGCCAGTGCTCCTGCCATATAACCGATCTGCTTCGCATCCGGAAGGATGGACTGGATGTTATCAGTCTCGACGGTTCCGTTTAACAGGGCAAATTTCACCTCCGGATACTCCTCAGCAACCTGCTCTACTGCGTCCGTATACTGATTGCCCGGTGCAAAGATCAGGTCGTAACCGAGTTCTGCGTAATCTGTCATAACGGTAGCGTAATCTGAGGTTGCTACATTATCGGTATAAACGGTTTCCCAGCCCTTTTCTGCTGCCGCGTCCAGCATCGCCTGATAACAGCTTGCGCCCCAGCCTCCGTCTGACACGGAGCTATCAGAGATCATGGCCACCTTATAGCCGCCATCCTTTGCCGTCTCGCTGCTCTTGGCCTCAGCGGCCTCACTGCTGTCCCCTGCTGCCTCTGCTGCAGCCGTTGTTGTCTCTGTCTTTGCAGAACCGCCGCAGCCGGTAAGTCCTGCCGCAAGAGCTGCCACCATGGCCACCGATGTCACTCTCATGCTTGTTTTTTTCATAGTCCTTTTCCTCCTCAATTTTCACTTACTTTATATCCTGCAGATATGTCCGGTCTTCTGCCGGGCAATCCGGATATCTCATCCAGCGTTACTGTACATGTGAAGCATGACCCGCAGTGATATCTTGCTTCCTGTTCACGCATTGCGATCCTGTTACCGTTCCTCACGGTAATACGGCTGTCCGTTCGCCTTCGGGCCGCTTTTTTTGATCCCGAAAAATGCCAGTACAAAGAGCGTACACAGATACGGGATCATCTGCAGGATCTGATACGGCGTTGACGGGCTGATCAACTGCAGGCGGATCTGGAGTGCATCACAGAATCCAAACAGCAGGCAGGACAGCAGCACTCCGCTCGGCGTCCATCGTCCAAAGATCACGGCTGACAGTGCGATAAATCCACGTCCGGCAACAATTCCCTCGGAGTAAGTACTGGTGTAGCAGATGGTCAGGTATGCACCTCCGATTCCGGCCATGGCTCCGCAGATCACACAGGCGATGTATTTCTGCAGCACCACGTTGATACCAAGTGTTTCTGCAGCCTTTGGAAATTCGCCCACCGCCTTGAAGTTCAAGCCAGCCTTTGTCCGGTTTAAGAACAGCGCGGTAAGCGGTACCAGAAGGTAAGCCGCATAAACCAGCGGACTCTGATCAAACAGGATCGTACCCAGCACCGGGATCCGGCTGAGAACCGGGATCTGAAGGTTGCTCATGGACACGCCCTGGATCAGGGTTGAGGTATCCGAAAACGAGAGACGGTAAATAAACGATGCCAGAGCCGGTGCAAAAATATTGATCGCCATTCCGTACACGGTCTGCTCTGCACAGAGGGAGATCGTACAAAATGCATAGATCATATTAGCGGCAACACCGGACGCTGCTCCGGCCAGAATTCCGATCCAGGGACTGCCGGTCTGGTATCCGGTCAGAAAGCCCACCAGTGCTCCGATCGCCATGATTCCGTCCAGGCCGATATTGACCATGCCGGCACGCTCCGAATATGTCTCTGCCAGTGCCACCAGCAGGATCGGAGTTGCCATACGTACTGTGGAAAGCAGAAGCTCCGTCAGAAAATTCATTGTAAAAAAGGATGCCATTAGCCCTGCACCTCCTTTCTCTTTGTATGGGCAGCCAGAAACTGCTTCACAGCCGGAAGTCTTAACATTGCTGTTCCTGCCACCGCAAAGATGATCACCAGTGCCTGAATGATATCCACCACGGAGCTCGGCACCTGCATGGCTGTCTGAAGCGTGCTTGCTCCCTTTCGCAGTACTGCAAAGATGCAGGCTACCACTGCAGTTCCGATCGGATTAAGCTGTGCGATCAGTGCGATCGCCACGCCGTCAAATCCAAAGCCGGAGCCAAATCCGCTCATCAGGCGGAACTGCTTTCCGTGAAGTTCAATGCTTCCGCCAAGTCCGGCGATCGCACCGGACACAATGAAAGAAAACAGAATATAGCGGTTCACTGGAAAACCATTAAAAAATGCCGCCGTTGCGTTCATTCCGACTGCCCGCAGCTTAAATCCCTTGGATGTGCAGAAAATAAAGTAATACAGCAGCGCTGCCAGAAGAAATGCTGCTGCAATACCCCAGTGTACCGGAAATGCCTTGGATATGGAGGCTATCTTCATGCTGTCGGCCACCGCCATGGTCTGTGGTACGCTTCCGTCACGGAGAAGTGTCGTGTATACATAACCCATAAACAATGTCGCAATGTAATTCAGCATAATGCTGACGATCATTTCATTGAGGCCGCGGGTGATCTTTAAGATGCCCGGGATTGCGCCCCACATGCCGCCGACTGCAGCACCTGCGATCAGGCTGATCAGGAGTCCTCCGATTCCTGCATCCCCCATAAGCGTGGATACAAAAATACTGGTCACCGCTCCCATGATAAACTGGCCTTCACCGCCCAGATTAAATACACCGCACTTATACGCGAAGGCTGCCGCAAGACCGGTAAAGATCAGCGGACACGCGATCACAAGCGTCTGTCCGATCTTTCTGCTGCTGCCAAAGGCTCCGGAAAACAGGTATCCGTATGCCTCCAGCGGATTTTTTCCAAGACACAGGATGATGATTCCGCCAACAAAAAAGGCGATCAGGATAGATAAAACCGGAATCAGGATCTTTACAAGATTATCTCTTCCCTTCATGTCCTACTCCTCCTTTCCCGCCATAGCCAGCGAGATTTCTTCGATCGGAGGATTTTCCCCCGGATAGATTCCCATGACCTGTCCCTCAAACATCACCATGATCCGGTCGGAAAGCTTCAGCACCTCATCAAAATCCGCGCTGATCAGCAGGATTCCGCAGCCCTTGTCCCTGGCCTCGATCATCGTATCGTGTACATACTGGGAAGCACCGATATCCAGTCCGCGGGTCGGATGCACAGCCACCAGAAGCTCCGGGTGGTTCTCCATCTCCCGCGCCAGAATGATCTTCTGCTGATTTCCGCCTGACAGATTCCGGGCCTCCTGCTCAATGGATGCGCATCGGATATCATTCTTCTTCTGAAGCTCCAGTGCAAATCTCCGGATTTCCTTCTTTTTCAGCAGTGCGCCATGAGCGTAGGAAAATCTCGGCTCCTCTGTTGCCTTCAGCACCAGATTCTCCTCCACGGTCATATTTCCTACCAGTCCCATCTTGTTGCGGTCCTCAGGAACATGGGATACATTGGACAAAATAAAACCATTGGGGGCAAACTGTGCCACCCTGCGGGAATTCAGATCCACCTCTCCGGAATCCGGGGCAATGACTCCCGTAACAAGCTGTGCCAGCTGGGACTGGCCGTTTCCGTCTACGCCGGCCACACCAAGCACCTCGCCCTTCCCAATGGTAAAGCTGACATCATTCAGTCCGCTGTGCTTCTTCGCTTTCTGGTAATCCACATGTTCCAGACGCAGCACATCCGCTCCGGGCTTCGTCACCTTGTGATAGGAGCTTACCGTCATTTCATGACCGATCATCAGATTCGCCAGCTGCGTCGCATCGGTATCATGGATATCCAGAGTCTGAATGGTCATTCCTGCCCGCAGGATTGTTACCCGGTCACTGATTTCCATAACCTCACGCATTTTATGGGATATAAAGATCACAGACTTCTGCTCTGCGGTCAGGCGCCGCATGATCGCAAACAGTCCTTCTACCTCCTGATCCGTCAGTGCCGCAGTCGGCTCATCCAGGATCAGAAGCTCCGCTCCGCGGTAAAGGGCTTTTAAGATTTCCACGCGCTGCTGTTCTCCCACGGAAATCTCGCTGATCTGCTTGTCCAGATCGATCTCCAGCCCATATTTTTCTGACAGCTCCAGGATTTCCCTCTGCAGCTTTTCTTTTTTGATAAAAACAGATCTGTCCTTTTTCGTACCGAGGATAATATTTTCAAACACGGTCATGGCCTCTACCAGCATAAAATGCTGATGCACCATTCCAATTCCCAGCTTTACCGCTGTCTTAGGCGAATCGATCCTTACCTTTTTGCCGCGCAGCCAGATGGAACCGGAAGTCGGCTGATAAAGTCCGATCAGAATATTCATCAGGGTACTCTTTCCCGCACCGTTCTCACCAAGCAGCGTGTGAACCTCACCCTCACGAATGGACAGGTTGATATTCCGGTTTGCATATACTGTACCAAACTGCTTCGTCATTTCTTCCATTCTCAGAAGTTCTTTCATGGTCGGCCTCCTTATGTCCGCAAAAAAGGAAGTGAATGTCTCGGGTTCTGATTTCGCCGATTCACTTCCTTGTAAATCATGGAATATTATGTAACACATAAACAGTAACATGTTACGTTTCCGGCAGCAAAGTGCTTTCGGATATGATTTTTCTTTATCTTAATAAAGTGAACACATTTTGTCAATTCCGGTCGGCTATTCCTAATAAAAATTACCAGCTCCGGCATTTTTGTTCTGTCGGAGCTGGTATTACTTAATAATCTTTCTTTTTCACTTAATATTATACGTTTTTTCTCTGAAAGTGTGATCAAGCGGCATGTCAGTTTACTTCCGGAATGCTGCTACCAGTGCCTCAGCATCATCATAGTTCTGTGCCTTCAGTTCACTGATAAACCATTCATCAATTCCGTCTACTGCGTTTTTGAAGGAATCAATGTCCAGATCCTCGTAAGGAGTGACAGTCACGCCGTTCTTGGTGGTCCAGCGGCTCATGATCTCCTCATCTCCGGCACGGTTGATCTCACGTTCGTAGCGGGTTGCCAGAGCGCCGCACTCGTCTATAACGGCCTGCTGCTCCGGAGTCAGCTTGTCGTAGATTTCCTGGTTGATGCAGAAGAACAGGCAGTCGTAGTTTGCGTTCCATAAGGAGCAGTACGGCTGTACCTCCTGTACACTTGCCGCATCGATAGCCGGAAGCGGATTCTCCTGGCCCTCTACTGTCTTCTGCTGCAATGCCGTGTAGGTCTCAGACCAGTTCATGTTGGTGGCATCTGCGCCCCATCTCTTGTAGCACTCCATGAGCAGGTTGCTGCCTGCCACGCGGATCTTCAAATTCTTCATATCATCCACGGATTTGATCTCGCGGACGCTGTTGGTCAGCTCGCGGAAGCCATTCTCCGCGATGCCCATGCAATGCAGACCATACTCGCTTAAGATGTCTTTTAACATCTCACCGGCCTCACCGTCTAACATCGCATCCGCATCCTCTACGGAATCAAACAGATACGGCAGGGATACCACGTTGAAACGCGGGTCGAATGCAGAGTAGATCAGGTTGCTGTGCATGGAGATCTGAACCGGGTCTCCATCGATCAGCGCCTGAATGCCCTCGGACTGGTTTCCGTTGGTCAACTGGTCTGCTGCGTATACGTTGACCTTGATCTTACCGCCGGTGGCTTTCTCCACCAGCTCACCGAACTTGCGGCCGCCCTCCGCCCAGGTACTGGTCTCGGTGGTGG
>CAVIRL010000136.1:0-7424 GCA_963645005.1 Prevotella sp. P5-108
GAAATAGATTTTTTATAAAAATGCATGAAGCCAAAAGCTAAAAGCGAAATCCCTGGTAATGTTCTGTCATATACCGAACTCCTTTGCTAGTAACGCGTCAACCTCATCAGCAGAATATACGTTTCCTTTTTTGATAGAGTCCATGCCTTTCTGAAGTTCCGCATCAAGCTGCTCTTTGGTCATTGCGCCCACAGCGAATGGTTTAGAAGCAGGAAGACGCAAATCAAACGGGATACCTTTCTTTAATACAATTTGACTATAAAGCATCTGAACCGCACTTGAGGGAGAAATACCTAACTGAGAAAGTATTTTTTCTGCATTATCCTTAAGATTTGTATCTATTCTTACATATACAGCAGATGTATTTGCCATAAAATCGCCTCCTTTTCTATAGCATATTCTTTTTTGCTTGCAATTGCAAGCATTTACTATATTTTTTTGTCATATACAAAAAAGAGCCGGCCTCATTCAGCCAGCTCTTCTCCACACACATTTCATTCCCTCTATTTCATAATCGGAATCTGATACTTCACCTTCCGGTAAATCTTCCATCCCAGCACCGCCGGGATTCCGATGACCATAGCAAGGGTCGATACTCCTCCGATAATTGCGTAAACGATCAAAATCAATACTGTCAGCATACTTCCTGCCCCTTTCTGTTTGTCCTGCTCATAGATTGTACAAAGAACTATTTCCTCTCATATTGCACAAAGAACTATTTCCTCTCACATTCTATACAAGACTAAAGCAGATTGGAACCGGTTTGCGGCACCCTTAACAGGTTCTGTATGAAGTGCTAACGGCATCTTTATACATCATTCAGAACCTTTTACATTTTCTAAAGAAAGCGTAAAAATCCCCGCCCACATAAGGCGAGGATTCTGTCTCATTCTCTATGAAATTTCGCTCTTACATCGAAATCCATCCAAACGCATTCGCCACGGAACTGATCAGGATGATCACCGCGAACACCGGGCAGAGATACTGGACCATGATGTTGAAGATATGCTTTCGGTGGAACCTGCCTTCCCCATGAAGCACTTCTTCTTCGATCCGCTTAACACCTATCACCCGGGATACCAGCAGGCAGGTGGCGATGGCCGCGACGGGCATCATGACAGAGTTGGTCAGGAAATCGAAGAAATCCAGAAACTGCATGCCGATGATGGTGACATTGGCTAACGGACCGTATCCCAGGCAGGAAAGAGTTCCCAGCACCAGCATAATGCCGCCGATCATAACGGTGGCTTTTTTGCGGCTCCAGCCAAGCTCGTCCTCGAAGGTAGATACCGCGCTCTCGGTCAGGGCAATGGAGCTGGTGACTGCTGCAAACAGCACCAGCAGGAAAAACAGGATTCCCGCGATGGTTCCGAAGCCCATGCTTGCGAATACCTTCGGAATGGTGATGAACATCAGCGCCGGACCAGCCTGCAGGGTATCCGGATCTCCGCCGGTAAAGGCAAAGACTGCCGGAATGATCATCAGGCCTGCCATGATGGCAATAGCGGTATCAAAGACCTCCACGTTTCCGGTGGATGCCTCAATGGAAACATCCCTCTTCATATAAGAGCCAAACGTGATCAGGATACCCATGGCGATGGACAGGGAGTAGAACATCTGTCCCATGGCTGTCACCACCGTCATCCAGGAGAAGTTCTCTGCATTCGGCACCAGGAAATATTTGATTCCGGCACCGGCTCCCGGTCTGGTCATGGAATAGCCTGCAATGATGACGGACAGCACGATCAGGATCGGCATCATGAATTTGGATACACGCTCAATGCCGTTGCGCACCCCTGCATAGATGATGAACAGGGTCAAAAAGGAGAAGGCAATAAAGCAGATCTCCGTTACCGCTCCGTTGGAAATGAAAGCGGAGAAGCTGCCGTCCTCCGCCAGCTGCGCGCCGTGTCCGGTCAGATATCCAAACAGATACCGGATGACCCAGCCGCCGATCACGGAATAATATGGCACGATCAGAATCGGGATAATGGCGTTGATCCAGCCTCCGAAAGAAAACCAGCCGGATTTTCCAAAGGTATGATAAGCTCCCACCGGACTTTTTTTCGTCATGCGGCCGATGGATGTCTCTGCCACGATCATGGTGTAGCCAAATGTTAACGCCAGCAGAATGTAGATCAGCAGGAAGATTCCTCCGCCGTATTTTGCCGCCAGATACGGGAAACGCCAGATATTTCCCAGTCCCACCGAAGCACCCGCAGCAGAAAGCACAAATCCGAGCTTTCCGGAGAAGCTGCTTCGCTTTTTATGATCTTTGCTCATAAGTTCCTCCAGTTAAGAAAATTAAGTTTTATACACTATCCGGCAATTATAGCATAACAAAACCCCTGCTTCAAGCAGGGGTTTTGCAAAAATGATCTGGAATTTTCTTTCAAATCTTAAGCACGGTTATGTTAAGCCATCTGATCCTTCAGAATCTCTTCCACCGTCAGGTAACTCTTCTCATACCCAAGGGCCTCGCAGAGCTGCATCACATAAGGCTTCTGCAGGCGGGCTTTCTTCAGTGCTTCTTCCTGCACAAAGACTTCCCTTGCAGTTCCGTCTGCCAGCACCTGACCGTGGGCCATGATGATAACGCGTTCAAAGTTCTCCGCCACAAAATCCATGTCATGGAGAATGGCAATGACCAGCTTGCCGCGCTCGGACAGGCTGCGGATCATGCCGCCGATGATCCGGCGTCCTTTCCAGTCCTGGGCGATGGTCGGCTCATCCAGGATCAGCACATCGGTATCCATGGCAAGAACGGAAGCGATGGCGGTCATCTTCCGCTCATAAAGCTCCAGATCATAAGGATTCTCTTTCTCCTTGCCCGTCAGTCCGGTCAGCTCCAGGGCCCGTGCCGCCTCTTTCTTCGCCCGTTCCGGGGCCATGCCGATGTTTAACGGTCCGAACAGGATCTCATCCATGACATTGTACTTGAAAATCTGGTCGTCCGGGTTCTGGAATACATAGCCCACATTTCCGGCCAGCATGGCTACTGTCTTGCCGGAGATGTCGTCACCGCGGAAATAGATGGAACCGGAAACCGGCTTTAGCAGACCCTTTAAGAGTTTGACCAGCGTAGTCTTTCCTGCACCGTTCTGGCCGATGATGGCGGTCGGGCGCTTATCCAGCTTCATGTTCAGGTTCTTTAAGACCGGGACATCTGCCAGGTAGGAGAAGTCCAGGTTTTCGATGCAGAACTGCTCGTCACAGGAAGCGGATGATTCGGTCGGTTCTCCCGACTGTGCCTGTCTAGGCATTTCGCCCGCTGCCGCATCCTGTGCCTGCGCGTCTCCGGCACCTGTCAAAGCATCCTGCAGCGGCGTCGGTTCTGTGCCTGCCACGTCCGCTCCTGCCACCTCTGCTTCTGCCGCTCTCTGCATCGGTTCTGCGCTCTCCACACGTTCATTTTCCCGCACTCCCAGCTGCGTCTTCTTCAGCACTCCAGCCGCCTCATTCACCGTCACCGGGTACGTTCCGTCCGCCAGAGTCACACTCTTTGCCTTACAGATGCGGGTGAAGGCCGGTGCCTGGATTCCATAGTCATTCAGATCCGGCATGGAAAATACCTTCTGCGGCGTATCAAAAGCGATCTGCTTTCCTTTGTGCAGAAGCAGGATACGGTCGCAGTACGCCGCCAGCTTCTCGATCTTCTGCTCGATCATCAGAATAGTGATGCCGGAACCGGTCAGGGTTTCTACTGCTTTAAAGACCTCGTCGCTTCCCTCCGGATCCAACTGGGAGGTCGGCTCATCCAGGATCATGACATCCGGCCGCATGACCAGCACACTGGCAATGGCCACACGCTGCATCTGACCTCCGGACAAGTCAAAAGGATTGCGGTCCCGGTACTGCCAGATGTCCAGGAGCTTTAAGGCCTCCTCCACCCGGTTTTTCATCTCTTCGGCCGGAACACCCAGGTTCTGCATGCCAAAGGCCACTTCCTCGTACACATTATCTTTTGCGCCGGAAAGCTGGTTGAAGGGGTTCTGGAACACCAGGCCCACATGGCCGCACAGTTGTGCCACCGGAGTCTTGCCGGCCTCAATGCCATCTACCATGACCGTTCCGCCGTAGGCTCCCTTATAAAACTGCGGCACCAGGCCCATAATGGCCTGGCTCAGCGTACTTTTTCCGGCTCCGTTTTCCCCGATGATACCGATAAACTCGCCCTTTTCCACTGAAAAATCCAGTCCGTCCAGAGCCAGCTCCTTCGTGTGGGGATAACGGTATCGTAAATTTTCAACGGTTATCACAGACATCCTACAATCCTCCATACCACAGCCGCCAGAATCCAGAGTCCCAAAAGGATGGTAACCTCACGGTCCCCCTTGCGGCGTGTCCGCTCTGACAGCCAGGTTTTCTTCTTTCCTGAGCCGAAGCCGCGCACCTCCAGGGCAATGGCCCGCTCTCTGGTGTTGATCAGGGAGCTCATAACCACCGGAGAGATCAGCGGCAGAAATGCCTTCGCGCGGGTTCTCAAATTTCCTTCCGTCTCCAGTCCGCGGCTGCGCTGGGCATCCATGATGGTGTTCATGGTTCCCATCATCTGCGGAACAATCTGGAATACCGAGGTTACAATGTAGCCGAACCGCGGGGAAAAGCCCCGTTTTTCCAGTTCGTCCACAAACTCAGACGGCTTCGTGGAAAGCACGAACACCGCAAAGGACAGCAGCATATTTAAGATATTAAGACCAATGCGGAGGGCGTAAAACACGCCCTCCCGGTAAAATTTCAATCCGCCGATCTGAAACAGCACATTTGTGTTTTTCTGATTGAACAATCCGTGGATCAGGAAAATGGTCACCAGGATCGTAAAAGAAAAAGCGATCAGCGGAACGGTCTTTTTTAAGATTTTTCCGCTGGCCAGCACCAGCAGGCTGACCGCGATAAACACGCCGAACATCCACAGCCGGCCGGAAATCAGCGGAATGCTGATAGCCGCAGCTATGTACATCAATTTGGTGAAGGGATGCACCTTGACCAGGTAGGTCCCGTTATCTACAAAAAGACTGATACTTTTCATATTCTGTTTTCCCGGGGCTGTCGCAAAATGAATCCCGCAACAGCCCTGTTTCCTTTTCTAAATTAATCCAGAGTCTCGATCTCGGAATTTACCTCGTAGAGCGTGGTCAGCTTATTCGGAAGCCCCTTTAAGATGAAGAATACCACGATCAGAGTGATCAGCTTGTCCGGTACATCCACGACAACTTCATCCAAGAGGGAACCTAAAAATACCGGCATGCTGGCTGCCTGGGTTGCTGCAAATACCGCATCTCCCCATATGTTGCCGGTAGTACCGCCCCAGAACACAACATTTAACGGGGTGGAGATGGCAACAGCCACAAGTCCTGCCACACAGGCAGTCACAATGGCCTTTGGGAAGGACTTCATAAAGCCCAAACGCGCCATGATCCCTGCCGCAGCGCCGATGCCGAGGCTGGTCAGCGCATAGACTAACGTGATGTTATCGCCTGCGGAAAATCCGTAGATCAGGTTATTGGCTGCGCCGCAGATGGCTCCGATGACCGGGCCGCCCAGGCATCCGCCAATGCAGGTTCCGATGGAATCCAGCCACAGCGGAAGCTTTAACACGCTGGCAAACAGCTTTCCAAGATAGTTGATGCCGATACAGGCCGGGATCAGCACGATCACTGCCGCGTCAAATTTGGTTTTGAATAAGTTCTTCATAACTCACACACCCTTTCCCTTTTGATCGCTTCTGTTTCAGAAGCTGTATTTGTCGTTGCTCTGCTGTTAATTTCATGTTACTCCAACAGCAGCAGCGTTTGCCTATGCTCATCCTTCCAGCTTCGTCAGTGCCTCAAACGCTGTCAGGATCTCATGCTCCTCGCCCTGGGCGGTGAGGGTCTCGCCGTCCGCATAGCGTCCGATGTTTTCTGCCACGTTGCCCTTGCAGGCAGCTACCACATTCAGGATAGAAGCCGTCTTCATGCCGCGGATGCGTCCCACAACAAAGAGCGCCGCAGTCTCCATATCGGAGGCCATCACACCTTTCTTCGCCCAGTCCTCGTAAATAGCCGGGTTGTCATCCCGATACAGGCAGTCGTGGCTTCTGGCAATACCTGTGTGGAACCGGTAACCGGCCTCCTTCGCACTCTCCTCGCAGGCTGTGAGCAGCCGGTGGTCTGCAAAGGCCGGATAGCTTAACGGCGCGTAGCCAAGGGAGGTTCCCTCGTCCCGCACGGCTGCCTCCACCATGACCAGGTCACCGACTCCGGCCTCCGGCTGCAGCGCACCGCAGCTTCCGATTCGCACAGCCGCCTCCACACCGGTCTTTCGCAGTTCCTCCACCGCGATCGCCATGGACGGGCCACCCATACCGGTTGACATCACCAGGACCGGGACACCGTTCCAAAGTCCGCTGTAGCTCTTATACTCCCGGTTGAAGGCCAAAAGCTTCGCATCCTTTAAATAGCCTGCTGCCCGCTCTGCTCTGGCCGGATCTCCCGGCAGCACCGCATACCGGATTCCCAGATTCTCCGGAAGCTGGATATGCGGCATCCTATTTTCTCCCAATTTCACAACCTCCTTCCCAATGCATGACTGTTCAAACACCGCACGAACAATCACCACTTTTTACATGCTGTCCCTTTCAAATCGCTAAAATGTATACTAATTTGCGAATTTAACAACAATTTATGTTAAAGATAACATTATCCTTACATAAAGTCAATGAAACTGGCCAATCCGGCGGCAGATCGTTAATAAAATAACATATTTTAAACTTGTAAAATAACAGCGAAAAAACTATACTGAGACGTATATTCACAGGAGGTTTTTGATATGGAACAGAAAAAAACGAATGATCTGCTGCTGGTCATTGACATGCAGAATGTTTATACAAAAGGGCAGGAATGGGCCTGCGCGGGCGCAGAAGCAGCCTCCGCTTCCATTCTCCGTCTGCTGGAAAGCCAGACCCCGGACCAGGTCATCTTCACCCAGTACCTGGCTTCAGAACATCCGGAAGGTGTCTGGAAGGAATACAATGAGGTCAACGCGGCCATAAACGCCGATCCGTGGCTCAATGAAATGATGCCGGAATTTCTGCCCTGGATCGAGAAATATCCGGTATACACCAAAAGTGTCTACTCCTCCTTTGTCATCCCGGAAGTCATGGAAGCCGCAAAAAGAGCCGGTCGTCTTGTCATCTCCGGCGTGGTGGCAGAATGCTGCGTGCTCTCCACCGTCTTGTCTGCCATTGACGCAGGCTGCAAGGTCATCTACCTGACCGACGCCGTAGCCGGACTCACGGAAGCTTCCCGCAGCGAAGCAGAAAAGATCGTCGCTTATTTTGCGCCGCTCCACACCGAACTCATGACCACGGAAGAATATCTGACGCAAAGTTGGTTACAGTGTCAAAAGTCTGAGTCCACGACATGCTTGCATGTCGGTGGAGG
>CAVIRL010000137.1:0-7372 GCA_963645005.1 Prevotella sp. P5-108
AGTTCCGGCCGGTGAAATAACTGTGCCACGCTGCCCACACGCTACCCATCTCATAACTTTGACTTGCGGACATGCTGTCTATATGGTATAATCAACGCGGAAATATACCATTGCAGTCATTGGGTCAGATTTACAAAGGCGGCAACGGAACAATAACAATACAGGAGGCAGATATCATGAAACATGTAAAGACTTTAAACAATAAAACTTTGAAGGAGTCCATGAAGAAGGGCGGATGCGGCGAGTGCCAGACTTCCTGTCAGTCTGCATGCAAGACTTCTTGCACCGTTGGCAACCAGAGCTGTGAGAACGCAAACAGATAATCATCTGTTAAAAACTGGAATAAACGGATTAAAAAAGATGGCAGAGGTAGATGGAGGTTCCGGAAACCGGGACTTTTATCTGCGTCTGCCTATGTGTGTGTTAGGGACTTGATGTTACTGTACGTAGTAGGCATTTTCTGAATGAAAATGCCGTATGAAGCAGTTATGGCAGCAGATTTTGCCGATTAGACTAAGGAGATTTTGAGTGATTCATCAGTATAAAAATAACGGATATAATATCGTCATGGACATTGCCAGCGGCTCTGTGCATGTGGTAGACGATGTAGTTTATGATACGGTTGCAATGTTAGAGCCGGTAATCGGCGAGGTAATGTCTCCGGTGCAGATTCCGGAGACCGCAAGAAAGAACGCAGAGGCGGAGCTTTCTAAGACCTACCCGGCGGAGGACGTGAAAGAGGCCCTGAACGAGGTTCAGGAGCTGATCAATGCCGAAGAACTGTATACCAAAGACATTTACCAGACTTATGTAACAGATTTCAAGAAGAGAAAAACCGTGGTTAAGGCCCTGTGCCTGCACATTGCCCACGACTGTAACCTGGGCTGTAAGTATTGCTTTGCAGAAGAGGGAGAGTATCACGGACGCCGTGCCCTTATGAGCTTTGAGGTGGGCAAAAAGGCGCTGGATTTCCTGGTAGCCAATTCCGGAAATCGCCGCAACCTGGAGGTGGATTTCTTCGGCGGTGAGCCGCTGATGAACTGGAACGTGGTAAAGCAGCTGGTGGAGTACGGCCGTTCTTTGGAGGAGCCGAACAACAAGCGTTTCCGCTTTACCATCACCACCAACGGTGTGCTCTTAAATGACGAAATCATGGATTTCTGCAACCGTGAGATGAGCAACGTGGTTATGAGCCTGGACGGACGTAAGGAGGTCAACGACTACATGCGGCCTACCAGAAACGGCCACGGCAGCAGCTATGATATCATCGTGCCGAAGTTCCAGAAGTTTGCGAAGAGCCGTGCCGGCAAGGATTACTATGTCCGCGGCACCTTTACCCGCAACAACCTAGATTTCTCTGAGGATGTGAAGCATTTCGCGGATCTTGGCTTCGACCAGATGTCCATCGAGCCGGTTGTCGGTTCTGAGGATGAACCCTATGCGATCCGTGAGGAAGACCTTCCGAAGATCATGGAGGAGTACGACAAGCTGGCAGTTGAGTATATTAAGCGCAAAAAAGAGGGAAGAGGCTTTAACTTTTTCCATTTTATGATTGATTTAAACCAGGGACCGTGTGTGGCAAAACGTCTTTCCGGATGCGGATCAGGTACCGAGTACCTGGCAGTTACCCCGTGGGGCGATTTCTATCCGTGCCACCAGTTTGTAGGTCAGGAAGAGTTCCTGATGGGCAATGTAGACACCGGCATCACCCGGACGGATATCCGGGATGAGTTCAAGCTTTGCAATGTCTATGCAAAAGAAAAGTGCAGAAGCTGCTTCGCAAGATTCTATTGCAGCGGCGGATGCGCAGCCAATTCCTATAACTTCCACGGAACCATTACCGATGCTTATGAGATCGGATGCGAGATGCAGAAAAAGCGTATCGAGTGTGCGATCATGATTAAGGCGGCTCTTGCCGACGAAGAATAAAAAGGAGAAAAAAGATGAAGAACAGCAAAGTAAAAGGCTTTCTTTGCCTGCTGGTCCTGCTGTTCGCAGTAGGACTGTTCGGATTCTTCGGCTATGATACCATGGATGACATCAAGCTGGGTCTTGATCTGGCTGGTGGTGTCAGCATCACATATCAGGCAGTCGATGAGAATCCGACATCGGAAGAAATGTCCGATACCATTTACAAGCTGCAGCAGCGTGTACAGAACTACAGTACCGAGGCTGTTGTGTACCAGGAGGGAAGCGACCGTATCAACATTGATATCCCGGGTGTTTCCGACGCCAACGCGATCCTGGAGGAACTCGGTAAACCGGGTTCCCTGATCTTTACCGATGAGACTGGTAAGACCCTGTTGACCGGTGACCAGGTGGCTTCCGCAAAAGCGGGAATCATCGAGCAGAACGGTCAGAAATCCTATGTGGTAAGCCTGACCTTTACCGAGGAAGGCACCAAGGCATTCGCTGACGCAACTTCCGAAAACGTAGGCAAGCGCATTGCCATCATCTACGATAACCAGATCTATTCCAATCCGGTGGTTCGTGAGGCCATTACCGGAGGCCAGTGCCAGATCGACGGCATGACCGATTACACGGAGGCTGAGAATCTGGCATCTACCATCCGTATCGGTTCCCTGTCCCTGGAGCTGCAGGAGCTGCGTTCCAACGTAGTCGGCGCACAGCTTGGCCAGCAGGCTATCTCCACCAGCTTAAAGGCAGGTGTCATTGGCTTCGCCATTGTAGCTGTATTCATGATGGTGGTTTACCTGATCCCGGGCGTGGCAGCTGTTATTGCCCTGGCTCTGTATGTAGGCCTGATACTCATCATGCTGACTGCATTTGATGTCACCCTGACTCTTCCGGGTGTGGCCGGTATCATCCTTTCCGTTGGTATGGCGGTGGATGCGAATGTCATCATCTTCACCCGTATCAAGGAGGAGATCGGTCTTGGACACAGCGTAAATTCTGCCATCAAGGCCGGTTTCTCCAAGGCACTGTCTGCAATCCTGGATGGCAACATCACCACCCTGATCGCGGCAGCAGTCCTGTACTTCCGCGGTTCCGGTACGGTTAAGGGCTTCGCAAGCACCCTGGCAATCGGTATCGTACTTTCCATGTTCACCGCCCTGTTCATCACCAAAGGCGCTCTGTATGCCCTGTATGCAGTCGGCTTTGAGGATCCGAAGTTCTACGGAATCAAAAAGGACGGAAAGGTTATCAATTTCCTTGGAAAGAAGAACATCTGCTTCATCCTTTCCATTGTTGTCATTGTGGCAGGCTGGGCAGGCATGGCTCTGCATAAGAGTCAGACCGGCTACATCTTAAACTACGGCATGGACTTCACCGGCGGTACCTCCACCAACGTAACCTTCAACGAGGATATGAGTCTGGATGACATTTCCGCAAAGGTTGTTCCGGTTGTTTCCAAGATCACCGGTGACGCAGATGTTCAGACCCAGAAGGTTGCAGGCACCAACGAGGTTATCATCAAGACCAGGACCCTGGATGTCGAGCAGAGACAGGAGCTGGAGGATGCCCTGGTTGAGAACTTTGACGTTGACGCTGAGAAGATCACCGCAGAGAGTATTTCCGGCGCAGTCAGCACCGAGATGAAGAAGGATGCCGTATGGGCAGTAACCATTGCCACCGTCCTGATGCTTTTATACATCTGGTTCCGGTTCAAGGATATCCGCTTTGCAGCCAGCGCAATCCTGGCACTGGTACACGATGTCCTGGTAGTAGTTACCTTCTACTCCCTGGCGAAATGGTCCGTTGGTTCTACCTTTATCGCATGTATGCTGACCATTGTCGGTTACTCCATTAACGCGACCATCGTTATCTTTGACCGTATCCGTGAGAACCTGGCTCTGAAGAAGGCAGGCAGCAAGCAGAGCCTGGCTGAGACCGTAAACTTAAGTATCACCCAGACCTTTACCAGAAGTATCAATACTTCCCTGACGACCTTCATCATGGTATTTGTTCTGTTCCTTCTGGGCGTATCCTCTATTCGTGAGTTTGCCCTGCCGCTGATGGTTGGTATCGTTTGCGGAACCTATTCTTCCGTATGCGTAACCGGTGCTCTCTGGTATGTTCTGACTACCAGAAAACAGAAAAAGGCTGAGAAATAATTATGAGATATAAACTGATCACAACGGACGGACGGGCCAAGCGGGCTGAGGTTGAGACCGTACACGGCACCATCCAGACTCCGGTTTTCATGAATGTAGGCACGGTGGCAGCCATCAAGGGGGCGGTTTCCACCGATGACCTGCGCCAGATCGGCACACAGGTGGAGCTGTCCAACACCTACCACCTGCATGTGCGGACCGGCGACAAGCTGATCAAGCAGTTTGGCGGACTTCACAAGTTCATGAACTGGGATAAGCCGATCTTGACCGATTCCGGCGGCTTCCAGGTATTCTCTCTTTCCGGTCTCAGAAAGATTAAGGAAGAGGGTGTAACCTTCCGCTCCCATATTGACGGACACAAGATCTTTATGGGACCGGAGGAGAGTATGCAGATCCAGTCCAATCTGGCTTCTACCATTGCCATGGCTTTTGACGAGTGTCCGCCGAGCCATGCGGAGCTTTCCTATATCCAGCATTCCGTAGACCGCACCACACGGTGGCTGGAGCGCTGCAAGCGGGAAATGGCAAGACTGAATTCCCTGCCGGATACCATCAACAAGGAACAGCTCCTGTTTGGTATCAACCAGGGCGGTGTTGTGGATTCCATCCGTATCCAGCATGCTAAGACCATTGCAGATATGGATCTGGATGGCTATGCAGTGGGCGGCCTTGCCGTAGGCGAGACCCATGAGGAAATGTATCACATCCTCGATGTGACCGTTCCGCATCTTCCGCAGAACAAGCCGACCTACCTGATGGGCGTCGGAACTCCGGCGAACATCCTGGAGGCAGTAGACCGCGGTGTGGATTTCTTTGACTGTGTTTACCCGTCCCGCAACGGACGTCACAGCCATGTATACACAAATCACGGCAAACTCAATCTGTTAAACCAGAAATACGAACTTGACCCGCGCCCGATCGAGGAAGGCTGCCAGTGCCCGGCATGCCGTTCCTATTCCAGAGCATACATCCGCCATCTGTTCAAGGCGAAGGAAATGCTGGGAATGCGCCTGTGTGTCTTGCATAATCTGTATTTTTATAATAAAATGATGGAAGAGATCCGCGATGCGATCGAACAGCACCGGTACGCTGAGTACAAAGCACAGAAGCTTGCCGGTATGGAGGAAGGCCCGCAGGAATAGTTTCTTGATGTTTCGGGGTTTTTAAACAAAAACAAAAAGGCTGACCGGAGCGAGGCGCAGGTACAGCCGCAAGGAGGACAACATGTTATTAGCAACATCAACCATGAACCCAACCGTTATGATTGTGTTATACGTGGTAATTTTTGGTGGTATCTTCTACTTCATGGGATACCGTCCGCAGAAGAAAGAGAAAAAGAGAGTAGAAGAGATGATGGCAGGCCTTGCTATCGGTGACAGCGTACTGACCAGCAGCGGCTTCTACGGCGTGATCATCGACATGACCGATGACACCGTGATCGTGGAGTTCGGCAGCAACAAGAACTGCCGTATCCCGATGCAGAAGTCAGCAATCGTACAGGTAGAGAAGCCGGAAGCATAAAATATAGGGACGCTATGTCAATAAAGGTCCGGAAATGAAAGAGACCGACTTCCTTTATTTTCACATATTGTTGTTTGCTTGCTTTCCCTAACACGCGTTCGCCTGCATCGGACTACATCCGCTGCATTCGGACACGTGTGATCGAGAGGCAAACAACCTGATATGCTGAAAATACCGGAAGGCGGTCTCATTCATTTCCTACTGTATTGACTCCGCTACGGGATGAATAAAAAACAGCCAGAACGGTATTGATAAAAGCCAGATATTTTAGGCTTTACCAGTATCGTTCTGGCTGCTTTGTATTATCGTAGAACAGCCAGTATAGCAGAAGTTCCGGGCACACCATACAGAATAAGCGGCACATTGGAATTTTCCTGCATTGCATATCAAGAACGCGCCAGTGACGCGTTCGCAGATTCGTGCGCGAGTATAGCGTCTCCACGGAGACCCTTGTTTGAACGAGCGAAGCGAGAGAGTTTGGGTCGCAGGGGAGACAATCAGCGACGGAGCGCACGAGGTACAAAATTCCACCAAGTGCCGCGTTTCTGTATGGTGTGCCCGGAACTTCGGACCTTATATGGTTACGTCTCAATATTATTATTTTTCCCACCGTCCGGATGCGCCGCAGGGCAGCACCAGTCCGGTTTCGGTGACTGGGAGTCCGATCTCCTGGGCCTCTACGTGACCGCCGAACTTCGGGACGATCTCGGTGCTCATCATATAGGTGAGGACTGCCGGAGCCAGACCGGTGGTGTAGGAGTTGATGAGGAAGAACAGCGGGTCATCGGATAAGAGCTGTACACACAGCTTTACCAGCGGATGAATTGCGTCCTCGATCTTCCAGATCTCGCCCTTCGGGCCGCGGCCGTAGGATGGGGGATCCATGATGATGGCATCATAATGGTTGCCGCGGCGGATCTCGCGTTCTACGAATTTGACGCAGTCATCCACCAGCCAGCGGATCGGTGCATCGCTGAGACCGGAGGATGCGGCATTCTCTTTTGCCCAGCCGACCATGCCCTTGGAGGCGTCCACATGGGTTACAGAAGCGCCTGCCTTGGCAGCGGCCAGGGTTGCGCCTCCGGTGTAGGCGAACAGGTTCAATACCTTGACCGGACGGCCTGCGTTGCGGATTTTATCACCGAACCAGTCCCAGTTTGCTGCCTGCTCCGGGAACAGGCCGGTGTGCTTGAAGCTGAAGGGTTTTAAGTTAAATGTAAGGCCCTTGTAGCCGATGGTCCACTGCTCCGGGAGATCAAAGAACTCCCATTCGCCGCCGCCCTTGGCGCTGCGGTGATAGTGACCGTTCATGTGTTTCCAGCCTCTGTGGGTCTTCGGGGTATCCCAGATGACCTGCGGGTCCGGGCGGACTAAAAGGTACTCGCCCCATCTTTCCAGTTTTTCTCCTTTTGAACAGTCAATGACCTGATAATCTTTCCAGCCATCTGCTAACCACATATATTTTTCCACCTTTCCTGTTTGAGTATGATATTCTGATATTCTTTGCCCGTGACTGTGAAGGTACTGAACAGTTACGTAGGTTTTATTTGGATGTTATCCCAGCGCCCTTATTTCCCTGTTTTGGATGCAGGAGCTTTCAACAATTATACAATTATAACAGCAAAAGGCGACGGTGTCCACGACAACAAATTTACTTTTTGGCAAAGCTATAGTATATTAGTTGACAGAGGATACAAGGCAGTTTTCCAAGGGGGCATCCATGGGGAATGGCCGGATCAGAAAAAAGACAAGGTGGACGAATTTTATGAAGAAAT
>CAVIRL010000138.1:0-7289 GCA_963645005.1 Prevotella sp. P5-108
AGCACAGATCACTTTTTTAAGTTTGTGCACAAAACCCAACCTTCTTATAACGTATATACTGAAGTTGTATCATTCCCAAGATGCATCCCATTGCAACGGTACTGAAAAAATATTATAATGAAAGTACAAACATAAGATATTTACAGTTCTGGAAATACAATACTATTTCCCTTTCACAGAAAGAGGTTTCCAAATGCCACAAAAATATGAAGAACTTAAATTTACAGATGACTTTATGTTTTGTAAAGTTCTGACAACCAATCCCGATTTATGCCATGAATTACTTGAACTAATCATTGGTAAAAAAGTCGGTAATTTCACGCGGCTTGACAAACAGCAGCCAATCGAGATTACATCTGATGGCAAAGGAATCCGCTTTGATGTCTATAGCGAGGACGATGCCAACACTGTATACGATTGTGAGATGCAAACCACAGATAGCAGTAATCTTCCAAAGCGGACCAGATACTATCAGGGAATGATTGATCTAAATCTGATTGAACGCGGCGCAAATTATAATGAACTCAAACAAAGTTATATTATTTTCATTTGTCCGTTTGATGTATTTGGAAATGGATTACACAAGTATACCTTCGAAACCTATTGCGCAGAACTTCCCGGTTATAAACTGGCTGATGAATCAACAAAAATTTTCCTTTGCGCAGGCGGTAATGCTAATGATGTTTCCGAAAATATGCAGGCATTTTTAGAATGGCTGACAACCGGTAAACGCAATCAAAATGCTCTGGTAAACAAACTGGAAGATGCCGTAGAAAAAGTCAAAAAGAGTGAAGAATGGAGGCTTGAATTTATGACATTATTGATGAGAGACAAGGCAAAATATGACGAAGGTCGTTTAAACGAGATTTTCTCTTCTGTACAAGATGGTGACTACTCTGCACAACGTGGTGCACAAAAAGCTAATATGTCTTTACCAGATTTCGAAATTGCTATGAAAAAAGCCGGATACACACTTCCAGGCGCACAATAATCATAATGTTTTGATTACCCAATAAAGAATGTGCCTTGGCACATTCTCGCGCCGAGGCGCGGTTGCTTCAGCAACCATCTACCCTTGCGCCGAGTGCGCATCCTCGCGGAGCGTTTTTGTTTCATAGGACGCATTTTCCTATGAAATAAAAAAGTCTCTTATGTGCGGATGACTCTTCATCATCTTCACATAAGAGACTTTTCGATTTTTTAATACCAGCTATACTACGCGATGCTCTGTCTGCTTTCCTCGCAGATTTCTTTTGCGGAACGTGCATCGTGGGAAAGGCCATCCGCATATTTGCGGATGATATCCGCCGCGTAGCGGATCAGCTCCGGATTCTCATCTTCCTCGATCGGAAGATTGCCGTTTGCCTGCTCTAAGAGTTTCTGGAGCGCATTTGCAATCCACAGTAATTTCGGAAGGCATACCGGATGCTCTGCCTCATGGCATACCTGCATGCTGCTATCCTGTGCTTCTCTATTTCCGATCATGACGGTATGATACTCACCGTCCTCGCTGACCCAGATCTCATCCTGAGCCCCTGTATTCAAAAGACTTCCCAGACAAATCTTCTGCTCGTCCTGACCGGTGAGGAATTTCTCTTCAGATTCTAAAATCAATTCTGCTAATTTCTTTATGCCCTTGTACATCTGTCCTACCTCTGTATCATTCGAATTCTATCCTGCGCCGTAAGCGCGTTTCTTTCTATTATAAAGATATAGGACTATTTGACAAGTAGGATTGCTGTTCTTTTTTCAGGACATGATTTTTGTTTTGATGGCTTATTTTTTGTATTTAAAACTTCCCTCCGCCTCCGCCGTGCGTGCTTCCGGAGGCCGAGGTGTGGGTGCTGCTGCCGCCTTCTCCGGAGCTCTCGGGTTTTGGTTTTTCGGTTCGGGTTACGGTTCGGTAGAGGAAGAAATCGCTGCAGTTTGTGACATTCATGCTGCCTGGGCGGACGTAGTTCCGTGCTTCCCACTGCATCCTGACACTTTTTAGCTGGCTCTTATTGACCGCCACTACCAGCAGGGCACCGCCAAGACCGACTGCAAAGGAAATTCCCAGCCAGATCACTGACAGCGGCTTCCGCGGCATCTGGTTCGCATCATAGGCTTCCCCCTTCTCTGCCTGGCTGATGAAGCCATCACACAATTCTATGTAGTTTTCGAAGGCTTCCAGATACTCTCCATCCGCCAGCTCTGACCGAATCTGTTCTCCGATATACTGGATGCCTGCATCCGTAAATACGGTGATACCGTAGCCAGAGGTGGAAATATGCCAGTCGTGATCCTCCAGGCTGACCAGCAGCAGCACACCGTCACGGGCATCGCCATAGCCGAAATCGCAGCCATCGTAAAGGTCATCCGCATACGCTTCCGCACTCTCGCCGTTCAGGCTGTCCACCAGCACCGCCGTCACATCGAAATTCTGATCGTGGCTGATCTCATCCAGCTTCTCATTCAACTGTTCGGCTTCATCGGAAGGAAGGATTCCGTCCGGATTCTGAAAACGGCAATATTCCTCGGAAAATCCGTCCGCGTCCGCAAACGTCGGAGCGCAGCCAAGAAGGGAAAGGAGGCCTGCCGCAGCCATGACGGCCGCATAAGTTGTTCTTTTTTTCATCGTCCTGTCCCTCCCGTTAAATTCCGAACATCCATAAGATCAGACGCAGGATGTAAACTACAATTGCAATGATGATCGTGAATTTTATGGTCATCTTCCGCGCAGCATTCTGATCTGCCGGCAGATTCCCCACAAATTTTCCGGTCTGTCCGTTCATGGCAAACAGATACTGTTTTCCTTCCCAGGTGGTATTCAGGATCCACACCGGAAGCAGCGCGTACTGGGCGCTGCCGTCATGAAGCTGCACACTGCTGTTCTCAGTCACCACCGTAGCATAGCCGTTCACCGTCTCCTCAAAGGCTCGCTCTACCGAGTTTTTCACACGCTCATTCGCCCGCGGCGCGCTCTTTTCCGAATCCACATCGTAACGGTCTGCAAGATATCCCGCCAGATATGCAGGCTGAAATGGGACCGCCTCCTTGTAATCAAAGGGCTCTATGGATTCCATCAGATCATCCGGAATTTTAGAGTCCCCATCTACCGGCACCTTTTCAAAACCGATGCTGCCGCTCCGGTTGATGAGAAAAAAGCTGGTCTCCGTATAGTCATACCGGCTGTCACTCCAAAAGCGGGTTCTGGTTCCGCGGTAACGGATGTTCGCGTCCGCTTCCGTATTGAACAGCCAGAACGGAACATAAATGCCCCGGATCTCATCGATATGATTCTGGTCTTTAAAGATTTCCGGCAGAAGCTTTTTTCCTTCCAGATGCCTCATAAGTCCGGCCTTTGCTGCCTTTTTATCCAGCTTGAACGGAATGATGAGATCCGGCCGGAGCTCGCCGGAAAGCTTTCCGGTCATGACAATGGGATTTCCACAGAAGGGACAGGTGGAAGCAGCCGTGTTCTCATCTGCCACAATCTCGCCTCCGCAGGATTCGCAGTGGTAGGTGTTCAGGCCCTGCTCCTCTCCTTCCTTCCAGGCACTTCCCTCTGCCTTTTCCCATTTCATGTCGTCCTTTGTTTCCTGTTTCAGGGTTTCATCGTACTGCTGCAATGCCTCTATCTCAAATTCCGTGTCGCAGTACGGGCATTTCAGCTTCTGTGCCCTGCTGTCAAAACGGATTCCGCCTCCACAGCAGGGACATTTGTATTCCTGCAATTCTCCCATGTAGTTTCTCCGATCCTCTATTTCACGTAACAGTTCCGTGCCTTAACAGTCACTGTCTCACAATATCGCCCTCATCAAATGGGTCTCCGCACTCCGGGCAGAATTTTGGCGGATGTGCCGGATCTTCCGGTTCCCAGCCACACTTGTCGCAACGGTAAAGCAATGCGCCTGCCGGCTTCTTTGCTCCGCAGTTTGTGCAGAATTTGCCCTTGTTGATGGTTCCGCAGGAGCAGGTCCAGCCGTCAGCCTCTTCCGGTTTCGGAGCACCACACTCCGGACAGAACTTTCCGGTTGCCTGGGTTCCGCACTTTGCGCAGGTCCAGCTTCCGGCTGGCTGCATTTTCGGTTCCGGCTTCTTTGCTCCGCATTCCGGGCAGAATTTTCCCGTTGCCGTTGCACCACAGGAACAGATCCAGCTTCCTGCTGCTGTCTGTGCAGGCTGCACAGACACGCCGGAACCGGCACTCTGCATGGACTGTGCCTGCTGTCCCATGGCAAACAGATTCTGGGCATTGGCTCCGCCTGCTGCGTTCATGGCCATTCCCATTCCCATAAATCCGGCCATGGCTCCGCCGCCATTGGCTGCCGCCGCCTTCATGGCATCGATCTGGCCGCCCACCAGACGGGCTGCCGCCGTGTTCGGATTCGTGGTCATGGCATTCTCTTCCCACTCCGTCAGTTTCTTTCTCTGATCATCCGGGATGCTTAAGGAATTGATATTGACAGAAAATATCTCAATACCTCGTTTTTCTCTCCAGGAACCGGACAGAACTTCATTGAGTGCATCGGAAATCTCCATAGTGTGGGCCGGAATCTCATAATACTGGATCTTCTGAGCAGAAAGCTTTGCCAGGGCCGGCTGCAGGGCATTCATCATTTCGCTCTTTAAGCGGGCTGTCAGTTCATCGCTCTCATAGGTATCCGCGACATTGCCGCACACATTGGTATAAAACAGGATCGGATCGCAGATCTTGCAGGTAAACAGGCCGTTGCACCGGATATCGACCGACAGCTTGTATCCCAGTGCTTCATCCACCACCACACGAAACGGGATCGGTGTCGCTGTTCCAAACAGGATCTCCCCCAGTTCCTTGGTATTGATATAATACACTCTCTGGTCCTTCGCCGGATCGCCGCCATAGGTAAAACGCTTTCCGACCGTCTTAAAGGTCTCCTTAATGCTTTCTTTCAGATTTCCGGTAAAAACACTCGGCTCCGTAGACGTATCATACGTGAATTCGCCTGGCTCTGCGCAGACCTCCACAACCTTTCCCTGCTCTACGATCAGCATGCACTGGCCGTCTGCCACCGCAATGCCGCTGCCATTGGTGATAATGTTATCATTTCCCTTTGTATTGGAAGAACGGGAGGTAATGCGCTTCTGACCTCTCTTCACCAGTATGTCTTTATCCATGGCATCACAGTAAAAAAACTCCTTCCACTGGTCTGCCAGAGTTCCACCAAGTGCGCCCGCCGCTGCTCGAATCAGTCCCATATGCTTGTTCTCCCTTCCACGTTTAAGTTCCCCGCCCCAGGCCGTGCACCTGCAGCAGGAACCGTTACCAATTTTCTTCATTTTACCACAGGTATCTCAAAATAAAAAGAAAGCGTCCGGACAAATTCTGATAAATTCTTGTCGGATCGCTTTCTTTTCTACATAATTTTTATGATTTCTGTTTGCAGTCTGGGCTGCAGCCGGAATCTTTATTTCTCAGCCAGCATCATCATGATCTCGTTGGTGCGTGCCACAAATCCGGTCATGCGCTCCGGGCTTAAGCTTCCATGGGCTAAAAGAGCCAGGTCGTAGAGCTGCTCACAGATCTTATTGGTATTCTCGCCCTCACCGTGGTTTAACACGTACTGAACCAGCTTGTTGTTGGCATTTAAAATCAAGGTCTCGCCTGCACCGCCGAACATGGACGGATCCATGCCGTACATATTGTACATCTTCATCATATCCTGCATACGGCGGCTCTCCTCGGATACCGTCAGCATGGAAGAAATGCTCTCGTCTTTCAGCTTCTCGACCTTGATCTCGAGCTTGTCATTTCCCAGTGCCTTCTTGAAGGTCTCAGTCAGGGTCTCGGAGGTCTTCTTGAACTCCTCGTCATCCTCCTTGACTTCCTCCTTGAAGGTGCTGTTCAGGTCTGCATCGATGCGCAGGAACTTCAGACCCTCATTTTTCTGCTCCAGATGATTGATGAACGGGCTGTCGATGCTGTGCGGCAGGATAACCGCGTCCAGACCTTCCTTCTTGAACATGTTGATATACTGGCTCTGCTCCTTCTCGTCGGTTACATAGAAGACAGTGTTCTCATGCTTCTCTTTGTTCTCCTCCAGGCAATCCTTTAAGGTCAGGTACTTACCGTCCAGGTTCTTAAAGAGGATGTAATCGTTCATCTTCTCTGCAAACTTCTCATCCTTGATGCAGCCGAATTTGATGAACGGAGCAATATCATCCCAGTATTTCTCGTAGTTCTCGCGGTCGGTCTTGCACATGCCGCTTAACTTATCAGCTACCTTTTTGGTAATGTAGTCGGAAATCTTCTTTACGAATCCATCGTTCTGCAGGGCACTTCTGGAAACGTTCAGCGGCAGATCCGGGCAGTCGATGGCACCCTTTAACAGCATCAGGAATTCCGGAATGACTTCTTTGATGTTGTCCGCAATGAATACCTGGTTGTTGTACAGCTTGATGGTTCCCTCAATGGAGTCGTACTCGGTGTTGATCTTCGGGAAGTACAGGATACCCTTTAAGTTGAACGGATAATCCATATTTAAATGGATCCAGAACAGCGGCTCCTTGTAGTCGTGGAAGACCTTACGGTAGAAATCACGGTATTCCTCATCGGTACACTCGTTCGGATGCTTGCTCCACAGCGGAGTGGTATCGTTTAAAGCCACCGGACGTTTCAGGATTTTGTATTTCTCCTTGGCCGGTTCGGTCTCAACGGTCTCCTTCTCGCCCTTCTCGTTTTCTTTCTCCTCGGTCTTGGCCGGCTCTACAAGGGTCTCGATAATGGTGTCCTTGTCGGTGAGCTCATCCTTCTCGATGGTCTCATACTGCGGCTCGGCCTTCTCGTTGTTTAAGAAGATCGGAACCGGCATGAAGGAACAGTATTTCTCCAGTACCTCTCTTGCGCGGTACTCATTGGAGAACTCATAGCTGTCTTCGTTTAAGTACAGAGTGATGGTGGTTCCCTGCTCGGCCTTCTCGCCATCCTTCATCTCGAAGGTCAGTCCGCCCTCAGACTCCCAGTGAACCGGCTTGCTTCCTTCCTTATAGGAAAGAGAGTCAATGGTTACCTTGTCTGCTACCATGAATGCGGAGTAAAAACCCAAACCGAAATGACCGATGATCTGGTCTTCGTTGGCTTTGTCCTTGTACTTCTCCAGGAAATCCTGAGCACCGGAGAAGGCGATCTGGTTGATGTACTCTTCTACCTCAGACTCGGTCATGCCCAGGCCGTTATCGGTGATGGCAATGGTCTTATCATCCGGGTTTACGGTAACCTGTACCTTGTACTCCATGTCCTCCGGCCTGGCGTACTCGCCCATCAGCTC
>CAVIRL010000139.1:0-7042 GCA_963645005.1 Prevotella sp. P5-108
TTCTTTACCAGGTCTGAAATTATCTCAATTGTTTATTGAGTTTCCGAGACTACTCATTTTTTGTTTTCTGTTGTATTTCCGCTCTTTTTGTTGAATTATTTTCAACACACTTATGAAAACTATGAATTTGATTCATTCATATCAGCATGATATAATGCTCCCAACAAAACGTCAACACCTGTTTTCATAAATTCCGGATTTTATCAGATCATAATATACAGGAGGCTTACTATGTCATTTATCAGTGTTTTCGATGTGCTCGGACCGAATATGATCGGTCCGTCCAGTTCCCACACGGCCGGTGCAGCCCGTATCGGTTTTCTGGCACAGAAGATGATCGGCGGAAATGTGATCCGCGCAGACTTTACCCTTTACGGATCCTTTGCGAAGACCTATCACGGTCACGGAACCGACCGGGCGCTCCTCGGCGGCATTATGGGATTTTCCACCGACGATATGCGCATCCGCAATTCCTTTGAGATTGCGCAGGAAACCGGCCTGGCTTATACCTTCACCCCGAATGAGACGGAAACCGAGATCCATCCGAACACTGTGGACATCTCCATGACCAGTAAAAACGGCCAGACCATGACGATCCGCGGCGAGTCCTTAGGCGGCGGCAAGGTCCGGATTGTGCGGATCAATGGCGTTGAAGTCGATTTCACCGGCGAATACAGCGCTGTCATTGTTGTTCAGCAGGATAAGCCTGGCGTTGTGGCACACATCACGAAGGTCTTAAGCGACCGCGGGGTCAACATTGCCTTCATGCGCCTGTTCCGCGAGGCGAAGGGCCATACTGCCTATACGATCGTGGAATCAGATGGAAAACTTCCGGAGGATGTTGCAGAACACCTGAAACAGAACGAGCATGTACACGATGTCATGATCGTGCAGATCTAAGGAAGGGAAGGGACGAAAGAACATGGATTTTAAAAACGCAAAAGAACTTTTAGAATTATGTCAGATGCAGAATCTCCCGATTTCTGAGATCATGCTCCAGAGAGAAATGACTGAGGGCGAGATGCCCCGAGAAGAGGCGCAGAGCCGCATGGCTCGCGCCCTGGAAATTATGAAAAAATCCGCTCATACCCCGATCCGGACTCCGGTGCGCTCCATGGGCGGCCTCATCGGCGGTGAAGCCGGAAAGCTGGCTGCCCACCAGGCAGCCGGACATGGCATCTGCGGTGATGTTCTGGAGAAGGCCATTACCTATGCGGTAGCTGTCCTGGAAACCAACGCTTCCATGGGCCTTATTGTAGCAGCTCCGACTGCCGGTTCTGCCGGTGTGGTTCCGGGACTGTTCCTGGCCCTGCAGGAATGCCACAATTTCTCCGATGAAGCCCTCATCAAAGCCCTGTTCAATGCCGGTGCCATCGGTTACCTGGCTATGAGAAACGCCACCGTGGCCGGTGCCGTGGGCGGCTGTCAGGCTGAGGTGGGCATTGCATCTGCCATGACAGCTTCCGCAGCGGTGGAGCTGTTTGGCGGAAGTCCGAAGCAGTGCCTGGATGCAGCCACCATCGTGCTCATGAACATGCTGGGCCTGGTCTGCGACCCGGTGGGAGGTCTGGTGGAATACCCGTGCCAGAACCGCAACGCAGCCGGCGTAGCCAACGCCCTGATCGCAGCCGAGATGGCCCTCTCTGGTCTCACCCAACTCATCCCCTTCGATGAAATGTTAGAGACCATGTACACCGTAGGCAGACGCCTCCCGGCCGAACTGCGCGAAACCGCCATGGGCGGATGCGCCACTGCACCCTCCGCATGTGCGGCATGCCATATGTGCAGTTAATATCATTACATTATACAAGAGAACGCCGTTAGGCGGTCTTGCCTATAAAGCAAAAAAACAGGACCACTCCCTCCAAGAAGCGGTCCTGTAATTAATTTCTATTCTCTTTTTCCGGCCGGATCAGGTTATCGGTGCCGGGTTGAAGATGCACATGTCGTTGTGGAATCCGTGCTGGTCACTGTACGGCTGTCTGATTCCGCTTGCTACATCCAGGATCATGTCGAAGATTTCCTGTCCAACATCTGCGATGGTCTTCTCACCGGTTGCTACATCACCGGCAGAGATATCGATGATATCGAACCAGTGCTGCTTTAACTCATTACGGCTGCAGACCTTGATAACCGGGCTGATGTCCAGGCCATACGGGGTTCCGCGTCCGGTCATGAATACCTGAAGACCGATACCGCTGGCAACCTGACACGGTCCGCAGACGATATCACTGGCCGGGGTAGCTGCATAGATCAGGCCGTGCTTGGTCGGCTTCTGAGCCGGAGAAAGTACTTCCACGATCTGGCTGGTACCGCTCTTTGCGATACTTCCCATTGCTTTCTCTACGATGTTTGCAAGTCCGCCTGCCTTGTTTCCGGGAGTCGGGTTTGCGTCACGGCCTACGCCGCCATCTGCAAGGTACTTGTCGTACCATTTCATCTCTTCTGCCAGACGGTCACGGGTGTGGGCATCCGGGCAGCGTGCTGCCAGCATGTGAACGCCGTCACGAACCTCGGTAACCTCACTGAACATAACGGTTGCGCCGCCGCGAACCAGCATATCTGCTGCGTAGCCGGCACTCGGGTTCGCAGAGATACCGGAGAATGCATCACTGCCGCCGCACTGCATACCGATCAACAAATCGCTTAACGGAAGCTCCTCACGGGTTCTCTTGTTTAACTTCTGCAGCTTCTTATCTGCCATCTCCATGATTGCGTTCATCATAGCATCATGACCGGCATAGTCCTGAAGAGTCAAAACGTTCTCCGGGGTGATATCCTCTGGGGGCAGCACACGGTCATAGGTCAGCTTCTCACAGCCAAGGCCTACTACCATGATCTCACCGCCAAAGTTCGGATGACGGATGACATTGGTGATCGCGCGGATCGGGATATACGCTAACGGCGCATTGATCGCAACACCACATCCATACGGATGGGTCACTGCTACAACACCATCTACATTCGGATACTTCGGAAGCAGTTCTTTCTTAATACGCTCTACTGCTACCTTTAATACACCTGCCGCACACTGAACGGTGGTTACGATTCCCAGAAGATTTCTGGTTCCTGCCGGACCCTCGGCATTGCGGTAACCCATCCAGGTGGTTCTGGTCGGCATCGCCAGTTCCTCCATCGGTACCAGATTGGTGCCGTACTCCATATCGTCTACAGACGGACTCTGCGGAAGATCCAGCATATGCTCATTGATCCAGTCGCCTTTCTTGATATCATTGATCGCATAGCCGAGAACAACGCCGTAACGAATGATCTCTCCGCCTGCCGGGATATCGCACAGGGCAATCTTATGAGCCTGCGGGATGTCCTGATTGGTTACAAGACCTTCCATGACTTCGGTGCCGGCCTTCAGGTCCTGAACAGCTACAACAACGTTATCCTGGTCTTTGATCTTGACATACAAACGTCCCATACATTTCCTCCTTCTTCGTTTTCACGCCGGTTCCTGCACGGAACTCCAACGCTTTAACTCCTTGTTGATAATCACATTATAATGCAGGAAATGTCATAAGTAAAATTAATTATTTTTTTCAAAAACTTAATTCTTGTAAGTTTATGTCATGCCCGACCAGGCACCAGTCAGGGTTCCTATTCGTACAGATTCAGAGCAATTTTTGTAGAGTCATCCTTGGCCATTCCGGTCCGTTTATCTACCTCAAAGGTCTTTAAGGTACTTCCGATCTCATCCGGCCGACTCTCCTCCTGAACTAGAACCGTGTACTTGTACTGGTTTTTGCTGTCCACCCGGTAATGCAGCACAATATCCTCAGAAATCTCCCGGTTGAACCATCCGGCGCGGTTCACCGCATTTTCAACCAGATAGCAGACAGAAGTCTCATCCAGGGACGGATGGCTGTTCCACACACCGGTCTCTGCGTCCAGATAATACCAGACACCGTTGATCTTCTGCCAGCCGGTTGCCTGGCTGCCGTCGTCTTCCACATAAGACCAGTCGCCATTCTCTGCCTGCTTCCACTCAGCCGCGTAAGCCTTCATCTCCGTCTCGGTGCCAACAGCAAAAACAGCTGCGCTTCCGACAGCCAGCAGAAATGCTCCTATCAGAATGTTCTTCATGGTTTTCTTAACGTCTCCCTGTCTCAGTTTCATGGTTTCCGCCTCTTCTTTCTATCATTCATTGTTTCTATCATTACGATGCTATGTTTTAACATCCGTGCTATGCCTTAACATCTGTGCTATGCTTTAACATCTGTCTGTATTCTTTGTTCCAACTGTGCTTTATCTTACCAGAAGAATATGACCGAACTGTGAAACAAACATAAACTTTTCCATTTTCTTTTCCAGAGAGGCTTTGTTATTTGCAGTTTTCTTCACCCAACTCCAAAATCCGTGATCTCGTACAGCACCTCCACGGCCGGATCATCCAGAAGCCACCTGTACTCCTGCATGAACCACTGCACCAGTTCTTCATCCCGGCGGACCGGGGTGGTATTGTTGTTGTATACATTCACAGTTCCCAGTTTAAAATAGCGTTTCAGATACTCGATATCCCGGGCGATCATCTCTTTGGTCTGACCCTGAATGCCTACCATCAGACACGGGGAATCAAAATACCGCGCCACTTCCTCCGGCCCGGAAAAATCTGCGTGTTTGTTCAGTACCTTCTCCCGGAAATCGTGATCAAAGGTCTCCACGCCAATCTTAAACACGATCGGAACCGGCATCCGTTTCCGCATTTCCTCCAGTTTGTTCCGGTAGATCCAGTGAGCCTCAAAAAACAGCTTCTGAATCTTCTTTTCCCGGATCACCCGGGCAATCCGATCCAGCGTCTGATCCGGAAGTTCAAAGCAGCTTGCGGAATCAATAACCTCCAGCACGCCAAATTCTCCGGTCACCAAATCCAGGACACCGTCATTTAACTTTACCATCTTCTGTTCATCACGGCTGTTGTCCGCAATGTAATCACAGAACGTGCATTTTCCCCAGGCACAGGGAAAGCCCTGCAGAAGGCAGATTTCCCGCTGGTTTTTGTTCGTGATCTTACTGTATCGTTCGATTGGAATTCCCATGTTATCCCCTTCCTGCTTATTTCGTAACCTGTTCAGTACCTTCACAGTCACGGTCCTGCTTTTTCAGTTCTTACGCCCTGATCTGCGTTTTTTCACAGTGTCTCCTCTGCTCCCGCTTCCAGATTCTCCGCAGATCTCCCGGCAGCATCTGCAGCACCGTCACCGCCAGAGCCAGCGCAATGACGCGATCCAGATAATCCGTCAGGATCTGCACTGCAAAGATACTTCCGGTCAGGCCCAGCGGTGTCTTTGCCAGGATCTGTACCAGAATTGAGGAGCCGGAAGAAGTTACACCGCCAAACAGCACCGCATTGATCACGGAGCTGACTGCGGTTCCCGGTACGGTGATCAAAACCGCGCCCAGTAAAATCTGACGTTTTTTCACGTTGCGGTCTGTCAGCAGCACCTTCATATACCATCCGGCAAATCCGGCCATCAGACCGGTGATCATGCCCACCGGTGCAAAATACAAAGAGTAAATATCGGTTGTCATGCCAAGGATCACTCCACTTAACAGATTCGGCAGGATGCCGCAGAGCGGTCCCATCCAGAGTCCCGTCAGAATCGTTCCGATACTGTCCAGATAAATCGGAAGCCGCAGCATCAGCGCCAGCTGACCGCCCGCCACATTGATGCAGACCGCCATAGCCAGCATACAAAGCTTCATGGCAGACATCCTCTGCCTTCCAAATCCTCTGCTCTTTTCCCTGTCATTTGTGTTTACGTTTTCTCCATTTGTTCCATGCTTCATTTCCATCATCATAACCTGATTGCCTCCCGTGCTGTACTCTGTCTGTATATTTTGCTTTCTAGCCCATGTTTTCGTACGGTCAGCGCAGCAAATGCGCAGACCTACTGAACAGTTACTCTTATTCTTTGCTCCACCTGTTTTCATGATTCCCACGCCTCCTTTCGGATCAACGCTTCCAAAAGATCAAGTTCCTCTGGGGAAATCTTCAAAAGCCTCGAGAAAAATACCTGGAAAAACTTCAGCACATCCGCCTCCGTCAGCACCTGGGCATTCGCCGGTTTCCGGTAAATGTTCATGGAATCCACTACGGTCTGTCCAATGGAGATACCGCCGGTTTCTACTGCCGTATAGGCATCAAAGCCATCGCAGATGGAACGGTCTGCAAAATACGCCACAGCCAGCGGATCGTTGATCACGCAGCCGATCAGATGCTCCCACTCCCAGTGGAAATCAAAATAGAACTTCGTGATGGCCTGCACGAAAGCACCCGTTTCCGGCTTCAGCCGCTTCATATACTCCAGAAGATCCGGTGTCAGCACGATCTTTCTTGTGACATCCAGGCCAACCATGGAAATCTTTTTCCCCAGCTCTGCCATAGCCTCATACACCAGAGCCGCCGCATCCGGATCTGCCCAGTAATTGTACTCTGCCACCGGGGAACAGTTTCCGTGGCTGCGGAAATTGCCGCCCATAGACACGATCTCATCAATCAGGCTGAATGCTTCCCGGTCCCGCTCAAGCATCCGCGCCAGGTTCGTCATCGGCCCAAGAGCGATCACCGAGCACGGTCTGCCCTCGGCCGCACAGGAACGGACTTTCTCACATAAAAATTCCACAGCAGTCTGCGTCTGCTCATACCCTTCCACCTCCGGAAGAAAACTCTCGCCAAGCCCGTCCTCCCCATGGGTATCCAGCGCATTCACGTAGTCCCGCTTCAGCGGTGCAGGTTCGCCCTGAAACACCGGAACGTCCAGCCGCCCAATCTGTTTTAATACCTTCTTCGCGTTGCCCGCACCCATCTCCACCGGAGAATTGCCGCAGACAATGGTAATGCCCTCCACCTGCAGCTCCTCCATGGACAGAGCCAGCATGATCGCCAGACTGTCATCGATGCCCGGGTCACAGTCAATGATGACTCTTCTTGTTTCCTTATTCATTCGTTTTGCCCTCTCTTTTTCGCTAAGGGAGCATAAAAAGAATGTGCCTTGGCACATTCTCGCGCCGAGGCGCGGTTGCTTCAGCAACC
>CAVIRL010000140.1:0-7028 GCA_963645005.1 Prevotella sp. P5-108
TCCTTTATTTTAATTGTTCAAGTGGTTGTACGCAAGTCTACCCGTGTATAGTAACCTTCGGTTTATAAAGATCAGAAAGGCGGAGACTGCTCCTCTCATCCATTTTCTGCTGCCCGTTATAGAAAACCACAAAACGAGGCTCCGGAATTGCTACCGGTATTTCACCATACAGAAACATATCCTTCGTCAGAACAGAATACAGATCCGCAACATACAACAGGTTTCTAAGCGGCATATTGGGATTCTGGGTTGACTGGTGTTCATACAAGAACAATCGATCACAAATCATAAAGGATACATCATTTTTCATGCCAAGATAAATTGCGTTTTCCAAGGTTGTAATGACCAGTTCTTCCGGATCTGTATAAGCCGTTCCATTCATAGCATTGTAAAGCGCCAGCAGAGCAGGTTTTTCTTTAAATATCATACGAAAAATCCGGTCTTTATAAGTTCTTACCGGAGTCGGCTGTTCCATCGCCGGCTGTGGCTGATTTAAGGTGTCAGGTGCATAAATTGTCATAGGCGTCTCCCTTCCTGTGTCCGAATTCCATTCCGAATGCTTTTCGTATCCTGGAATTCTTTTGAGTTAAAAATGGGTTTCACAAGCAAAAAATTCCAGTAGATACTTCAGAATGGCATTGCCATAGAAAATAAGAGAAACCGCCTGATAGTAAGAATCCATCTGTATATATGCGGTTCAAAAGAATGTTTCTGCTTTGTCTATAACATATCATTTTTGCAGGACTGCCGCAAGAGTTTTATAACAATTTAGAGATAGAACCATAAAAGATCCGAAGCCGGTCGCAGCGGTATGCCGGGATTACCAGCTTCGGACCTATATTGATTTCAATCCTAAATTTTTATTTAGTGTCTGTGCATTGCCACCTGATCCACGCCCAGATTCTTGATATTAGCGTGTACCTCGCGCTCTTCTGCCTGACCGATCAGCAGGTCTCTTGCCTTCTTGGACTCCATCTCGGTGATATGCTTGCTCGGGCCGCCTACACAGCCGCCTACACAGACCATGCCCTCTACGAAGTCTGCCGGAAGTCTGCCAACCTTCATCAGCAGCAATGCCTTCTTACACTCAGCTGCGCCGTTGCACTTCATGACATTCGGAGCGATATCTTCGTTCATCTCCTTGAAGCACTCTACTACGGCTGCGGTTACACCGCCGGAGTTTGCAAAGCGCTTACCGAATACAGAGCCCTCCTGATAGGTGTTCTCTTCCGGCTCAAGCTCTACGCCCTTCGCCCGCATCATGGCCCGGATCTCACCGAAGGTCATAGCGTAATCGGCATTGTCCTTGATGTTTAAGTCCAGGGTCTCGCTCTTCTTTGCGATACACGGTCCGATGAATACGGTAACGGTCTCCGGATCTTTCTCTTTCAGCATTCTGGAGATTGCGCACATCGGAGATACAGTGGTGGACATGTTATCCAGAAGCTGTGGGAAATGCTGCTTGATCATGTTTACGAAGGCCGGACAGCAGGAGGTGGTCATCTTCTTGCCCTCTTTGTAAGCCTCTGCCCACTCAGCAGCCTCTGCTGCAGCGGTCATATCTCCACCTAAGGCAACCTCGATCATATCTGCGAAACCGACCTTCTTTAATGCAGTCTTCCAGCTTGCCATGGTGATCTCCGGTCCGAACTGACCCTCGGCAGCCGGTGCCACCATTGCTACGACCTTTTTGCCTGCGTTGATCATGTTGATGACATCTACCATGAAGGTCTTGGATCCGACTGCGCCAAACGGGCAGCTGTGAATGCAGGCACCGCACTGGATGCACTTGTTCTCATCGATCTCGCATACACCATACTCATCGTAAGTAATTGCATCTACCGGGCAGGCCTTCTTACACGGACGCTCCAGATGGGCGATCGCATTGTACGGGCAGGCATTTGCGCACTTTCCGCACTCTTTACACTTGTTCGGATCAATGTGAGCGCGGGTGTCCCCCATGCTGATGGCTCCGAAATTACAGGAGTTCTGGCATGCCTTACCCATACATTTACGGCAGTTATCGGTTACGGTGTAGGATGCGATCGGACACTCCTCGCAGGCCGCGCCGATTACCTGAACTACATTTCTTGTATCTTTGCCGCTGGTCGGGCATTTGCCCTCTGCCAGGCGGACACGCTGACGGATGATCTCGCGCTCTTTGTAAATACAGCATCGGAACTGTGCCTGCGGTCCCGGGATGATGGTGTAGGGAACCTGGGCCTTATGTTCCTCATCCAGCTCGCCGTTCCAGGCCAGTTTTGCTACCTCATACAGGACGTCGTGTTTGATGCGTAAGATTGTTGCGTCATTTGTTACCATGATTTTCCTCCTCATTTCCAGATGTCCGCTCCGCAAAGATTTCCGCGAATGCCTGTGAAAACACAGACTGCCGCAGAACCGGACATCCTGCTCAACTCTTATTTTCTTTTATATATTTACAAACCTAATAATAGGTTACGGTTACCTGTTTTCCCATATCTTCCACCACCGTCTTTAACTGCTCCACCAGGTTCTGGCGAATGCCCAGATCAAAAGGCAGACCAGGATTCTGGTAGGCACTGTTGATGGCTTTTCCTACATATAAATGCAGCTCCGTGCAGTCCTCGATCAGCATCTTGGCCACCATAGAGGCACCGTTTGGCTTATCCAGTTCCAGGAAGAACTCCTCCGAAACGGTCTCATTCTTCACATAACGCTGCAGAAGCCGTATTACACGGTTCAATGTCAGAACCCCCTCCGTCACCAGTTCAATGCCATCCATGTAGGCAATAGGCGGAATATCGGGATCTACATATTCCATAGATACATCCAGTTTCTTCTTTAAAACCCTGGACACGATGGTGGCACTGGTTCCGCCGCAGACAATCCGCTTGGTGGACTCATCGCCGGACATAAACCCCTTCACCATGTCTTCATCCATAGAAGGATCCTGAGCCGGGCCGGTCATCAGATGCACCGGCTTTGCGTTGATGATGCGCATGCAGGCCACCGTGGTGTCATCGCCCGGGCGGTACTGGTAAAGCTCATCACATGCCTGACAGATGGATGCCGCCAGGCGCATGGCCGATATGGTCAGTGCGTACTGTTTGACTGCATACCTGGCGATGTCATCCCAGAGCCAGCCAAAATTAAGGAGCTGGCCTACACCTGCATGGACGGTTCCGTCACTCATCAGGATCAGCGCATCGCCCCGCTGAACCTGAAAACGGTATTCGTTGATCTTTTTTCCCTGCACCTCCCGGATATTCTGCGGAATCGGCACAAGCTTACCGTTCCGGATGAAAATGCAGCTGGGATTGTCAAACTCTACGAGATAAGCATCTCCGCTGTGGAACACCTGCAGGATACTGAAGGTGGAGTAAGCAACCTGCCGCACCTTGCAGATGGGCAGCGTCTCCACAATAGTCTCCACACATTCCTCCAGGGTAGCACCGTTCAAAAACATGGTTCCCAGAATCTTGGAAGTCAGCGTAGCCAGAATGTTGGCCTTCACGCCGCTACCCATTCCATCTGCAAGAATCATGATATTAGAGTCATCTGTTTTTAAAAGCTCCACCTTATCGCCGCAGAGGACTTCCGAAAACTTATTCAGGCTCTTATAAGCAACATCTACGGTAATTGCCATTTACATACCTCCGTTGTCGCTTCCGTCCTCCAGAAGGGATTTACAAAGCTTCGTCAGCGTGGTCTTGGTCTCTGCCGTTGTCTCACCGAGAAGACCCGCAATCTCCTGGGCCACCATCATCTGCTTGTGGATAACCTTCTGTGCCAGGTCAATGGTGTCTAACTTGCGCTCATACTCCAGCCGTGCCTGTTCTTCTTCCTTTGTAATATCAATGAAGGTGGCAAGCACCACATTCTGCTCCGGTATGTATACAATATTCTGAAGGGTATCCAGCTTGAATTCCGGATAATGGACCTTCTTGCCGTGGATGTTCTGATGTGTCTCAAATACCCACTGGAAATCCGCCGGATCAATAAACTCGTACAGATACATCTGCAGAGCCTCTGCCCGGGTCTTTCCAAAATACTTCTCACCCACCGCGGAATACTCCAGAAGCTTCATATCTTCATCCACGATCATGACCACATTCGGTGAAGTCTCCATGACCAGGTTTGCGAAGGACCTGGACTTCTCGTACATGAACGGAATGCACATGTCAAGCTCGGCCTTCTTCTGGTATACCGCAATGGCCTTGTCCCGGCAGGTCGGATAACCGCAGGCACCGCAGTTTAATTCATCGTCCGGACACACTTTACCGGTTTTTGCTAGAATCCTGCGAATTTTCTCATTCGACGGAACCGGATCATGCGGCGTGCGGTCCAGAAATACCTTTCCAAGGGGCACAGTCTCCAGATGCGGCGCTGTCTCAGTCTCCGGAACCGGCTCTCTGGTGATCCGTTCTTCCATATCCAGCTTTACTTTGAAACGGGAAATGGAACGGTCATGCACCGTTGGTCCCTTGATGCAGCCGCCGGAGCACATATTCATCTCGATGAAACAGCCTTTGATCTCGCCCCGCACCATGCTCTGGCACAGGTCAATACAGTTGTTTTCTCCGTGAACGTAGAACTTCCGATAGTGATCCTGCTTGGACTCCGTAGCTACTACCGAATTGATAACTCCGTTCGTGACCGGATAAAGGCGGTTCACCCGTGGATCCATCCGCTCGAAGGGGGTGTCCTCACAGTCCTCAATGACAATGTCCTCTTCATTCAGCCAGCGGTTGATGTCGTTGAAATTCAAGACCGCGTCGATGCAGTCTGCATGGCGCGGATCCAGTGCTTCCTGCTTTTTCGCAATACAGGGGCCCACAAATACCACTTTGGTGTCCGTTCCCATCTGCTGCCTGATCATGCGTCCGTGAGCGATCATGGGAGAAACCACCGGAGCCAGATACGGGATCAGCTGCGGATAGTATTTCTCGATCAGCGCATTCACGCTGGGACAGCAGGTGCTGATGATGTTTTCCATGGTTCCCCCGGAAAGAAGCTTTGCGTACTCCGCTGTCACCAAGGCCGCCCCCTCAGCCGTCTCGCGCACATCCGTAAACCCCAGCCGCATCAGCGCACAGCGCACCTGTCCGATGGTGTGGTATTTTAAGAGACCCATATAAGACGGAGCAATGGAAACGACCACTTTCTCTCCGGCTTCGATCATGCCTTGTACCATGCCCAGGTCACTGACCAGGGTCTTGGCCGACTGGGGACAGATCTGCAGGCAGCGTCCGCATAAAATACAATTGTCCGGCATGATCTCCGCACGCCCGTCTTTTACCATGATGGCCTTGACTTCGCAGTTGCGCACACACTTGTAACAGTGACGGCATTTCGTTGCTTTAAAGTCAATGATCGCCATACCTACAGCCTCCCTAAAATTTCCTTTGCAAAGAAGTCATCGGTGGTTTCCGGTTTTAAAGAGAACAATTCTCCGTCTACGGTCACACAGACACCGTTGACGCAGTTGCCGGTGCAGAACGCTCCGTTTAAATCCACCTGATCAGAAACCCCGTGTTCCTTTACCAGCTCCTGAAGCCGCTGGATAATCTCTCTTGATCCTTTTAAATGACATGCACTTCCGATACAGATCGTAACTCTCATCACTCAATCCTCCAAATTTAACTGTTGCTGACCCATGGATTCCAGTTCCGCAAATGCCCTGAAATCCTTTGATTTACACGAATGCGCATACTGCTCCTGTTTCCGCGCATACTATAGGTTTATTTTCTCATATTGACACATTTTTATCAATAAGAAAATTGCATAAAATGGCGTAAAACCGTGTTTTTTCTTGTATACAAAAACTTTTTCGAATTTTTTCAAAAAAGTGCTTGCATTATTTTCCGAATAATGCTATATTATTAAAGTCGCTTCGAGGCGTGGCTCAGTTTGGTAGAGCGCTGCGTTCGGGACGCAGAGGTCGCAAGTTCGAATCTTGTCGCCTCGATTCTGGCCTCATGGTCAAGCGGTTAAGACGACGCCCTCTCACGGCGTAAACTCGGGTTCGATTCCCGATGAGGTCATAGAATCAAGAATCAAAGCGAAGAAACACCAGAGCAAATGCTCTGGTGTTTTTTGTTATCTGATTTTTCACCTACAATACATTATGGAAAAAACAAAATCTCCCCAAACAAACCGGGGAGATTTTAATGATTAGATGATTCCTATTTCGTTTAAAACTAATACATCTGTCAAACAACAATTCGTGCTGCTGGAGAATCTTTTAATGTGTCTTCAATGTATTTGTTCATAGACATTCTGTGCGCTGTTGTATAAATGAACAACTTTCTGTGAAGATCAGGCGAAAGACGAATATTAAAGCTGCCTTTAAAAGCAACCTCGGGCTCTTTTCCTTCTGCTTCGCAGGTTTTCAGATACTCATCCACCGCGCCATGAAAGTCGTCCAGAAGTTCTTTTGCATTCTCACCCTCGTAAGAAATCAAAGATCGAATCCCCATGACTTTGCCGTAAAAAATGCCATCTTCTTCAGAAAACTCAACGCTTCCAATATAGCCCTTGTACTGAATCGTATTATTCATATCAGCCCCTCCTGTTCTAAGATTTCTATTAACTGTTTAATTTGATACGCCTTTAATTCTTTTTGCGGATGTGGTTTATGAAGCAATATGCTTCCATGATTATCACTTATGAACATGACGCGCGAACCACTGGTTTTGCCTTTGTCCGAGCGGATGTAATCTAAATATTTCAACAGCGTTTCTGCATCATCGAAAGTAAAGTCTTTTGGCTTTGACTTAAGACGCTGAATGAGTTTATCCTTTTGTCCCATAGCATATCCTCCGTTACTAATAGTATACACAACCCTCAACAAATTTGCAACTATTTTTAGTTGCAACTCATTTCATTTTCGTGCAAAAAAAGACGAGACTCCCTCTTAAATAAAGGATATTCTCGTCTTTTTCTAGCTGGGCCAGCGGGATTCGAACCCTCGAGTGCAGCAGTCAAAGTGCTGTGCCTTACCGCTTGGCGATGGCCCAATGGTTTGCGTAATATAAACGCTTGTC
>CAVIRL010000141.1:0-6942 GCA_963645005.1 Prevotella sp. P5-108
GGATATCATCTGCCGGACCATCAACGGCAAGCCGGTCAAGCCGAAAACAGTAGGACAGAAGCAGTATGTGGATACCATCCGCAAAAAGATGATCGTCTTTGGTATCGGACCGGCTGGAACCGGAAAAACCTATCTGGCTATGGCCATGGCAATCTCCGCATTCAAGAACGGCGATGTGAACCGCATCATCTTAACCCGCCCGGCTATTGAAGCAGGAGAAAAACTGGGCTTTCTTCCGGGTGACCTTCAGAGCAAGATCGACCCGTACCTGCGCCCGCTTTACGATGCGCTGTACCAGATCATGGGAGCGGAGAGTTTCCTTCACAACCAGGAAAAGGGCCTGATCGAGGTGGCACCGCTGGCCTACATGAGAGGCCGTACCCTGGACAATGCCTACATCATCCTCGATGAGGCGCAGAACACCACACCGGCCCAGATGAAGATGTTTTTAACCCGTATCGGTTTTGGCTCCAAGGTCATCATCACCGGTGACAAGACTCAGAAGGATCTGCCCAGCGGCGCAGTATCCGGCCTGGATGTGGCTATGAAGGTGCTTGGAAAAATCGAAGATATCGGCTTCTGCAATCTGACCAGCAATGATGTAGTGCGTCATCCTCTGGTCCAGAGGATCGTGCAGGCCTACGATGATTATGAAAAGAAAAATCCGGCCAAGCAGCCGCCAAAGGAAAAAACACATCGGCTGAAAGAGTTCCGATATCACAGATAAATATTATAACAATGCCGGGAAGCGTGGGTGCGGCCTGGCAGAAAGGCGGAATATACCATGACCATTCATATTGAATATGAGACAGACAAGCCTCTGGACGTGGACTATGAAAAAGTTGCGAATGACATCATCCCGGCAGCGCTGGACTATGAGAAGTGTCCTTATGAGGCTGAGGTGAACCTGATCCTGACGGACAATGACGCGATTCAGGAGATCAACCGGGATTACCGTCAGATTGACCGTCCGACCGATGTGCTGTCGTTTCCCATGATAGAGTTTGAGAAGGAATCCGATTTCAGCCATGTGGAGGAGGCAGTGGAGGATTATTTCAACCCGGAGACCGGAGAACTGATCCTGGGAGATATCATTGTTTCTGTGGAAAAGGTCATTGAGCAGGCAGAAAAATACGGACATTCCAGAGAACGGGAGCTGGCCTTCCTCATCGCCCACAGCATGCTTCATCTGTGCGGCTATGACCACATGGAGGACGCGGAGCGCGAGGTAATGGAAACCAGACAGAGAGAGATACTGGCAGGAGAGGGCTATCATAGATGAGAAAAAGCAAGGGGAAAAAGTATGCGTTTGGCGTAATGGCGGCATGGTGTCTTGCAGCGGGGGCTGCGGCACTGACGGGCTGCGGAGCGAAAGAAGCAGACAACAGGATCGCAGTGGAATCTTCCGTGGGAGAAACGGAAGATGAGCCAATTGAGATCGAAACGGAGGCCCCGGAAACGGAAGCGCCGGAGACGGAGGCAGCTGATCCGGATGAGCAGGAGCCGAGAGTGGAGAAGGACGGCATGATCCGTAGTTATTTAACGGGTGAGATGGTGCCGGTTTCCCAGGGCAACCGCCGTCCGCTGGCTATTATGATGAGCAACGACAAAGCGGCCCTGCCCCAGTACGGCATTAACCGGGCCGGCGTTGTTTATGAGGCACCGGTGGAGGCCACCATGAACCGCTATCTGGCGATCATGGAGGATTACGATGACTTAACCCGCATCGGTTCCGTGCGCAGCTGCCGTACCTACTATGTATATTTTGCCCGGGAGTTTGATGCCATCTATGCGCATTTCGGACAGAGTACCTTTGCAAAGCCATATCTCAAATTTGTGGATAATATCAATGGCATTGAAGGGCAGGGAAGCACGGCCTATTTCCGCTCCAAGGATAAGAAAGCTCCCCACAATGCTTACGCAAGCTTTACCGGAATCCAGCGTGCCATCGAAAAGCTGGGCTACAGTCAGGAGTACGACGCAGACTATGACGGTCATTTTAAGTTCGCAAAGGAAGGCACCCAGGCAGTCATGCATGGAGTAGATGCGCGGGAAGCCTATAAGGTAACACCGGGCTATAAGCTGAATAATCCGTGGTTTGAGTACAACGAGGATGACGGCCTGTATTACCGTTTCCAGTACGGTGGTCCGCATATGGGCGATGAAGGGCAGATTGCGGTGAAGAACATCATCATTCAGTACTGTCCGGCGGGTTACTATGCGTCTACTGAGTACCGCAACATCGATGTGCATGCGAATACCTGGGGCTATTACATTTCCAATGGCCAGGTGGAGGATATTACGTGCCAGAAGGATGGAGAGCTTGGCGTGACTCATTATTATGATGCTTCCGGCAACGAAATTGTGCTGAATCCCGGCAAAACCTGGATCTGCATCTGCACCACCAGCGACATGCAGCCGGCAAAGATCGAGGGAAAGTGACTGTGAAGGTACTGAACAGTTACGAAGAAAAATAGGGCCGGAATGCTCACAAAAACGGATAAAACAGTAAAAATAAGCAGATACTATACCTGGAGGGATTTTCCATGAAAAAGTATAGGATCTGCTTATTTTTGTTCCTGGGAGTCAGCCTGGTCTGCATCCTGACCGCTTTTTTCGTGCGGCGCAGCCGGGAATACCGTAAGGGTGGTGACACCCGGGAAACCGCGATAGAAAGCGAAGCGGCACCGGAGACCGTAACAGAGGACCGGATGGCCGCAAACAAGGACCGCGTGCGGGCAGCACGGGAAAATCAGGAGACTTATTATCTGGTGGCGGAGGATGGCGTGCTTCTGGTGTTTTTGAAGGACCGGAGGACCATCTGCCTCTATACCCATGTGCCGCTGATGGATTTCCCACCGGCAGAGCGCACAAGACTGCGGGAGGGAATCTGGTTTTCTTCCATGGCGGAGGTGTTTAATTATCTGGAGTCCTACACAAGCTGACAAGGCAGGATATACAGGATTCGTACAGGTTTTATGCAGGATAGTAAATTGTGCTTGAAAAGAAGGGGTAAACTGGATACAATAGAATCCAAATGACTGAGGAAACCTACGGAGGAGAAACGTGAAGAAAAAAGTACTGATCATCGGAGGCGGGGCTTCCGGCCTGATGGCGGCCATCATGGCGGCCCGGGAAGGCGCAGAGGTGACTGTTTTGGAGCATATGGACCGGGTCGGAAAGAAAATCTTATCCACGGGAAACGGACGGTGCAATATGACGAATCTGTCCCTGCGGCCGGAGCATTACCGGAGCAGCCAGAAGCTGTTTCCAATGAAAGTGCTGGATCGTTTTTCTGTCTGGGATACGCTGAATTTTTTTGACGGCATTGGCATTGTGACAAAAAACCGGAATGGATATATTTATCCGAATTCCGACCAGGCGGCATCGGTGCTAGATGCCCTGCGGTTTGAGACAGAGCATCTGGGCATTCAGACCGTGCTTTCCTGCCATATCAGGAAGGCATGGAAGGCGAAAAACGGTACGTTTACGGTGGAGAGTGACCGGGGAACGTATAAGGCTGACAGCCTTATTCTGGCAGCCGGATCCAAGGCGGCACCGGTTTCTGGTTCCGACGGCAGCGGTTATGAGCTGGCAAAATCCTTTGGGCATACCATCATCAAGCCGCTCCCGGCACTGGTGCAGTTGAAGTGCAGGGGCACGTTTTTTAAACAGCTGGCTGGAGTGCGCTGTGAGGCAGTCGTGCGGCTGGTGAGCGATGGAAAGACTCTGGCGGCGGACGAAGGAGAGGTACAGCTGACGGATTACGGCATCTCCGGGATTCCGACCTTCCAGGTGAGCCGTTATGCGGCCCGGGCCCTGGATGAGGGGAGAAGGGTCAGCGCGTTACTGGACTTCTTTCCGTCCAGAAGCATGGAGGATACCAGAAATATGCTGAAACAACGGAAAACGGCGCTGGGTTACCGGCCGTCCGGGGAATTTCTGAATGGTGTTCTGAATAAAAAGTTGTCTGGCGTGCTGCTAAAACAGGCGGGAATCCCGCTGGATGGGACCTGTGCCGGCATCAAAGACAGCCAGTTAGAGGCGCTGACCCTGCAGACGAAAAAATTTGAGGTGCCGGTCACTTCCACCAACAGCTTTGAGCAGGCCCAGGTCTGCTGCGGTGGTGTGGATACCCGGGAACTTCGCCCGGACACCATGGAATCGAAACTGGTGAAGGGCCTGTTTCTGGTGGGCGAACTGACGGATGTGGATGGCATCTGCGGTGGCTATAATCTCCAGTGGGCCTGGAGCACAGGAGCAGTGGCAGGAAGAACGGCAGGGAGAATGAAAGCATGATACGATTAACACAGATCAAGCTTCCGGCAGACCATACGCCGGAGGCCCTTACGAAAAAGGCGGCAAAGCTTCTGCGGATCTCTCTGGAGGAAATCCGGGAGCTTCACATCCGGAAACGGTCTCTGGATGCCAGAAAGAAGCCGGAGCTTTTTTACAGCTATACCATTGATGTTTCCGTGAAAAAGGAAACGGAAATTTTACATAAGGGAAAAAGCCCGCAGGTGAATCTCTGTAAGGAGACAGTGTACCGGTTTCCGGAGGCAGGAGAGGAGCGCATGGGAGAACGTCCGGTCATCATCGGAACCGGCCCGGCAGGACTGTTCTGCGGCCTGATGCTGGCCCGGCACGGATATCGTCCGATCCTTTTGGAGCGGGGCAGCTCCGTGGAGGAACGTCAGAAAAAGGTCAATGCCTTCTGGCAGGGCGGCGCCCTGGATGCCCAGACCAATGTCCAGTTTGGAGAGGGCGGTGCAGGCACATTTTCCGACGGAAAGCTGAATACTCTGGTGAAGGACCCGCTGGGCCGGGGAAAGCTGGTTCTGGAGCTCTTCACAGAGTTTGGAGCGGATCCTTCTATTTTATACGATCATAAGCCTCATATCGGCACCGATGTGCTGGCTGAGGTGGTAAAGCATATGCGGGCAGAGATCATCCGCCTGGGCGGAACCGTGCGGTTTGATACCCGGGTGACAGATCTGCTGACAGAGAACAGCCGGGTATGCGGCGTGAAGGTTTCTTTTGCAGATACGCAGACCGGAGCTCCCGCAGAGAAAGAGATCCGAAGCAGTGTGGTGGTGCTGGCCATCGGACACAGCGCAAGGGATACCTTTTCCATGCTGTTAAGCCGCCGGGTTCCCATGGAGCAGAAAGCCTTTGCTGTGGGACTCCGGATCCAGCATCCCCAGAGGATGATCAATCTTTCTCAGTACGGGCGGGAGGAGGCCGGAGCTCTTGGCGCGGCAAACTACAAGCTGACCCGGCAGACAAAAAGCGGGCGCGGTGTGTATACCTTCTGTATGTGCCCGGGCGGTTATGTGGTGAATGCTTCTTCGGAGGCAGGACGGCTGGCGGTGAATGGCATGAGTTATCATGACCGTGCCGGAGAGAATGCCAACAGCGCCCTGATCGTCACCGTAACGCCGGAGGATTTCCCGGAGAGCGGAGCCCTTGGCGGCGTGGCATTCCAGCGCAGGCTGGAGGAGGCTGCCTGCCAGGCTGCAGGCGGCAAGATCCCGGTGCAGCTTTATGGAGATTTCTGCCAGAACAGCGTAAGTCGGGAGCTGGGAGACGTGGCACCGCAGATGCGGGGCGGATGGGCCTTCGGCGATGTCCGTTCCATTATGCCGGAGCCGTTAAATCTGGCCCTGATGGAAGCCATGGAGGGATTCGGACACATGATCCACGGCTTTGACCGTCCGGATGCACTGCTGGCAGGCATTGAGAGCCGGACCTCCTCTCCGGTGCGGATCTGGCGTGATGAACAGTTTGAGAGTGAAATACGGGGGCTTTATCCCTGTGGCGAGGGTGCCGGTTACGCAGGCGGCATTACTTCCGCGGCAATGGACGGCGTGAAGGTGGCTGAGGCCATTGCAAAGCGCTACAGACCGTGACTGTGAAGGTACTGAACAGTTACGGATTGATAAATAAAAAAAGATACGGATGCTGCCTGTGCGGCGGCATTCCGGCAAGGAGCAGGATATGAACAGTTTCCGGGAAAAAATGAAAGATAAGAAGCGGATCGTGATCAAGATCGGTTCTTCCTCCCTGACCCATGAACAGACCGGAGATCTGAATCTCTTTAAGATCGAGAAGCTGATCCGGGTAATCTGTGATTTAAAGGGAGAAGGAAAGGACGTGGTGCTGGTTTCCTCCGGCGCCATTGCGGCAGGGCGGCAGGCCCTGGGCGGACAGAAACGTCCCCAGACCATTTCAGAAAAGCAGGCTTACGCAGCAGTGGGCCAGGCTCGCCTGATGATGGTGTACCAGCGGATTTTTTCTGAGTACAACCACATTGCGGCCCAGGTCCTTCTGACGAAGGATACCATGACCAACGAGGATTCCCGGATTAATGCCCAGAATACCTTTGAGGAGCTTTTGCGGCTGGGAGCGGTGCCGGTTGTAAACGAGAACGATACGGTTTCCACCCATGAGATCCAGTTTGGTGATAACGACCGGCTCTCTGCTATTGTAGCAGCCCTCATCGGCGCGGATCTTCTGATCCTCATGTCCGACATTGACGGACTGTATTCTGAGGATCCCCACAAGAACCCAGAGGCGAGGTTTATCGGCCTGGTGGAGGAGATTACTTCGGAGCTCATCGGTATGGGCGGCGGTTCCGGCAGCGATGTGGGAACCGGAGGCATGGCGGCCAAGCTGGCAGCGGCCCGGATTGCCACCGACAGCGGATCCGACATGATCATCTGCAATGCCGATCATGTGGATGTAATCCATGAGCTGGTAAACGGGGAAGAGAAGGGAACCCTGTTCCTGGCTCATCCCAACCGGGATTTTGATCTGATGGATTACATCAATACGAAATATGAAACGATGTGACAGCCGGAACGGGAACTGATGAGAGCGGTCTTACGGCCGCAGAGGAAAACAGAAAATAACCTGCGAGAACAGAAGGATAAAGGAGAATAA
>CAVIRL010000142.1:0-6930 GCA_963645005.1 Prevotella sp. P5-108
CCACCGACATGCAAGCATGTCGTGGACTCAGACTTTTGACACTGTAACCAATGTTTCAGGATTTTCTTCCGCAAACGGTGTACACGCATGGCAATGGCGCTTTCCCTCAGCCTGCCCCGCTTCGCAATCTCCCGGTATGACAGCTTCTCCAGATAAACAAGACACAGCAATTCCCGTTCTTCCGCGCTGAGGGACTGAAGCACACCGGTCATACTGCTCTCCAGATTCATCTGCTCCATGACCACCGCCTCTGCACTGCGGTCTTCCTTTTCCAGCCCCTTCTCATAGCATTGCACCATTTCCAGATACTCTCTGCTGCGCTTTTCCCGACGGATCATATCAATCATACGATTCGTCAGACAGGCCGCAAAATACGCCTTTGCCTCCGGTTCCGAAAGGCATGTAAACTTTGCCTTATGTTTCTCATCCGCTATCATGTTTACAACTACATCGTGTATGATATCCTCCGCATGAAACGCCAGTCCCATGCCTCTTATTTCTCTGCTCAGTTTCCAGTAATAATACTGCTTATGTTTCTCATAGAATTCGCCAAGATCCATCGCAAAACAGCCTTCCTTTTTTCTAGGCATTCAATATAGCACGCATCATTTTTCCCAACTACAAAAGTGGCATATTCCATCACGTTTTTGACGAAATATGCCACCGAATTTCTGAAAAACTTTCTCTGTTCCCGGGTTCCGGACAGGAACTGCACGTTTTATGAAAGGCTGCTGAGAGCCTTCGTAAACTGTCTCCGGAACAGCAGTGCCGTAAAGGTCACGGCCAGAAAATCTGCCACCGGTTCTGCCGTGTAAACCGCAAAGGTCTGGTTGCCGGTCAGTACGTGGGGCAGGATGTAGATGAGCGGGATCAGCAGGATAAATTTTCTTGTGACCGCCACAATAATGGACTCTTTGGCGAAGCCGATGGAGGTAAATGCCATCTGGCAGGCGATCTGAATGCCAAACATAAAAACGCAGGCCATATAGATCCGGAGGGCTCTGGAGGTGAAGGCCAAAAGCTCCGCGTCTGAGGTAAACACGCCTGCAAAGGCCTGGGGGACCATCTGTACAAACAGCCAGATCAGCGTGGAATAGATCAGGCTGACCTTCAAAAGAAGCTGAAACGCGCCCTTTACCCGGTCTGCATTCCGGGCGCCGTAGTTGTAGCTGATAATGGGCTGTGCGCCCTGGCCCAGTCCCTGCAGCGGCAGCATGGCGAACTGCATCGCACTGGTTAAAATAGTCATGGCGCCTACCGCAATATCGCCGCCATATTTTAATAAAGACGAGTTAAAACAGATGGAGATAATGCTCTCACTGGACTGCATGACAAAGGTAGCCGCCCCCAGCGCCACACATGGCAGAATGACCGCCGGAGTCAGTCCCAGATTGCGCAGGCGAATGCGAAGTCTTGTCTTTTTTCCGGTGAGGAATGCCAGAACCCAGATTGCAGAGCACGCCTGGGAAATAACGGTGGCCAGAGCTGCGCCCCGCACGCCCATGTTCATGCCAAAGATGAATACCGGATCCAGAACGATGTTGCATACCGCACCGATCAGCACGGAAAGCATGCCTGTTTTCGCAAAGCCCTGGGCCGTGATAAACATGTTCATGCCCAGTGTCAGTTCCACAAAAATGGTTCCCAGCGAGTAGATATCCATGTAGCTGACCGCGTACTCAATCGTGTTTTCACTGGCTCCGAATGCCAGAAGAAACCTCCGGTTACACAGAAACAGCACCGCTGTCAGGATCGCAGAAATGAGCATCTGCAGCGTAAAACAGTTGCCCAGGATCTTCTCTGCCTTGCCATAATCCTGCTTTCCCATATGAATGGAGGCCCGGGGCGCACCGCCGCTTCCCACCAGGGCTGCAAAGGCCGAAACGATCATGATGAGCGGCATGCAGACGCCCACTCCGGTCAGGGCCAGGGCACCGCTCTCCGGAATATGGCCGATGTAAATACGGTCTACTATGTTGTAAAGCATATTGATGAGCTGCGCAGTGATGGTCGGAATGGCCAGGGAACGCAGCAGTTTTCCGATGGGTTCCCGCCCCAAAAAGTCTTTTTCATCGTTCATAATGTATTTTTCCCTTCTTCCGTACCGGGAATTTATATTTCCGGGACCTTTATTATAAACAATTCTTCTAAATATCCGCAAGTATTACTTTTGGTTACACGTGTCATAAAGTCATTCCTCCACCGACATGCAAGCATGCCGTGGACTCAGACTTTTGACACTGTAACCAAAATTGTACTTTTTCATAGAATCTGCCTCTTTTTTTGAAAATACACTTGCCTTTCTAAAGTAAATGGACTATGCTTTTTTTCAAGAAGCAAACTCTGGAGAGTCTCACACATAGAGCGCCGAAGGTGTACAGCACGCAAGTGCCAATCTCTCAGGCAAAAGGACAGAGCACATGATGCAGCAATGCATCCGTCTTTCCACACTCTTTAGAGGGAGTTTTTCATCTGCAATGACACAGCTGGAATACTTCCTTTTTTGTTTACAAAAAACCGGATTTCACCGGTTTTATTCCCCCAGAGCTTCTATCAAACAAAACCCCATGGGAGAAAGAGTGAGTATTATGTTAAGTAAGGTAAGTGAATTTCTGAACTGGCTGGACGGTCTGGTATGGGGTGTCCCCATCATTGTCCTGATCCTGGCAACCGGTATTTTCCTAACCATCCGGCTGCGCGGAATCCAGTTCCACAAGCTGGGCATGGCCTGCAAGTACATGTTCCAGAACGAGGATGAAGGCCACGGTGAGGTCAGCAGCTTTGCTGCCCTGTGTACCGCGCTGTCTGCCACCATCGGTACAGGAAATATCGTCGGTGTTGCCACTGCGCTGGTAGCCGGTGGCGCCGGAGCGCTGTTCTGGATGTGGATCGCCGCATTATTCGGCATGGCCACCAAGTATTCCGAGGGTGTCCTGGCCATCAAGTACCGCACCATCGATGAAAGCGGCCACGTACTGGGCGGACCATTCTACTACATCGAAAACGGAATGGGAAAGAACTGGCGTTGGCTTGGCAAGATCTTCGCCTTCTTCGGTGCCGGTGTAGGTCTTCTGGGTATCGGTACCTTCACCCAGGTTAACGGTATCACTGCCGCAGCCGGGAACTTTTTTGATGAAAATAAAGAGCATGTGATCAGCCTCTTCGGTCATGATTACACCATCGCCGTTGTCGTAACCGGCATCATCCTGACCATCTGTGTGGCTCTGGTCGTGCTGGGCGGCATTCAGCGTATCGCAAGTGTTTCCTCCGTGGTTGTTCCCTTCATGGCTGTGTTCTACATTGCAGCCTGCATCGTAATCCTAGTGTTAAACGCATCCCGTATTCCAGCCGCGTTTGCTGAAATCCTGCAGAGCGCCTTTGGTTTGCGGGCTGCTGCAGGCGGTGCCATCGGGGCGATCCTGATTGCGATGCAGAAGGGAATTGCCCGCGGTATTTTCTCCAATGAGGCTGGTCTCGGAAGTGCGCCGATCGCCGCTGCTGCTGCCCAGACCAAAGAACCGGCCCGCCAGGGTCTGGTTACCATGACCGGTACTTTTATCGACACCATCATTGTATGTACCATGACCGGCCTGTGCATCGTACTGACCGGCTCCCACACCGTGGGCTTGGAGGGTGTTGCTGTCACCACCCGCGCATTCCAGATGGGACTTCCGGTACCGGCACAGTTCTCCGCATTCCTGCTGATGATATGCCTGATCTTCTTTGCATTCACCACCATTATCGGATGGAACTATTACGGGGAGCGCTGCCTGGAGTATCTGTCAAACAGAAGCCAAAAAGCGGTTATGGCATACCGTTTCCTGTACATCCTGGCCATCTTCATCGGACCGTTCATGACCGTGGAGGCCGTATGGACCATCGCAGATATTTTCAACGCCCTGATGGCCTTCCCGAACCTGATCGCACTGCTGGCATTAAATGGTGTAGTTGTGGCTGAGACCCGCGATTACTGGACAAGGATCCTGGGAGATAAGCTCAGCAAATAAGCATTTTTGCATAAAGTAAAAAGACCTGTGAAAACTGCCTTTGTGAATTTCATTCCGGCTGTTTTCATGGGTCTTTTGTAACTGTAAAGGTACTGAACAATTACGGACTTTTTATGTCAATCTGCCTGTTCCATCGCTTCATATTGTCAGCAAATGGATGATATAATTTTTCCGTCTTGTCATATCGTATTTTCGTTGTATAATAAAAGCAGGCATCCGCATGACTATGTTTCATTAGTCCTGCATCGCCTGCTTATATATTCCTTCAATACCATATTGATATACTGGCTGAATGAGCGGTCATCTTCTTCTGCGTAATCTCTGATCGTCTGTATGATGTCACTGTCCAGCGTGATACTGACTTTTGCTTTTAGCGGTCTCATGCTGTTATCCTCCTTCTCCTTTGTAGGGTTTACGAAATTCGCAAACTTTTCTGTACTATAGCATGAAGGGGGATTTGATATTGCTAAGTAGTATAAAGTATGATAAAGTAGGATAAAATTATTGAGGAAGTGACTCCTATGAACGATAAAAAAGCTGACAAGCCTGCCAATATCCCCGGAATGCCCGACACGATGCTCCTTTCCTTGGCATCACTGCTGGAAAAAGGGACACTCCTGCGAGACACGATCAAACGCCTCTCCCTGACTCCGGGCACTCCTTTCCTTATCACCAAACGCTGTACGGATGGAACCTTTCAGGAAGGCGATCTGATCTTCCTGGAAACTGGAAATGATATTGTCTGTCCGAAAACCGGACGCCGGATCAGTCCGGGGCAATGCACGCCGGAAAATATGGATTTTGAATGTCATGTCCTTTCCCGTTGATTCTGCCAGCCCATGTTTTCTTACGGTCAGCGCAGCAAGTGCGCAGACCTGCTGAACAATTACTTTCCTTCTACGGAATACTCTGTATCATGCTTACAAATGCATCCTCACTTCCTCCCGATTCCAGGCACAGGGAATAGGTGAATTTATCCTGCTGCCAGGTGGCCAGGCTGTAGATTCCACGATCGCCCTTCAAGGTCACTGACACGTCATTTACGGTAATCTCTTTTACATCGGTATACGTATTGTAATCGCCGGAAATGTCATCGCTTCCCTTCGCTTTGCGAAACATCACTTCTTCTGCCGAAGCTCCACCCCGGTATTCTACCTGAGCAAATTCATTCCAGCCGTTTGTATACACAACACCGGTTACCTCAAATGGAATATTTTTCACTTCCGGCACAGGAAAACCAAGGGCCTGTGAAAGTTCCGCAAGGGAATCCACCTCCACCATGTCGTTTCCAACCATGGCTCCGACTTCACCGCCTGCCTCATCCTGAGAGGCATGTTTCCCTTCTGTTTCGGAAGAAGCCAGCGTTTCTCCAGGCATCATTCCCACTGCGGGTTCGGTGGGATTCACCGGGGCCCCGCGGTTTAAAAGCTTCGTCACAGTCAGCCCACCCACAAGCAGCATCATGATGCAGGCTGCGGCGGAGAGATACCGGGAAGTCCGGCCATAGGACAAAAAGCGGCTGCGCATGATTTTTCCGGATTCCGGTTTTTTTCCGAATTCCGCCTTTTTTCCGGTCTCCTGCTTCTGAATCATTCGGATTCTGCTTCCTGCATTCGTTCCCTCTGTTCGTTCCGCTTCCATCTGCTCTTTCACATTCTGAAGGACACGTTGCTTCATCTCGTCCGTCACACGGACCTGATCCATGATTTCCTGATACTTCTTACTCAAAATCATACTCCTCCTTCAGAATTTTCTTTAATCGCTCCCTGCCCCTGCGCAGATCAGACCGCACGGTACTTTCCCGCCGATCTAAGATCTTTGCGATCCGGGCGGTAGGATATCCCTCATAATAGAAGAGATGGATCACATCACGGCTTGTGTCCGGCAGTTGCTTCACTGCCTCCCACAGAAAAGAAAGATCCTCCCGTTCCTGGCTCACTAGGGTTTCTTCCAGTTCATCGGTGTCCCGCAGGCGGTTATAGTCCAGGCGGTTTTTGCTTAAATTGGCGGCCACCCGGAGAAGCCAGGCCTTCTCATGCTCCGGCCCCTCCAGTTCCGGCTGTGTTTTCAGATACCTGATCAAAGTCTCCTGCAGAATGTCCTCCGCATCACTCATGTTGTGAAGGTAGGAGTAAGCCATCCGCAAAACGGCATTGCCGTGGGTATCCAGCAGGTGCCCGGCCTTCTGATTAAAAGCTCTTGCAGATTTTTCCTCTGCGCCTGACTCCGCGAGTCCCTTTCCATTTTCCGTTTTCTCTGCAATCCAGCGGATCCAGGAGCAGATTCCTGACTGTAGTTTTTCCAGAAACGTTTCTTCGTTTCCAAGTACCAAATCCATACTCAATTTCTCCCATGTTTTCTTACGGTCAGCATATCAAGTGCGCAAACCTGCTGAACCGTCCCGCATTCTCTTACTGTACAGCCTCAACCAGCGCCGTCATCTCGTCCAGACTCACGCCCTGCTCATCCACGGAAACCGAATAACTGTACTCTCCGGCATTCCAGACAGCCAGCATGACCTTGCCATCGTTTCCTTTCAAAGTTACATTCCTGTCACCGATTTTCTCATTTTTGATTTCTGAATATCCCACATAGTCTCCGCTGATGTCATCCCAGCCGATTCCCTTGCGGATTCTCGCTACTTCCTGCTCTCTATTATAATAGATGACTTCCAGCAGTTTCTGACTCAGATTGCGGAAGGCCGTTGCGGAAGCTCCCTGCACCTGCTCCGGCACCTGAATGGAAAATCCGGCGTTTTTCTCTGCCTCTTCCAGCGTGTCATTGTCCGTAAACGGGTTCGGCATACCAGCCAGGCCTTCTGCCTCCTGCACCGCAGTCTGATCTGCCTCAGATGACGGAACCGGCATTTCTGATACCCGGGACGCATCATGGGGCTCTGTCTGTACCGCCATGGTCTCGCCCG
>CAVIRL010000143.1:0-6923 GCA_963645005.1 Prevotella sp. P5-108
GGGTCTGTCCATGGATGCCTTTGCGGTAGCGGTCTGCAAAGGACTTGCCCTGCAAAAGCTGAAACTCCGGCATGCCGTCATCACCGGCCTGTATTTCGGTGGTTTTCAGGCACTTATGCCCCTTCTCGGATATCTGCTGAGGACCCGGCTGCAGGATGCGATCAAAACCTATGACCACTGGATTGCATTTTTTCTGCTTGGCCTCATCGGCTTTAACATGATCCGGGAGTCTTTCGGCAGTGAAACGGAATCCGGCAGTGACTCCATGGATGTCCGGACCATGCTGATCCTCGCCGTGGCCACCAGCATTGACGCGCTGGCTGTGGGCGTGACCTTTGCCTTTCTGGATGTACAGATTCTTCCCGCAATTACCGTAATTGGCTGCACCATCTTTCTTCTTTCCATGCTTGGCGTGAAAGCCGGAGCCGTGTTTGGTATCCGCCGCAAAGCACGGGCAGAACGTTCCGGCGGCGTCATTCTGGTTCTCATTGGTTTCAAAATTCTTGTTGAGCATCTGTTCTTTTAGGGAACCGATGCTTTATTTTTTCGTTTTTTCGTCATTTGCCTGGTTATCCCGTGTTTTTGCTATACTTTTTTTCCTGATTATGGTATCATTTTTTAGTATTTTTATTTACGAAAGAAAGGTATTCCTATGTTAAACACAATCGAATCAGTCAATAGTGTGATCAACAATTTCATCTGGGGAGTTCCTGCCATGATCTGTATCATTGGTGTCGGCCTGTACCTAAGCTTCGGCCTGCGCTTTCTGCAGATCCGCAAATTCCCCTACTCCATCCGCGTAACCATCGGACGTATCTTCCGCAAACGCGATGCCTCCGACGGTGCCATGACACCGTTCCAGGCAGTCTGCACAGCACTGGCAGCTACCGTCGGTACCGGAAACATTGCCGGTGTAGCAGGCGCCATCGCCATTGGCGGTCCTGGCTCGGTATTCTGGATGTGGGTTTCCGCAGTCCTGGGCATGTGTACCAAATTTTCTGAGGTAACCCTGGCGGTCCACTTCCGCGAAACCAACAAGAACGGCGAGCTGGTCGGCGGTCCTATGTACTACATCAAGAACGGTCTCGGCCCGAAATGGCATTGGCTGGCAGTTCTCTTCTCCACCTTCGGCGTACTGACCGTATTCGGCACCGGAAATGCTACCCAGGTCAACACCATCACCACAGCCATCAACTCCGCGCTGGAAAACTACAACCTGATCACAGACCAGTCCAAACCGGTTGTCTGCCTGGTCACCGGCATCATTTTGACGACTCTGGTGGCCCTGGTGCTCCTCGGTGGTGTCAAGCGAATCGGAAACGTAGCGGAAAAGCTGGTTCCCTTCATGGCACTGCTCTACATCCTGCTGGCGCTGGGTGTGGTGCTGCTCCACGCAAACCGTATTCCGCTGGTGTTCTCCATGATTTTTGAGGGTGCCTTCCATCCACAGGCAGTAACCGGCGGCATCATCGGAAGCTTTTTCACCAGCATGAAGCGCGGCGTATCCCGCGGTATCTTCTCCAACGAGGCCGGCCTTGGTACCGGTTCCATCGCCCATGCATGTGCTGATACCAAAAAGCCGGTAAAACAAGGCTTCTTCGGAATCTTTGAGGTATTTACCGACACCATTGTTATCTGTACCTTAACCGCACTGGTTATCCTGTGCAGCGGCGTCACCATCAACTACGGCCAGGCAGCCGGAGCGGAGCTGACCATCTCTGGCTTCACCTCCACTTACGGAGGCTGGGTATCCATCTTCACCGCCATATCCATGTGCTGCTTCGCCTTCTCCACCATCATCGGATGGGGACTGTACGGCGCACGCTGTATTGAATTTATCTTCGATGAGAAGATCATCAAGCCCTTCATGGTGGCTTACTCCCTGGTATCAATCCTGGGCGCAACCGTAGATCTGGGCCTGCTATGGAGTATCGCAGATACCTTCAACGGCCTCATGGCCATTCCGAACCTGATCGGTGTGTTCCTGCTGTCCGGCACAGTATTTAGGCTGACAAAGGAATATTTTGAAACAGAAGGAAAGGACGCATAACTGTGTCTAAAAAAAATGGAAGCAGATTCCGCATGACTGTGTCAACGGAATCTGCTCCCATTTTTTAGTTCCATTTTTTATTCCAGCGAAATTTCCCGAAAACCATTCTTGCTCCATACCGTTACCTTCCGGAATCCGCATTCATACGCGGTCCACTGTGCCTGATCAAACGCGTAGGCAATGGTTTCGGCGCTGTGACTGTCGGAGTTGATCATAATGCGTCCGCCCATGGCATGAAGTTCTCTTAAAAGAATCGGATTCGGGTACGGCGCTGTGCGGTAGCCGCGGGATATGGCACCGGTGTTGATCTCGAAGGGAAGTCCCTGGCTGTGCAGCTTCTTCATGGCAGCTAAGGCCGGTTCCAGATAGATATCCTTCGTCTCATCGAAATGCTTGTAGCCCTCGTTGAACTTCGTGAGCAGATCAAAATGGCCAACCCAGTCACAGTGAAGCTTATCATACACTGTGGCCTCCAGTTCAAAATAATCCCGGGCCATGGCATACCAGTCGCCGTTCCACAGTGTTTCCACGGCCTGAACCAGCTTCTCCTCGGTGTCATCCACCGTGACCAGATGCCCGTCTTTCAAGATGCTGTGGGTGGAGCCGATGGCATACTCTGCCTGCTGCACCGGTCCCAGCGTATCCAGTTCGATTCCTATGTAGAGGTTCATCTTTCCGGCATACTCTTCCCGGAGCTGTTCCAGTTCCTGTTTATAGGCGGCAAGTGTCTCATCCGACATGCCGAACCCAGGCTCCCACATGGTATAATCCGCATGGCCGGAAATGCCAAAATCCGTCAGGCCCATGCTGTATGCCGCCTCCACCATCTGGCGGGGCGTACTCTTGCCATCGCAAAACGTCGTATGTGTATGAAAATCTGCCCGAAGCATCATCTTTCCTGCTGTCCTTTCACTCGTTTCCTCATTCCAGACCATTTATGCGAAACTGTTATCTTGCAAACAATACCAGCTTCTGCGCCTGGTTCCGGTCATCACTCCACACCAGCAGATTGCTGCCCTGCACTATATCCTCCAGGGATACGATCTGCCGGGTCAGGTACGGCATGATGCGGCAGTCCGCTGCTACCGCGTACTCCGTGCCCGCTTCCGATACCAGCGTCCAGCTTCCGTCTGCATTGGCCGTCATGGACTTTGCGGTGATGTACTCCGGTGCTTTCATGTCTGCCGGAATCTTGCCGATGATAACTTCTCCCATGGTCTGCGGCGGCAGGCTCATGGTCATGGCCGGTCCGATATAAGCATACACGGTATCTCCGGCCTGAAGGTCCTTTGCTTCCATAGGATAGCCGTTCTCACCGTCCAGGATCAGGGTATCTCCGGAAATGTTCACAAGAACCTCACCCTCAATCATGCTTCCGGACGGGCATTCCATATCGATGCTTTCGTTATCTGCACTGAGGATCGTTCCCCAGATGGGGGCCTGCTCCCGGGCTGCTGCCGGGCTGTCCACACCCGGGCCGGCCGCTTCACTCTGGCTCATGCCGCCTCCCGCTGCGATCGTCGGGGACTGGGCTGCCATGGCGGTCAGAACTCCTGCCGCAGTCATCAGTGCTGCCATGCCAATGGCGGTCATGGTTTTATTTGCTTTTCTTCTCATATTCTATCTCCTCTCTGTAATCATAATCCGGCGAATAAAAACGCCGCATCGTCTTCGGTTACAGGATCTGTTGTTTTCCTGATTCAATCACAGTATACCAGAGAGGGGGCTCAATTACCATTGATTATTGCAGACATTTCCCTTAAGGATTTATTACCGCGCGGCGGCAGCCCTGTCTGTCTGCTTCCTGTGTATCCAGAAAAACATTCCCAGACACAGAGTGACCTGCACCAGGCTGGAGGCCGGAGTTGCCAGACCAATCCGGAACAGGGTAGCACCCGGAATGCGGCTCACCAGCCACACGATCGGGATACGCACGCCAAATGCACCGATCAGGCCCTGCAGCATGACAAACAGGGTTTTCTCCCGTCCATTGAAATAACCAATGAAGCAGAAAAGAAATGAAGTCAGCAGGCAGTCAATGGCGTAGGCCTTTAAATAGCTGTGGGCTGCCTCGATTACAGCCGCATCCGACGAGAACATAGCAGCCATGATATCTCCGTGGAAGAACGTCAGCACCCCCATCAGAAGTCCCACGCAGAATGCAGTGGAAACGCCGCATAAAAGCGCCCGGTCGGCACGCTTCGGATTTCCTGCGCCCATATTCTGTGCCACAAATGCTGACATGGACTGCATATAAGCCGAAGGAACCAGCATGATAAACACGCATACCTTTTCTGCCACGCCAATACCGGCCGAAGCAGTTACGCCGAAGGAATTCACCACCGTCTGGATCACCAGGAAAGAGGTTCCTACCAGAAGCTCCTGAAGCCCCACCGGGATGCCCAGCTTTAACTCCTTGCCGATCAGCTGCTTTTCAAAATGAATGTCCTCTTTCTGAAAAGTAAAAGGCAGAGTCCGTCTCCGGATCAATATCAGGGAAATCACTACGCTCACTGCCTGGGCGGCTACTGTGGCCACCGCAGCTCCCGCAGTTCCCATATGAAAGCCAGCTACTAACAGCAGATCCCCCGCGATGTTGATCAGGCAGGCGATGATCACGGTAAGCAGCGGTGTTTTCGAATCCCCAATGCCGCGGAATACCGCGCCCAGCACATTATAAGACACAATGAACACTGCACCGGCACCGCAGATACGGATATAACGTACCGTCTGAACAAACGCAGCTTCCGGAGCATGTAAAAGACCCGCAAGTACCGGTGCGCCAGCAACCAGAAATACAGTTAAAACCACTGCAAACACCGCAAACAGCCAGATACCGGCACCGATGGCCTTTCCGGCATCCCGCTCCTTCTTTAATCCGATCTTCTCTCCCACCGCAATTGTGATACCCATGGAAAGACCCGTGATGATATTGGTCACCGTAGACAGCAGCATGCTTCCCGTTGCCACGCCAGACACATCCACCGTATCAGCAAACCGGCCCACGATAAGAAGATCTGCACCGCCATAGAGTGCCTGCAGCAAAAGACTGAAAAACACCGGCACCGCAAAGGTCAGAAGACTTTTTAAGATATTTCCTTCCGTAAGACTATGTTTCTGATTCATTCGCATTTCCTCCTTAAAAAAGAAAAAAAGCCGGATAAGAATGCAGACATCTCAGCCTGCCGTCTTATCCGGCTTATCATTTCTTTTGAATGATTTGCCCTCCGATCGAGCAATGTTATTATAGCAAACCGTATCATTCTGTCAAGAGTGAATCGCAAAAACCTGCGTTCAATTACGGTTCATCTGTTTTGATCTCACACAGTTCGCAGAGCAGGGCAACCTGCAGATTCCGATTAATCTCGTTATAGCGTTCCAGAATGCGCGTTTGAGCCTCTACTCCCCCCCGCTTCTCTGTACTTGCCAGCAGCACCAGAAACTGGTCACTGCCGTAGCGGGTATAAAGATCGGAACGTCGAATGGTCTTCTGGATCGCGTTTTCCAGGCTGGACCGTGCGCTTTCCAGTGTCCCGGATGATTCCAGTTCCACTCCCTGCGGACCGGTCAGGGTCAGTAAAAGCAGCTGGGACGGAATTCCCTCCCGCGCAAAGACCCGCATCATGAACTGGTAAATATCGACAAATTCCAGATAATCACATGAGGTGGCCCCGGTCTGTACCAGCCCCGTCGTCAGATCCTTCTGGATCTGCTCCATGTCCACCACTTCATACTGCATCATGTTTCTTGCCTTCAGGTACTGTTCCTTCAGTTCCCGTGATAAAAACGGACTGCAGGTCTGTCTGGACTCCTGCTCCAGCGCCTCATAATATGCTGCTGCCTCCCGGTAGCGTTTCAGATCATTGAGGCACTCCAGCTTCATGCGCTGCCATTCTTCCGACGGGTAACGTTTCAATACCAGTTCACAGTCCTGCAGCAGTTCTTCATAACGCTTCTGTTTTTTCAGCTGATCCGTCAGTTCCCGCAGCGCTCTCATATAAAGTTCCCGGTAACGCCAGTTGGTCTTTCCGATCCATTCATCCGCAACCATATCCGGCATAAAATCTCCCCGGCAGGTTTTGCAGGCAGCTGTCAGCAGCTCCACCCTGCGTACCGGATCCACTTCGTCAAAGGCTGCCTTTACCAGTTCCTGGAATGTCTCCACATCCAGCTCGGTCTCAATCAGCTGATTGTTCCATGTGTACCGTCCGCCTTTGGTAGAAATGTATTCCCCTTCCGGAAGCCCGGATTCCTGAATGCTCCGGCGCAGCCGGAAGATCATGGCACGCAGGGAATTGCTGGACTGGCTGTCGTTCTCCTCGGCACCATACAGACGCTGGATCAGTTCCGCTCTGGTGACGCCCTCTCCTCGCCTGCAGATAAGAAGCAGCAGCAGATGAATCATCTTGGCACTCAGCCATTTTCCCAACTGAATCTGCTGTCCCTGATATGTCATGCGAAAGCTTCCAAACATCTGAATATAAATCTTATCCGGTTTCATCTCATTCTGTCTTTCCACGCAAGTCACCTGTCCTTTTCTCTTAAGCTTTTCTTCGTCTCATCACTGATAAATTGTCGTAACTGTTCTGTACCTTCACAGTCACGAGCAAAAATCCATTGAAAATTGCCTTCGGCAATGGGATTTTTGCCTGCCGACCCATGTTTTCTTACGGTCAGCGCAGCAAGTGCGCAGACCTACAGAACAGTTACAAATTGTCTTAATAATAGTACACGTTCTGACCGAAAAAAGCAACGAAAATGTGAATTAATTGTCGTACAGTTAATCGTCGTGCAGACAGAAAAATTTTTTACCGTAAATTTGGTTACAGTGTCAAAAGTCTGAGTCCACGACATGCTTGCATGTCGGTGGAGA
>CAVIRL010000144.1:0-6852 GCA_963645005.1 Prevotella sp. P5-108
CGTCTACATAACCCTGCTCAGACCAGCTGTTGCTGAGTTTCTTTCCATTATAAAGAAGATTGATATCGTATGCTAATACAGTGTTGACGGTTGCGCCCTCGGACTCGCCGTCCATCTTCTCTTTGATTGTATCGCCCAGAGCCTCGGTTACTTCGGTTACCTGAAGCTCGGTGCCTTCCGGAAGGATGCCTTCGTCTGCGTGCAGGCTGATGGTTACGCCATCGCTGTTCTCGTAGGTTGCGTTGAATTCCGGATGTGCAACATCCAGAGTCTCCTCCAGACTTGCCACAATCTCCAGATCCTCAGTTACGTTTTCTACTGCGTAGACATGCTCGTATTTCTCCAGGTTCGAGGCACTTGCGATGCCTGCTGCGTCGATCTCTTCCAGTGCTTCGCCGTTGGCGGTGACTTCGGTGATCTCGTAGCCGACCTGCGGGTCTACTGCGAAGTAGAGGGTCTCACCCTCGTCGATGCTGTCTGCACCCTTGATGGCTGCTGCGCCTACTGGGTCTACGGAGTAATCTACGCTGTACTCGCCCTCTGCTGCTGCCTTGCCCACCAGATCCTCTGTCTTTACTGCATAGGCTCTTGCGTTTGCGCTGCCCCAGATGGTTACGGTGTTGTATGCTTTGCCGTCCAGCTCGCCTTCGGTTACAATGGTGTCGTCCTCGAGGAACTGCTCATCACTGTCGATGCCGTCTGCCTTGCCGCTGTTGTCTGCGGTGGTCTGGTCGGTGTTGTCTGCTGTCTTCGTCTCGTCAGAAGCGATGGTCTCATCGGCTGCCTTGCTTTCATCCGCTGCGGCGGTAGATTCGTCTGCTGCATTTGACTCATCTGCTGCTGTGGTTTCGTCTGCTGCATTCGACTCGTCTGCTGCTGTGGTCTCGTCTGATGCTTTTGACTCATCTGCTGCTGTGGTTTCATCTGCTGCTTCGGATTTCTCCTCGGCTGCGGTGGTTTTCTCCTCTGCAGCGGCCTCGGTGGTTTCCGGGAGTGCTTCGGTTTCTTTTTCCGGAGTTTCTGCCTCGGTCTCAGCTTCGTTCTCTTCCTCGATGCTGCCCTCCAGAGAATCCTCAGCGGCATTCTCGTTGGCAGTTACACGGAATACTTCCTTTGCGGAGATGGATGCGCTGGCGCTTCCCTCTTCCGGAAGGATCTTTACTTCAGTCTGAGTCTCACTGACCTCTGCCTCTGCTTCTGCCTCAGGCTCGTCTGCTTCGGTTTCGATGACGATCTCACTGTCAACCCCGGTATCCTCGGTGTCGATGTCAACATTAGCCTCTGTCTCGGCTTCCTCTGCTTTGTCAGCTTCTTCTGTGTCAGAAGCAGTATCGCTCTCGGCTGCATCGATCTTGATTTCTTCCTCTTCAGCGGTTTCTTCAGATGCACTTTCCTCTTCCTCTGAAGCTTCGCCGGTCGGATTTACGACCTCTGCCTTCGGCTGTGTCTTGGTGTCGTCTACGATGGTGGTGTTGCTGTAGTCTTCCGCATTCTCTACGGACTCCGCATCGTCAATGTTTGCGGTGTTTGGATTGACGGTCACGCGGGCGGTCTCATATCCGCTCACATTGGCCCGGAAGGTAACAGCCATGTCGCTTTCGTTGATAAACAGGAATACAACCTGGTCACTGTCTGCATTGTAGAATACCTGCAGGTCAGTGCTCTCTGCTGCATAGCTGCTGTCAATGTCAGCGTCCAGCTGGTACACGTGTCCTTTCAATAATTTTTCGTAGGACTTTTTCAGGCTTGTTGTTTTGGCCTTTACGTCCAACGTTGAGAAGTCAAAGGCTTCTCCGCTCTCGAGTGCGTCATCAATTGCACTTTTCAGTTCACTGCTTTCGAGCAGGAACAGAGAGCTTGTTCCTTCGCCTGCCGCGAATGCCACGGTCAGGTTCGTGCCAAAGTTGGTGACAACCATGGCTACTGTAAGCATAAACGCCACGATGCGTTTATACTCGTGCCTGATGTTCTTTCTCAGGCTCATGAGTTTTGCTTCGAGTCCTCTCATACCACTCTCTCCTTTTCCCTTTATTTTTGCTATCTGAAGGTAACAAATAACGATTTATGACAATGTCCTGTAGCTGTGGAAGCACCAAACAGCTACACTTTTTCTATTGTCAGTTATAGTATACGTCTTCCGGTGTTACAACTACTGTTATTTTCCAATTATTTCCGAACCTTTTTTAATTTTTATTTTCAGCCCGGGAATGGATCTCAAGCTGCGCATTCTGTTCCCCGGCAAGGGTCTCGTCATCACCGGTTTCCAGGTCCTTTACATTCTTTCCCACGTTCTTTCTCAGGCTGTCTCCGGTGACGGCCACGGCCGGTCTGCAGGCATAATATACATCAATCTTGCGGCGGCGGTTTACCTCCCGGAATTTCCGGCACACGCGGTCTGCTGCTATCCGGCAGCCCTTTTCATCTGTGCTGGTGACCAGCACAAGGAACTGGTTCTTGCCGTATCTTGTGTACAGGTCTGACCTGCGTACGGAACGGATGATGGAGCTTTCCAGTCTCTGGCGGACCTCCTCGAGCTGCTCTGAGGATTCCAGCGGTTCTCCTTCGCGGTCGATGAGGGTGAAGAGCACCAGATGCGCTCTCGTATCCTCGCGCCCGAGCACCCAGACGATGTAGCGGTAAATATCGATGAAGGTGAGATAATCACAGCGGGTAGCTCCGAATACGTTGGGATCTGGCTTCATGTGCTGCTGGATTTCTTCTATATTATTCATCTCGTACTGGATCATGTTGCGGATGGCACGGTAATGCTCAATCATGTCCTGGGACATGCTGATGCCGTACTCCTGCTGGGACTCCTTCGCGATCTGTTCGTAATAGGCCACTGCCGTCTGATATTCCTTCATGGCGGTCAGACATTCCAGCTTGATCAGCTGCCACTCTTCATACGGATAACGGCTGAGGGCCTGTTCGCAATAGGGGAGCAGCTCGTCATAGCGGCTTTGCTTCTTCAGAAGTCTTGCCAGCTCACGCAGCACCTTGAAGTAAAGCTCCTGATACTTCCAGTTTGCGGCGGATACCCAGTCATCTGCGATCATCATGGGAAGGAACTCTCCCTTGTACATGGCGCAGGCTTCCTTTAAAAGCTCAACCTCCCTCATGGGATCCTTCTCGCCCAGAGCGGCCATGACCTGCTTCTGGAACATTTCCACATCCAGCTCCACATCTACATGATCTGCTGTCCACATATAGATGCCGCCTTTGGTGGAAATATACTCGCCATCCGGGAGTCCGGCTGCGATGAGGCTTTTTCTCAGGCGGAAGATCATGGCCCGCAGAGAATTGGCTGCCTGGTCTGTGTCGCTGTCTCCGTAGAGCTGCTCCAGCAGGCGGGTGCGGCGGATGCCCTCGCCCCGGCTGTAGAGGAGCAGCATCAGAAGGTGAAGCATCTTGCTGCTGAGGCTCTTTCCAAGGAGGATTGGCTGCCCCTGCCAGGTCATGCTGAACCCGCCCAGCATCTGGATGTAAATGACGTTTGATCTGTCCTGTTTGGGTTTGTTTTCCGTTACTTTTATAAGGTCAATCTGGTTATTTACTGTATTTTCCATAACGTTTCCCCCTTTGCACTCACTTTAGCATTTATATAAGGAAAATACAAGTATTTTGGTGAAATTTTACAAATTTCTGACAGGATCTGCGTCTGTTTTTTGAAAATGCATACACTGTCACGAAATCAGCGGACGCGCTTTTGAATGACAGAACACAATTTCCTGTCATACAAAAAGAAGCGGACCTAAGCCCGCCTCTTCTTCTATGTTCTCATTTATGAACCGTGAAATTCTCACCGGTAAGTTTTCATCTTTTCGCCTATGCCAGCGCTTCCTGCTGGTTTTCCATTGCTGCGGTCTCGTAGCACTTCAGGATCACAGACTGGATCATATCGCGGGTTCCTGAATTGATCGGATGTGCGATATCGCGGTACTCGCCATCGGATGCCCTGCGGCTCGGCATGGCGATGAACAATCCCTTCTCTCCTTCGATGACTTTGATATCATGGACAACAAACTCATTATCTATGGTAATGGAAACGATTGCTTTCATTTTGCCTTCTTTTTCGATCTTTCTCACTCTCACATCTGTTATCTGCATGTGGAAACTCTCCCCCGTTCTTATGCGGATACCGGGATAAGCCGGAGAGCCCGTCCCGGTCAGTCCGCTTCGTGTTTTCATGATGTCGGAACGTAACTGCTCCGTACCTTTACAGTTACGCCAAAACGATGCCGCCCTGCTGGCTATAATGCCAGACACAGTTACAGTGTATAGCGTTCGTTCTTCTCGATAACGATCTTGATATCGCCCGGTGTACCGATATAGGTGGTGTTGGCCCGGATGGTATCGCGGCTCTCTACGATGCAGTTCTCGATGACGGTGTTGTCTCCGATGTAAACATCGTTCAGGATGATGGAATTCTTGATCACACAGTTGTTTCCTACATATGCTTTCTTGAACAGAATGGAGTTCTCTACAGTTCCGTTAATGATGGAACCGCTGGAGATCAGGCTGTTTTTAACCAGAGCGCCCGGATTGTACTTGGCCGGTGGAAGGTCGTCTACCTTGGTGTATACGTCCGGATATTCTTTGAAGAAGTAATTGCGTACCTCCGGCTTTAAGAAGTCCATGTTCGTCTTGTAATAGGAATCTACGGAGGCGATGTTGCTCCAGTAGGAATCCAGCTTATATGCGTAGATCCGTTTCAGATTCTTGTAGCGTACCAGGATATCGCGTACAAAGTCTACACGGTCTTCTGCCGCGCAGCGCTCGATGAGCTCGATGAGCTGGCGTCTGCGGATGACGTAGATTCCGCAGGAAATGGTGCTGGAGGTGGAAACCATAGGCTTCTCGTCGAAGTCGATGATGCGGCCGTCTTCATTCAGTTTGACCTGGCCGAAACGGGTGACATCCTCTGTCTCCGGCATGTCCTTGCAGACTACGGTAATGTCTGCCTTCTTCTCGATGTGATATTCCAGAACCTTGTTATAGTCCAGCTTGTAGATGCCGTCGCCTGCGGCGATGACTACGTAGGGCTCATGGCTGTTCTTCAAAAAGGTAAGATTCTGATAGAGGGCATCGGCAGTGCCGCGGTACCAGTCGCTGTTCTCTGCGGTGATGGTCGGGGTGAATACATAGAGTCCGCCCTGTTTTCTTCCGAAATCCCACCACTTGGAGGAGCTTAAGTGCTCGTTTAAGGAACGGGAATTGTACTGGGTAAATACTGCCACATTCTGAATATGGGAGTTGCTCATGTTGCTGAGTGCAAAGTCAATGCTGCGGTAGCTGCCTGCAACCGGCATTGCGGAAATCGCGCGCTTGTTGGATAATTCCCGCATTCTCTTACTGTTTCCGCCTGCTAATACAATACCAATCGCTTTCATCGTACGCCACCTGCCTTTATAATGTAGTCTCCGCCTGCCAGTGCTCCGTCGGTGTAGTCCTCCGGAGTGGTGACGCCGGAAATTGCGGTATTCTTACCGATCTTTACATGATCCGGGATCACGCTGCGCTCACCGATGGTAACCAGGTCGAACTGGTAAACCTTCGGGTCATATTTGCTCGGTGCGTACTCGCCGACACCAAGCTCTGCGCCTTCGCCGATCGTGGTGTCCTCTGCCACGATGGCCTTGTTCACCTTTGCGCCTGCCTTGATATGGCACCCGCGCATGATGATGGAGTCGTGTACCTCTGCCCCCGGCTCAATGGTAACGCCTGCGCCGATGACAGAATTGGTGATGGTTCCGTGTACCTCGGTGCCCTCACCGACGATGCTGCGGTCGATGACTGCATCTGCTGCCACATACTGCGGCGGGATGATGTCGCTCTTGGTGTAGATCTTCCAGTATTCCTCGTAGAGGTTGAACTCCGGAATGATGTCGATGAGCTCCATGTTGGCTTCCCAGTAGGAGCCAAGGGTTCCGACGTCCTTCCAGTAGCCGTTGTACTCGTAGGCGAAGATGCGCTCCTGCTTGCCGTGGCAGTAGGGAATGACGTGCTTTCCGAAATCACAGCCCGGCTCCTGGGACATGGCAATGAGGGCTTCCTTCAGGGCCTTCCAGCTGAATATGTAGATACCCATGGAGGCCAGGTTGCTGCGCGGATGCGCCGGCTTCTCCTCGAACTCGGTGATGCGGTTGTTGTCATCGGTGATCACGATACCGAAGCGGCTTGCTTCTTCGATGGGCACCGGCATACATGCGATGGTGACATCTGCGTTGTTCGCTTTGTGATACTCCAGCATAACCTCATAGTCCATCTTGTAGATGTGATCGCCGGAGAGGATCAGAACATAGTCCGGATTGTAGCTTTCCATGTACTCCAGGTTCTGATAAATAGCGTTTGCAGTACCGGTATACCAGTCACTGCCCTTGCTCCGCTCATATGGTGGAAGAATGGTAACTCCTCCGACATTACGGTCTAGGTCCCACGGAATGCCAATTCCGATGTGACCGTTCAGACGTAATGGCTGATACTGTGTTAAAACGCCAACTGTGTCAACGCCAGAGTTGATACAGTTGCTGAGTGGAAAATCGATGATTCTGTATTTGCCGCCAAACGATACTGCCGGTTTTGCGACTTTTTGTGTTAATACTCCAAGGCGGCTGCCCTGTCCCCCTGCCAAAAGCATGGCAATCATTTCCTTTTTAATCACGTTATCACCTCGCTGTAGTGTTTTCTTGTAATTGCCATTATACCACACATTTCAGAAATAGTGAACAAATAATTGTATTATTTTCAATAATTTTTGTACATTTTCCGACATTTTTCGTGTTGATTTTATTTTTGTCAACTATAAATGAGCAAGTTCGTGATTTTGCATAAAAAGAGAGACATCTTTATTCG
>CAVIRL010000145.1:0-6807 GCA_963645005.1 Prevotella sp. P5-108
AAAAAGAATGTGCCTTGGCACATTCTCGCGCCGAGGCGCGGTTGCTTCGGCAACCATCTACCATTGCGCCGAGTGCGCTCTACGTTCCACTCCGGAACCGTGGACACCTTAAATGAAATTTATTTAAATATTTTTCCAAAGATAAAACGAACCAGCGGACCTGCTGCAAACAGCTGCCAGAAGAACGCCATCGGGAAGTTCTTGATGGTAGTGGAGAACCAGATGCTTAAAAATTCCGGCTGAAGGCCATTCTTGAATAAAATGGTTGCGATCAGGCTCATGTACGGGCACATCATCCAGATGGAAAGAACAGAGATCATCAGGATCACAAAGATGATCTTATCTTCGGCCGGATTAAAAATGCGGAAGGTGATCTTTTTGGCAATCGGTCCTACGACGAAAAAATCAAACAGAAATGCCAGCGGGCACATGATCGGAAGTTCATGGAGCGCTGCCCCGAAGACGAAGTTCTGCATGCCGCCGACATTCAGTGTTACATTATAGCAGACCATGGGATAGACCATGGCAAAGACCATCATGATTCCGTAAATGATTTCCTGTTTTAAAGATTTTGGCATAAGTAAATTCCTCCTGTTGATTGTCCTGGAACACAGCATCGGGGGCGAAAGTTGTGGGAGAATTTCGCAAAAAAAATACAGCGAAGCCGCCAAACTCGTTGCGACTCCACTGCATTCTGGTTTCAGATATCGGCTGTCAGCATGCTGCTGATTACCGGTGTGCATCTCACTGCGTTCTCAAAAACTGTATGATGTATGGTTGTTACCGAAATGCTATTATAGCGGAAAATTGCTTTTTTCATAATAGTTTTTTGCTGTTTTTTTGAATTTTGTCTCATTATACAAAGATTGTCAACCTGTAAGTAGATTTTTGTACATTATGACGACCGCAAAATTTCCGCATTTCTTCTCTCACATTTTTAATTTGAATTTCCGTAACGGCTCAGTACCTTCACCGTCACGAATTTTTTATACACCGGGTCCGGCTTCCTCTGCCCCGCCGCCAAAGCTCTGGCCCGGTGCCTCTAATGCGGCATTGGTTTCTGCCGCGGTCGGGGCATTGGATGTACCAGGTCCATTGGTGGAAGCTCCAGGGCCTTCTGATGAACCAGGTCCGGCACTGGTATGATCCGATGCAGTTGTTTCCGTGCTTCCAGGACGATCCTGTGGTGCGCTGATGACGCCAGAAGAGGTTTCGGGTTCTTCTGTTTCCTCTACTGCAGAGCTTTCAATCGTTTCCTCTGCGGATTCGGAAGACGCTTCCACAGCTTCACTGCTTTCCTCTACAGCCGGTTCGGTCTGGACCGGAGCTGCGGCAGGCTGTTCAGACTTGCCGCCGGTCTGTCCGCCACCGTTATTGCCTTCCGCACCGACATTCTTGCCGGATTCGGTATCCTTTCCAGGTTCACCAAGTCCTGTCTTTTGCGCAATGTAATTGCTGATTTCCTTTACAGATTCCGGGGCATCATACTGCTCCTGATCATATAAGAAGGTATGAAGCTGGACCACGTTGCTCTCCAGCGTGGTAGGAATGACACAGGACTTCTTTCCGATCTTCATTTCCTGATGAGAGAACGGAAAACCGGATGTCTGCCCGATATAATATTTCTTTGCACTCTTTGCCATTGTGAGGATATCATCCACACCGATGCTGGTGGAAACCTGCGGGTAAACCGCTCCGACCAGGGTACGCAATGTCTTGAAATTGGAGGCCTTTGCCTTCTCCATGGCCTGTCCCAAAACCTTACGCTGACGTTCTGTCCGGTTGAAATCCGTATCCATCAGACGAAGTCTTGCATAGGCAACAGCCTGGACGCCATCTAAGTGGTTCATGCCGCTGTGTTCCAACTGGTAGGAACCGACTCCGGTAGAATTGACTGTTTCTGTGATAAAGGAATTGATGTAGGCAAATTCTTTATCGGTGATTTCGATGTCAACGCCGCCTAAGACATTGATGGCATCGACCACGGCTTTCCAGTTAAAAGTCGCGTAATCATCAATTTTCATGTTTAAGTTACTTTCCAGAGCGTGAACGGCTTGTTCATGCCCGCCTATAAAATAGGCTTCGTTGATCTTATCGTAATCATCCGGTTTGTCAGAAATACGCAGATAACTGTCACGGAATACAGATACCAGGCGGATTTCACCCGTTTTTTTATTGATACTGGCCAGCATTTCCACATCGGAAAGAGCACCCTTTCCAAGGTTCCCATCCCGGGAATCCACGCCAAATACGGCAATCGTCCAGTAACCGCTGTCACGGAAACGCCTGTAACAGAAAATACCGGCAATCAGCAGGAGTGCCAGGAAGATGACCTTCCAGCCATGTCTCTTTCTTCTGCGTTTTCTGCGCGGTCTTTCGTAAGCGGCATGCTCCTGTCTCATGGTGTTTCGATTCTCTCTCTCATACAAATTTCCCTGTTTCCCTTCTGTCTGCGCAATGGTACGGTTCAGCTCCTGTTCCAGCGCGTTTTCATAAGTATCGTAATCATCCAGATCCAGTTCTTCAATCTGATCCGGGCGCAGTTCATCCGGTCCTTCCTTCGCTGCGGCACCGGGCTTTGTGCCTGAGCGGTATGCAGCAGCAGAAGCCGTTCCACGCCGCCGTTCTGACCGTCCGGCGGGAATTCCCTGTTTTTTTCTCTGCTGTCGTGCACGCATGCGGTCCAGCTCATCTCCATCAAATGAATCATCTCTGTAATTCAAAACATGCTCCTCTCTGGCCGGAAGCTCCGGCCGGTAAAGATTGTCAGTCGATCAGGCTGCGGTAGTAAGGCCATCCGGCATTGCGTGTTCCGACGGTAACATTGTTGATGGAACCGCTGGTTTCATGAACACAGCGGATCCTTCCGTCCGAAGTCCATCCCAGGAACATGACGACATGGGCGTCGGCTCCGGTACGGATCAGGATATCTCCCGGCTGCAGGTCTTCTCTGCCGATGCGCCTGCCGAGGGCCGCAAGGCCGCTGGTTCCCTCATAAGGAAGATGATTTCCGGTCACAGACCAGTAGACCCAGCTGATCCAGCCGGAGCAGTCCAGACCCTTCAGGGTACGTCCGTCCACATCCGGCGACATTAAGGTTCCGAAATGATTGCCCTCATAATTTGGAGCGGATGGCTTGCCGCCCCAGTAATATGGAACCTTGCCTACGGAGTTTAACGCAAAGCGCAGCAGCTCCTTTCTGGTTTCGGAAATGCCGTCCGGAAGTTCCTCCAGATAGGCTTCAATTTCCTCCGCTGACAATGGTGTTCCGGTAGAGATGGAGGATACACTAAGACCGTATTTCTGGTACCAGTCCTCCGACGCAAGCTGAATGACTGCCTGGCGATTCTCCTCTGTCCAACCCTGCCAGCCGTCCTCGGTATAAAGGCTCTCATCGTTTCCTGCCACATCCAGGGCAAAGAGACCGGAGGCTTCCGTCAGTCCGCCGATTTTCATGGTGATCGTCAGATCTACATGCCCCGGACAGCTTAAGCCGGCTTTTGCATGGGAAGGCTCAGCAGAGTTTTTGGAAATATCCGTATTCTGGCTGTTTTCCTGACCGGAAACCGTTTCTGCCATGGTTTCCGCGCTTTCATCCACAATGGTCTGTTCCGCATTGGATCCGGTCTGCGCTTCTTCGTCCTGAATAGCGATGGATGCCTCGGCATTGGATGGAGATGCCAACTTCTGCTTTGAGGGCACGGTGATCACGGCGCTGGTGGATTCCAAAACTGCAGGCGCGGTTTCCGTTTCTGCCGCGATGCTTTCTGCCCGGCTTTCCTCTTTTGCTTTTTTCTCAGCGGTGAGCTGGCCTGCTGTGATCACGCTGGCCTGAGTTTCCGTAGAGATTTCCGCAGGCTGACCGGCATCTGCATCGTCATTTCCGGAGATTTCTTCATAAGGAAGCTCCAGATTAGGATTTTCCTTCTCAGCCTCCGCTTCTTCCATCAGTGCTTCCTTTTCCAGCTCCTTGGCATTTTCTCCAACACATCCGGAACAGTAATACACACTGCTGATGGACATGGTGTAAGAATGGGATGCCTCCCACAACGCTTTCGCGTAGGACAGGAACGCGTCGCTGTCCTGCGGATTATGATAATAGGTATAGACATTGGCCATCGACATGATCTGGGGCACACTGGAATAAGGAGAAACCGTATGGCCGTCTCCGTCTACCGCCTGAATTTTGACATTACGAAAGCTTCCGATGGTCCAGGTAGAAGGATTTTCCTTCTGATGAACGGCATCCTCCGGATTATATTTTCCCAGGATGCGTTCTCGCGGAATGCCTAGCTTTGCTACCATATCCACCGGTGTCACATCGGAATAACTGTAAAGAGAACCAGACCAGTTGGCGTCCCGGGTCATCAGCTCATGGAATACATGGCCTGCCAGACTTTTTGTGATATCGGTCTCATCCTCCTCCCCTTCCGGGAAATAGTGGGCCAGATTTAACTCGTCCAGAACCGGCACCCACTCACTTTTGGATTCTGCCTCGGACTGAGCTGCGGCAGTTGTGGCCGCAGTGGTCTCTTCCGCTTCTGTTTCCCGGTCCGGTGCGGCTGTATTGGCGGCAGGCTGGTACAGAAACGAAACACCGATGCTTCCGGCCCCAAGAACCAGCGCAAGTCCGGCTGCGGTCCACTTATTTTTATAGCGGATCATGGAATTTGCAAGAAGCTTCCCAATCTGCCTTACATGGAAATGATGTTTCATATTTGTAATCTCGATTTTCTCTTGTTTTGGTGTAACACAATACAACTTCGTATTTTAGCACAGATATTTCCGGAAATACAGAGAGGAAACTTTAATATTTCATGAAGAAACGGCATTTGATTGACGAAAAAGCCATTCTGCTCTATAATAGACTCGATTTCGTTTTTCAGGAGGAACGAACATCCAATAGCAAAGCTAAGCGCCATGCACCTGAGAACTGTACGTGAAAGCTGCATAGCTGGTTTTTCAGGTTAACGAGGTGGAGAGATCATCGAACATTCGGCGGGTACTCTCCCATGCTTCTCCGGGCGTGCATATTCTGTGAAATATGCGGGTAACCGCAAAACAAACGCAGGATAACCGGAGGCTCTTATTTTTGTACGCATTTTTGCGTGATCTTACATTTTTGAACCATGACAATGACAACATGACAGAAAGAAAGGAATTTTTCATATTATGTGTGGAATTATTGGATATTCAGGACCTTTAGACGCAAGTAAGATCCTCTTAGATGGCCTCAGCGGCCTGGAGTACCGCGGTTATGACAGTGCCGGCATCGCTCTCTGCATGGAGGATACCAGCATCTGCATCGCAAAGAAGGTTGGAAAAGTAAAAAACCTGAGAGAATACTGTGAGGCCAATGTTCACGGAACCGCTCACAGCGGCATCGGTCATACCCGATGGGCCACCCACGGAGGCGTTACCGATGCCAACGCCCATCCGCACCGCGCCGGAAAAGTAACCCTGATCCACAACGGGATCATTGAGAACTACCATGAACTGACGGAACAGTTTCATCTGGAAGGACAGCTCATCTCCCAGACCGACAGTGAAGTGGCTGCGAGAGTACTGGACGTTCTGTATGATGGAGACCCGTTAAAAGCAATTCAAAAGCTCCAGGAGCTGATCGTAGGTTCCTATGGCTTCTGCATCCTGTTTGATGACCAGCCGGGCTCTGTATATGCAATCCGCAGAGTCAGCCCGCTGGTGGCTTCCTACACTCATGCAGGTGCCATCATCGCTTCGGATTTAACCGCTCTGATCCCCTACAGCAATCAGTATTTTGTTGTACCGGAAGACAAGATCGTGCGCCTGACTCCTTACAAGGTTCATGTATACAATATGGATGAAACCTTCTCCAAGGTGTACCCGGAGATTCTAACTGTCAACTGGAATGTAGATGCTGCCATGAAGAACGGCTATCCGCATTTCATGATGAAGGAGATCCATGAGCAGCCGGAGGCTATGAAGAACACTATCCTGCCGCGCATCAGCAAAGGACTCCCGGATTTCTCCGATGACAGGATCCCGGATGAGATTTTCAAGGACTGCAATCAGATCCACATTGTGGCCTGTGGTACTGCCATGCACACCGGTATGGTTGCCCGGGCGCTGATGGAGCCGATCCTGCGGATCCCGGTTACCGTAACCATCGCATCTGAGTTCCGCTATGAGCAGCCACTGATCGACGAACATACCCTGGTGCTGATCATCTCCCAGTCCGGCGAGACCATCGACACCCTGGCAGCCCTGCGCCTGGCCCATGAATACGGATCAAAGACGCTGGCAATTGTCAATGTAAAGGGCTCCACCATCGCAAGAGAAAGCGATTATGTTCTTTACACCCATGCCGGTCCGGAGATTGCTGTAGCCAGCACCAAGGCTTACTCTGTACAGCTTGCCGCCCTCTACATGATTGGCTGCCGCATGGCACTGGTTCGCGGCAAATTCACCGAGAAGGAAGCAGCCGATTTCCTCTCCGACCTGCTGGATGTGATTCCGGCTATGGAGACCATGATCGCTCAGGAGCAGATGATCAAGGGCGTGGTATCCCATATCATCCAAAGCCCGGACGCTTTCTTTATCGGACGCGGACTGGATTACGCTTTTTCCCTGGAGGGTGCCCTGAAGCTGAAGGAAATTTCCTATATTCACGCAGAGGCCTATGCAGCCGGAGAATTAAAGCATGGTACCATCGCCCTGATTTCCGATCAGGTGCCGGTAATCGCCATTGCAACTCAGGAACATGTGTTCTCCAAGACCATTTCCAATATCCGGGAGTTTAAGGCCCGCGGCGCCTTCGTCATCCTG
>CAVIRL010000146.1:0-6759 GCA_963645005.1 Prevotella sp. P5-108
CGTGCCAGAAAATGCCTGTGTGATCCACAATGTCCTACTTTTTTCCTGCTTGCTTCCAGACAGACCATAAACACTCGTTTTTCCACCCGGGAAGCCAGGGAAAAGTATATGATGCAGCTTTTCCGTTACCGGGTAACCACAGAAACGCATTTTTCTGCCGACTACTACCAGCAGGCATTAAATCACCATCTTGACACACTGTATCCCGGAAAGCGGGTGTCCTCCTTTGATGCAGCCATGAAGCAATATCTGGAAACCGTAATTCCAAAAGCCATCAATGAAGGACATGATTTCCTCGAAGACTTAAAAAAGCGGGTGGACGATGAATACAACAGGAATCACCGCCCGGAGGTGATCGATGAACGCTGCGTGCCGTATTATCACAAGGTTGAGCCTGAAGGCAGGGCAAAAACACCCGAGATGCAGACGGACGAAGAAAAAGCAGAGATAAAGCCAACCGAAAAAAATCTGAATGACGCAATCGAAACAAAGAACGAACCAGAGCCTCCGGTTCCCGGCAATTTGCTCCCTCCGCTTCCAAAGCCGGTCTGCGAAGACCTGTTTGACTTTGATCCGGCTTCTGCTCCTGTCCCTGAGAAAAAGAACATCCTGCTGCTTACTTTGAGCACCATCAACGGTCCGGCACTTGACAGGCTTTCTTCCGTATCGCTGACGAATACTCCCGGCCAGGATATGCTGAACTACTACTACCAGCTTGAGCCGGTTCCTTACCTGCTGATGGAACAGTTCAAACGCGCCGGAGGGGAAGAAAGACTTGACGGGATCATTATGATATGCTCGGAGCAAACGCGTACAGCTCTGAAAACAGTCCACACAACAGACTGTGACAGCTTTTATGATACGGCTGAAAACTACTTTATCTGCAAAACATCGGATTATGCACAGTCCTGCGGCTATCATCTGTCCTACAAGGAAATCTGCACCAACATAGGCAAGAGCGACGAAGCCTCCATGAAACCGGAGCAGCGGGCAAAGGATACGCAAAAGCTGATCTATGATGTGATTGAGGAGCTTCGGATCCTGCGGCAGCATTATCCAAATCTGAACATTCATGTTGATACCCACGGCGGCTTCCGCACCATACAGGAAATATTAAACACTGCGCTTTCACTCCTGAGGCTGGAGGGTATCGACATTGATCCGGAAAACATGCATGCGGTGGATCTGATCAGCAATGCCGATCGCAAACCGGATTTTCCTACCACATTTTTCACCTCCGCAAAGGATACCTTTCATATCATGAACTTTGTGACCGGTATCCACGAATGCATCAACTATGGACAGATTGCCTCTCTGCACCATGTACAGAACGTAAATCCCGCCGAACAGGAGGTTCTGGATCAGATGCAAATGATCGCTGAGGGTATTCAGTTATGTGATGTTAATAAATTTGAAGAAGGACTGAAGAAGCTTTCCATTGCACTGGCCAAATTAAGCCCGTCAGAAAGTAATACGGAAAATGCCGGTTACCTCACGTTGTTCCAGGGCTTGATCCGGGACAGCTATGGCGAGAAGCTTCTGGTTCAGGATGATAAAAAGCGCCGGGTCATCGATGAAATCCAGTGGTGTCTGAATAAGGGATTCATCCAGCAGGCGCTGACGCTTCTGGAGAGCAAAATGCCAAAGGAAATGATCAAAAGCAGCTTTCTGGTTTCCCAGGCACAAAATGGATATGATGCACCTTTCATTTTTGACCCAGTCTCCGGTGAGCAAAAACTCAGCCGTGATCTTGTAAGTTATTTAAGGCAGACGAATACGCCCAAAGAAAGATGGAAGCCGGAAGAAAATTATATGGTAGAGCAGGTTGGTTATACGAAACGTCCTTCCCGCAATGTTCCTTTTGTTCCAATGGGGGAACGTACCAACTATGCCGCACTGAATTCTTTTATTTCCGGGCAGACTGTCACGATTGAAAACACCAAAAAGCCCAGCTTTCCGGTTCGACAGTATCACATCACGGAAAATCCAAAAGCGGAGCGGGAAATCAATGTATTCCTTCGCCTGCATATGCAGTTAAAAGAGGAACGCAACAAGACAAATCACGCCGGAAACGATTCCCAGCGTTATTCCATTACCATTATCTGCCACGCCATCGAGGCCTACATCTGTTTATATGAAAAAATAGTAACTAAGCTGAATTCATGAATCGATCAGCCCACCTGTATGATCCTGTACAGGTGGGTTTTTCCATAGGAATCAATACTCCCGAAGCTGCACAAACCGAAACACGCTTTTTTTCTCTGTCCCCTTTTCTCCATACACCTCCTCTGCCATCCGTTCACTGCAGGCAGCCACGACCCTGACTCCTGCCTCTTTCAGGCGGACGATCACATTCCAGCTTAAGCAGAACTCTCCCTGACACAATACACAGTCCGGTCTTCTGCTAAGGATCTGTGCCGTATATTGATCAGCCAGTCTGCGAACATCTTCGCTGCTCATCTCTGCCGGAACCTGTGGAAACGGCAGATCCGCGATTTCTCCAAACTCCCCCGCCGCCGCTGTCTGCTCCTGTCCCCACAGACAGCTCGGATGGTTTGAAAAATTTAAAAACATATGAAAATCCTCCTTATACTGCGGGCAATGAATATAACCCGCATGGCTGAAGCTTCCTGATTCCGGTATCCATGGAGCCTGTATATTTATTTTTATCCGCCGGTCTCGCAGCTACCGTGCAGGGCAGCCATTTTCCCGGCAAAGTCCGGACTGTACCACCTGCTCGTACTCGTCGGTGATCCTCTGGTAATCCTGATCCCGGAATATGTCATAGCGCTGTGTGATGACCGGCTGCTGTCCCCTGCGGAATATAAACACCTGCCCTACCGGCATGTGAAGCACCTCATCGACCGGCAGATTCACCCGGATGCTGATATTTCTGGCCGTGTCAATGTTATTACCACCAAGATACACATAACTGTCACAGTTGTCAAGAATTGTGACCGCATCATCTCCATACATCTGACGGAGTTGGGCCTCGGACTGGAGCAGGATCGTGGAGGAGAGTCCCTTTTCCCGGAAAATGGAAATGTACTCTGGAAAATTCGCACACCTTCCACCGGTAGCAAAATCATCGAAGGAAATATGCACAGGAATCTGCAGGCGGCCATCCGGACGCTGCTCTGCAATCTCGAACAATTCCTTTACCGCCTGAGCCATAAACATCTGCGCCAGATTGTGAAGGGTTTTCTTGACCGGGCTTGTCGTCACAAAAATGACGCTCTTTTCCGATGCGATTTTCCGGAAATCAAGATACGGCTTTTCCTTCATCATCGTACAGATTTTTGTAGTAAAAAGCTTGTCCATAGACGTATTCAGCGCAGTGAATACACATTTTGCGGTCCGCTCCGGATTTTCCCGGAATGTGCGCCAGTATTTTCCGGCACAGCAGTGCGGCTTGCGGGCCATGAGTTCATCAAAGGCCGCATCTATGCTTGTCGCAATGCCTGATTTTCCGCTGTCTGTTAAAAACATACTGTTCTGAATGTGCACCACATCCGCAAACGAATGCTTGTTATGTTCCAGGACCAGGGCACACTCCGCAGAAAGAAGTGAGATGGCACTGTCATCCCAGAACGGGTCCTGTCTTGCATTGTTTTTTTTCTCATTGGCGAGCACGACTGTCGAAGCCAGATCGGTGATATCCTCCTCTGTCCGGACATATTTCAGGGGATCATAGCAGCAATCCGATTTCTCCGGCTCCGCAAAATTCAGGTTATACACCCGGTATCCCGCTTTTTTCAGAGGGTCCCGGTATTTTTCCGCCAGTCTCCGCTTGGTTGCCACCACGATCATGCTGGATTCTCCGGTACGCAGAAGCTCCAGAAGCTCCGGCTCCAGAAGAGAAACGGTTTTTCCGGTTCCGGAGCCGCCCACGATCACGCGGTTATTGTTGAGCCCGGTTATCCGGCTGTCCGTACTGTAGCTGCAGTTTTCTCCAAGGATCACGCGTTCATGTCTCATAGGCTTATTCCTCCAGAAGCTTATCAAATCCCACGATCGCATCACACAGCCCAAAGTCCACACTCTCAGCGGCCGTAAAGAAATGATCGTATCTGGTTGCTTTTTCCATTTCCACCACGCTTCGTCCGGTATGCTTTGCCAGGATCTGGTTCATCCTGTCCTTCATTTCCAGAAGACTTTCCGAGATAGAATGAATGGAGGTGGAATTTCCTCCGACCCGCTCCCCCAGCATCGGTTCGTGGATCATCAGTTCTCCGTGCGGCAGGATATACCGTCCGTGGCTGCTGCAGGCTGCAATGACTGCCGCCATGCTGTAGGCATGACCCACGCAGTAGGTTTCCACCGGTGCCCTGCTCCCCTGGATCGCATCATAGATCATCAGCCCGGAGCTGATCTCACCGCCGAGACTATTGATCAGAACCCGAATGGGTTTATCCGTACTCTCGTGATTCAGAATCAGGAGCTGCCGCACAAATTCTCCCGCACTGCCTGCATCGATCACACCCTCCAGAAACATGATCCGTTTCGCCAGCAGTCTGGAATCTGCCGAAACCTGGGTAATACCGCCTGCACTCTTCATCAATGTATTCATACGCTCATACCTCCCTGTTCGTTCTGTTGATTGATAAGATCATTTTAGAGGTACAAATACACTGTTTTTGGACACAAAATAAGACCAGTGAAACCCGTTTCTGAATCCGTTTTTCACTGGCCTTTCGTTTATTGCAGGAAGCTCCTGTTCAATTTTACATCTGTGTCACGGTTCCGTTCAACGCCTTCACCGTTACATCTCTGTTTACATTAAGGACTGATACAGTGCCTTGATCTCCTCCACGGAGGTATCTCTCGGGTTACCCGGGCGGCAGGCATCTGCGTATGCAGACTCGGACAGGAAGTCCAGATCCTCTTCCTTGACGATGGCCTTTAAGTCAGCCGGGATGCCTACATCTGCGGAGAGCTTCTTCACTGCGTCTACAGCAGCCTTGCGGTATTCTTCCTGGCTCATGGACTCTACACCCTCAACACCCATGGCCTTTGCGATGTATTTGTATTTGTCACCGGTACACGGAGCGTTGTACTCCATAACGGTCGGCAGAAGGATGGCATTTGCGACACCGTGCGGGGTATCATAAACAGCTCCCAGGGAATGCGCCATGGAATGAACAATGCCGAGGCCTACGTTGGAGAAGCCCATACCTGCTACATACTGGCCGAGAGCCATGCCCTCTCTTCCCTCCGGAGTGTTTGCAACCGCACCGCGTAAGGAGTTTGAAATGATCTCGATGGCTTTTAAGTGGAACATATCGGTCATCTCCCATGCTGCCTTGGTGATGTAGCCTTCGATGGCATGAGTCAGAGCATCCATACCGGTAGAAGCGGTCAGGCCCTTCGGCATGCTGGACATCATATCCGGGTCGATGACTGCGACAACCGGGATATCGTGGGTATCTACACATACGAATTTACGTTTTTTCTCAACATCAGTGATGACATAGTTGATGGTAACCTCTGCTGCGGTACCTGCGGTGGTCGGAACTGCGATGATCGGCACACACGGCTTCCTGGTCGGAGCTACGCCCTCCAGGCTTCTGACATCCTCAAACTCCGGGTTATTGATGATGATGCCGATGGCCTTTGCGGTATCCATGGAGGAGCCGCCGCCGATGGCGATCAGATAATCAGCGCCGGATGCCTTGAAGGCTGCTACACCGGTCTGTACGTTCTCGATGGTCGGGTTCGGTTTGATGTTGGAATAGATCTCATAAGCAAGGCCAGCCTCGTCCAGAACATCCGTCACCTTTTTGGTAACGCCGAATTTGATCAGGTCCGGATCGGAGCATACGAAAGCCTTTGCAAAGCCTCTCACCTTAACTTCATTTGCGATCTCTTTGATGGCACCTGCGCCATGATAAGAAGTTTCATTTAATACGATTCTGTTTGCCATGATAATAACCCTCCTTGAATTCAAATCTGATATTATTTTAACAAGTCAAACGAGAAAAAGAAAGTGACAAAGTCGCATTTCTGTCACTTTCTTCTCATCTTTGTGGATTTTCCACAATTTCAGCTGGGGATTATGTATCACATTTTTTGCCTAAAACGTAACATTCCGTTTACTGCAAAAGCCCCAGCTCCGAGAACACCTTTTCCAGCTTCGGCGGCATGGCCTCCACCAGCTTGTCCGACATGCGGCGCGGCGTATCCTTCATCCCGCCCAGCACCCACTTTTCAGTCATGTACACGGAACCGCGGCAGTACATTTCCAGCAAAAACTCCAGCTCCTCCGACAGCGGACGACTGGTCCTTCTGGCGATCAGATCCTTGTAGAACTGCAGGATCAGCTCAAAATCATGCTCCTTCACGGAGTTATAATCATCCGAGCGAAATGCTTCCGTGAAAAAAGCCTTCTCGTTCAAGATAAACTCAAACTTCTGAGCCAGGCTCTCACCCACCGTATTCCCCATACCGATCTGCTCAAAGGACTGCAGCACCAGCTTGTCAAAGTACCAGTTGATCAGGTCATATTTATCTTTGAAGTTGCGGTAAAAGGTCTGGCGCGTCAGACCGCTGCCCTCCACAATATCCTTGACCGTGATGCGGTCCACCGGAGTCGTCTTCATACACTCCTTGATGGAGGCTGCAAGCTTGTATTTTGCACGGTCATGCTTTTCCCCGGACTGTGTTGTCATCTGATCCATCATTTTGTAATATCTCCTCGCGTCACGCGTTCTCGTGACTCGCGTCACTCGATTGCCTCGTCGTTCGCCGCAACCGTGCCAG
>CAVIRL010000147.1:0-6560 GCA_963645005.1 Prevotella sp. P5-108
CCGCCTCTAAATTCAATCCGGAGGCTGGCACAAAAACCAGTTCCAAAACTGGCACGAAAACCAGTCCGGAGGCTAGCACGAAAGCCGGTTCCAAAACCGGTACGCAAACCAGTCCGGAGGCTGGCATGAAAGCGAATTCCAAAACTGCCTCGAAATTCAATCCGGAGGCTGGCACAAAAGCCGGTTCCAAAACCAGCACAAAAACCAGCACAAAAACCAGATCCGAGGCTTTGATTCGCCGGAAATTCGGGGAGCATTCGAAGCTGAAGGAGTTTCGGGACAAGAAGTATATCTATGTGAAGGACAATACCGTGGAGGAACCGGATCATACAAAGACCTATCGCGTGCGCTACAGCATGCCGGGCTCTCAGAGCACGATCCTGGGATACTGGAGAGGTGCCAGGAACAAAGGGGAATACAGCATCAGCAACGTAAACAACTATATGCTGACGGCAGGAAAGCATTATCTGGAAACCATCTTCAAGGAATGGGATAAGGGAGAAAATCCTGTAAAAAAGGCCGATGCCTCGGATGCAGTCACCATCATGATCAAGGGTCACAGCCGCGGCGGTGTAGCTGCGGCTCAGGGAGCGATGATGCTCAAATACTGGATCAAAACCTGGTACCCACGCTACGAAAACAGAGTCCGGTTCAAGCTCCTGCAGTTAGACCCGGTAGCAGGCTTCGGCTCCGACCACGGCACAAAGCGGATGATCAACCTCGCAGAGGAGCAGCGTCCGGAGCTGCGCCAGGAAATGGCAGAAAAAAGAATGGCATCGCTGGGAGATTCCGGAGATACAACCGTGGTATACTCCCTGCATACCAATCACCCTCTTTTCTTTTCACCGCAAAGTGTGGACGGAGCCAAACGGATCATCCTGACTGCCGCAAACCACGGCGTCAATCTGGGCGCGGTGGACGATTCCCAGAAGGAGCACGGGGATACCGGAAATCACCGGAAGGGCTATCTGGATCTGTCCACCGGCGAAATGTACCGGAGCTCCGGTCTGCATGAGCTGCCGGAGGGCATCTATATCGCGGATGAGAACAACCGCCTCATCAAGGTTCCGAGCCTGGAGGTGGGAAGAAGCATTGTAAATGAGGTTTTAGCCAACACCAGCGGACAGAAGGATCGCCATGAGCGCATCGATGAGGTAATGAAAAACTGGTTCGAGGCCCATGAGAAGAGAAAAAAACGGAACGCAGACCGGCATCTGAATCTGAACGCAGATCTGAACGCAGACCGGAATCCGAATCTGAAAGCAGATTTGAAAACAGATCTGAAAGCAGAATCTGGAAATCGGAAAAAAGAGAAAGTCGTACTGCCTGTAAAGGAACCGGAAAAATTCCATGCTCCGAAACAGGATAACAACAAGAATAACAACAAGAAAAAGAACGATGCGTTCGAAAAGAAAGGGCCTGTAAAAAAATAACAGCCCCCGCATCGGACGGGAGGATACTATGAGATATGAGATCGCGGGCGGAAATCTGCCCTATGTAAAATGCTGCATGTCAGCAGGTGAGTCCATTTACTGCGAGGCCGGTGCCATGGCCTGGATGGACGACTGCTTCCGGATGGATACCCAGGGAGGCGGCATCGGAAAGATGTTTGGACGGATGCTGAGCGGAGAGCCGCTGTTCCGCAACTGTTATACGGCCCAGAGGGAAGGGGAGATCGTGTTTTCCTCCTGCTTTCCGGGAGCCATCCGCGTGATGGAGATACAGCCGGGACACGACCTGATCGTTCAGAAAAGTGCCTATCTTGCCAGCGAGGCAGGTGTGGAGATGAGTGTCTATTTCCAGAAACGCCTAGGAAGCGGCTTTTTTGGCGGTGAGGGCTTTATCCTGGAACGCTTCAGCGGAAGCGGCCTCTGCTTCCTAGAGGTGGATGGCTCTGCTGAGGAATATGTCCTTGCGGCGAACGAGCGCAAGCTGGTCAGCACCGGAAACCTTCTGGCCATGGATGCAAGCTGCAGCATGGATATCCAGAGCGTGGGCGGCGTGAAAAATGCCCTGTTTGGCGGGGAAGGCTTTTTCAACACGGTGATCACCGGACCGGGACGCATTGTGCTGCAGTCCATGCCGATCCAGGGAACGGCCAGTGCCCTGTACCGCTATATGCCGCACCTGAACTCCTCCGGTTCAAACGGGAATTAACACCTCACCGTTTGTGCAGGATGGAGACAGAAACGGAGGATGAGTGAGTGGAACTATTAGAAAAACTGAGTGATTCTTTAGGTAAATATATGGCAGTCATTGTTCTTGCCGTTGCAGCCCTGGCACTGTTTGTGCCGGGGACTTGTCTGTGGGTCCGGACCTCCTGGGTCAATACGCTGCTGATGCTCGTCATGTTCGGCATGGGCCTGACGCTGAAGCTTCACGACTTTAAGCTGGTCTTTACCAGACCGAAGGACATCGTCATCGGCTGCATTGCCCAGTTTACCATCATGCCTGCTCTGGCCCTTCTTCTCGGGAAGGGCTTTGGTCTGGATGCCGCACTGCTGGCAGGTGTTGTGCTGGTAGGAACCTGTCCGGGCGGCACCTCCAGCAACGTGATGACCTATCTTTCCGGAGGAGATGTTGCCCTTTCGGTAGGGATGACAAGCGTCAATACCCTTCTGGCACCGGTCCTGACTCCTGTCATCACCTGGCTGCTTCTGAGAACAACCGTCACCGTGGATGCGCTGAGCATGTTTCTTTCCATTGTCAAGGTCGTGATCATCCCCATTGGTCTGGGCTTTCTGATCAACAGGCTGTTTGCGACGGTCACGCAAAGACTCACGAAGCTCCTTCCGGCAGTTTCTGTTATTGCCATCTGTCTGATCGTGGCTGCCGTGGTGTCTCACAATGCAGAGAAGATTTTGTCCGCCGGGCTGGTGGTGTTTGCCGTCGTGATCCTGCATAATCTGCTGGGCTATGCCTGCGGCTTCGGGATCGGAAGGCTGATGCACATGGGAATGGCAAAGACCAAGGCAGTCTCCATCGAGGTGGGAATGCAGAATTCCGGCCTTGCAACTTCGCTGGCCGGGACTGCGTTCCCGACTCTGGCCATGGCTACGGTACCGGGTGCTATTTTCTCGGTATGGCATAACATTTCCGGGGCGGTTCTTGCAAATATTTACAGGCGGTTTTAATCTGCGGATATCTGCAGAAGCTTGTCCCACATTTGTCCCACAGCCTGTGATACAATGCAGTCAGGATAAGAAATACAAAACAAGAAAGAAGAAACGGAGGGAGTCAGGTATGAGCCGGTATACAGACCTTATGAAAAAGAACAATCTGACATCGAGGGAAGAGGATGAGCTTTATCTGCTTGCAATGAAAGAGTTTGGACGTGAAGAACGCCGTCTGAGCAAGCTTGCGATCGATCAGCAGACAAGGCAGGAGTGCCTGTGGAACGTGATCGACGCCCATTGGGATCTCCTTCAGAGAAAATATGATGAGTTCCGTGGATTTTTGGATTTAGACGATGCAGACACCATGGAGAACCGCATGTGGAAGGAATACACGAATCTGCGTGCCGAGAAAGCGTATCAGCAGCAAAACAACGCATTCGGGAACCGGCAGGGCCACCCGGAGCAGGAAAAAGACATGACGCCGGTCCTCCTGAATGATCTGGATGAGAAGACCCGGAAGCTTCTGGATCACCCTAAGGCGGATACGATCGCGCAGTACAAGCTGGATGATGCCAAGAGTGAGCTGGCTGTGAAAAAGTGCGAATATCGGTACAGTCTGGCGGGAGACACCACCATCACACCGGAGCAGAAGAAAGCGCTTTACCAGTTTCACCACTGGATGCGCAAGCACAACGCAACTGCAAAGCTGAAATGGTCCGGTTTTGGATATAAGGGATCTGCGGTGGACTTTTCCGAGCGGTTTATGAGACTTCCGGCCAGAGTACAGCTCAAGGCGCTTTATCTGGTTGAGACAAATAACCGCAAAAACCCGAACGAGGAAATTGACAATGCGCTCTCTCAGGATTATGTCCCGAATTATGACAAATTAAAAAAGAGAATGACCTCCAGCTTCCTCTTTGTACGCAAGTATTTAAATGGAAGCCGTTACCTGTGGCATAAGCTGGAGCAGGCTGCGAATATCGCAAACGAGGAACATTCGGTTGAAATGCTGAATAAGTATTCCGACATGAAGAAAACCGGAAATGCATCAGCATCCACCTTTTTCATGCAGAATGATAATGACTTTGGCTTTATGCAGGAGCTTCGGCGGCAGTGTCAGCAGGCTCAGAATGATTACACGAATACGGAGCTCGGGAAAAGTGTCAGAAAGCAGAGAAAACAGGATTTTGAGCGTTACTCCGATATCCTGGTGGATTATACCACGATCGTAAACGGGATCCGGGAAATTGCAGATTTAAAGGAGCAGGCCGGCCAGGATCAGATGCTGCACAGGGAGAATCAGGCAAGGCTCGAGGGTGTGCTTAAGAGCATAGAAAAAGTAAGAAAAAACCTTCGGAATGACAAGGGCTTTCTGGAAGAATACCAGAACTATCTCAACCGGCAGGTCGGGGATGTAGCTGCTTATGCCGGTGTTGGCACCGGATTGGGTACCGGAATTTACAATCTGATCACGGATGCAACGCCTCATCCGTATATTGGCGGGGCGGTCAGCCTGGCCACCCTTCCGACTTCCGTGCTGAGCTGTGCGGATGCGCTTCGGACGGTGCTCTACGAGAAAGGTGCCGGCGCAAAGCTCAACGGCCTGGCCAATCTTGCAGCGAGTGGTGCTGTGGCCGGAAGCAAGCTGATCACAGCCGCCAACTTTGTAACGGATGTCGGCGCGAAGGCTACGAAGATCGGCCTGTATCTCGGTACCGGTGCATATGGAGTCGGAACCGTTGTCAATGCCGTAAAATCCTTCCGGTCAGGCAGACAAAAGAAAAAGGCAAGTGCCCTGCGCAGGAGCTTTGAAACGCTTAAGGACAGCCTCGATGAGAAGATCAAGACGCTTCAGCAGAATGAGGACAACAAAGAAATCGTAGATGAGCTGAAGGCGATGAAGAAGAGAACGCTGTGGAAGACTCTGGATCATGCATCGAAGCTCATCAAAAAGGATAAAAAGAGGGAACTTAACTCCAATCTCCGCAGACTGACGGCCTCCGCCCTGAGCTGTATCTCAAGCACGCTGGGATATTTTGGAAACAAGGTTCTGTCCTGGGTCGGGATCGGAGGAACCACCGGCGGAATGATCACCGGAACGATCGCGGATGTCTGCGACAACGTGGCTTCCCAGGATCGGAACAAAGATTATATCGAGACGGAATACCCGATCACCGATGCACAGCGTATCACGGCGATCCGGAATTTCCAGAAGCAGCAGGAAAACTATCCGGTGGGCAGTAAGGAATACAATGAGATCGATGAGATCCTTTCCAGCAAGGAAAAGCTGGACAACCGGATCCGCAATATGCAGGCCGGAAACCATGTCCGCGCCAATCAGGAGGGACTGCGGAATGCCATCTATCAGCAGTACAGCAAAACCATCGCCGATGAGAGTGCGGAAGCAGCTCCTCAGGATGATGATGACCTCATCATTCAGGAGGTGCGCGAACAGGAAAACGGGCGGGCAGAGGTGCCGACGGACGGAAAGCTGCTGGCAGCCGGATATGAAACGCGGGCCCGAGAGCTGATGTCGAATTACGCAGAGTTTCTGAAGCTGAAGCAGCCCGTAGAAAAAAGAACCGCAAACAAAAAAAACGTTGCAACAGAGCATGAGATCAGACAGGAAAATCTGCAGAAACAGAAATAGAAGGAGAGTGCTGTAGTATGGATAAAAAAGAATTGATGAAACGTCAGAAGGAAATCTTAAATCAGATCTGCGAGGCATATCTGGAGAATGATGTGGTGGCGACTATGGCACCGGGTGAGGAGGTAGGCAGCGCCGATATGCTCATTGTACAGCATACGGATACCGGAAACGAGATCGACGAGATCCTCGGAACCTATTATTTCCTGCCGGCAGCAGAAAATCTTGGTCCGTTCCAGTACTTTGTCACCACGCTGACCCTTTCCGAAGAGATCCAGAAGCAGGCACAGGAGACTCTGGCCGTTGCCGTGGCTGTCATCAACGGACTGATCTCCTTCGGAGCCTTTACCTTAAGCCCGGATCAGACGGTGATCTCTTACCGTCATGTTGCGCTGCTCCCGGATGATACCGATGTAGCAACCCTTTCCCTGACTGTAAACGGAACCATGCTGAATGCGCTTTCCGAGGTAGCTGTCTGGGCGGATGAGCTGGATGCACTGCAGTACGGAAGGATTACCTATGAGGAATTCCTGGAATACTGCCGTGAACTCCAGACAGTCTTTTTAAAATAGAGAAAATTTTGAAATAAAGGAAAAATTTTTCCTGAAATAACAGTTCAAAATGAAAGCGGAGGAAAATTATGCCAAACGAAAACAAGAAGCAGGAACCAGATATCGTCATTGAGAAATGGAATGACGCTCAATTAGCAGTCCGTGCAGAAGCAAGAGAGCAGATGGTCCGCAGGGAGGAACAACGCTTACAGGGGATCATCGATACAAAATACTCTCCGTTAAGTC
>CAVIRL010000148.1:0-2881 GCA_963645005.1 Prevotella sp. P5-108
AAAAAATTGTGAAATTTCACTTGCCAAAATGAGGACTTTCTGCTATCATATTTTATGTTGTGGTTCCTTACGGGACCAAGTACCGGTTAAGGAGGTGCAATCATGGCTAAATGTGCAATCTGTGAAAAGGCTGCTCACTTCGGAAATAACGTGAGCCACTCCCATAGAAGATCCAACGCGATCTGGAAAGCAAACGTTAAATCTGTTAAGGTTAAAGTTAATGGAGGAGCTAAGAAGATGTATGTATGTACTTCTTGCTTACGTTCTGGCTTAGTTGAAAGAGCATAATTGGAACTGAATGCTGAGGACATGTCGTTTGACATGTCCTCTTTTTCATTTCAGCGTTTCCGTTTTATCGAACCTTCTGTATCCTGCATTTTCTGCCCTCTGGCTGTACACTTCTCACCCGCAAAACAGATAATACCCCAAGGTCAGACACCCGATAATAAAAATCAGTGTGGACAGCGTCTCCGGAATAAACAAAAGAAGCGTCATTCCGATCCCAAAACAAAAAAGCATAAGCCCCAGAACACGCCTCATGGCAGCCTCCTGATACCAGCTGCTTTTATACCTTTACCATACAAAGCAGCATAACATTCCAGTATCAGTATATGCGATATCCCACAAGGTATGAACCAGAGCTTATGCTGTACGCTCATTGCCCGATTCTCATTCTATGACCCGCACGGATCATCCATACGGATTATTCGGATTTTTCTTCCGCATTCTCGCCGACACCCGCAATCTCCTGTGCGGTTTCCATCGCTTTTTCAGAAACCGCTTCCTGTTTTCCGCCAACAAATTTGTTTACAAAATCCGGCACCATGTCAAGGACCTTGGTCACTGCATCCTGCTGTTTGATGTTCACCAGCTTGGTCACGCCATTCTGGATCACAAGCACGGCACTTGGGCTCATCTTGGCGCTCATGCCGCCGCCCCCGTTATGCTTTGCGTTGTCTGCAAAGGAACCGGCCGCCATGCCGCAGGTTACATCTACCAGCGGGAGGATGATGGCGTCATCGACCTTCACAGCGTCTCCCACCACGGTTTTTGTTGTTACAAACTGATCCATCCCCTTAAACAGGGCTTCTACCGTTGAAACAAATTGATTCTCTGCCATAATGTCCTCCTTTATGCGGATGGCCAGATATTCCGGTCACTGTTCACGCGTCGCGTAAACAACACCGTATTCTGTCCTTATGATTCCCGCCATTTTCTGATCCATAAGCGGATCTGTTTATTCTGAAGCATCCGGAATACCAGAAACAGAAGCGTTCCAAGCCGGATGCGTCCTTTCAGTTTCAGTTTGCCATCCAGACAGGGGGCCAGAAAATCCGGAGTCAGCTGAACATGGCGGCCATACAATCCGTAAAACGGGCTGATCCAGGTAAGGACCTGGCCGGTTGTGTAGGGATCATCAAAACCAAAATGGAGTTTTCCCTCCAGCTTCCGCGGCAGGACATGCCGGATGATCGCAAAAATCTGCCGTTTTGCCAGGCGGAATGCGTTTTTATTTTCCTCATCCCGGATAAATGCCAGGATTGTATCCCACCGGGTCCTGCACTTTCTGAATTTTCTGGCGATTTCTTTGAACCTTTGAAAAATCCTGTGGATCCCGGCTTTCCCATTTGCTATACATTTGCGAATTCGCTCCGGAAGCCCAGACAGACGGAAACGTGTTTCACGCCTTTCTGCATGCTCCGACCGCTCTGTTTTAACCTGCTCCGGCTTCACCTCTACAGTTTCCACTCGTTCCGCCAGTTCCTGCTCCGGTGCATGCTCCTCTGTTCGTTCCGCTTCGGCAATCGCAACCTGCTCTGTCGTGTCTTCTGCCGTATCAGCCGGGACCTGCTCCGGCGCAGGCTCTGTCTTTTCCGGCAATTCTGTCCCGCGTTCTTCACGTTCATCTTCCCTGTTTTTCCCCCATCCCGGATGGAACCACAGGATCCGAAAATCCATCCGGGCTTCTCCGTCATAGGAAACCTTCAGGGAGATGAGATGCAGAAACCAGCTTACCGAGGCACTGCCTTTCAGATGCTCATAAACACTGCCCTCTGCCCGATACCGGACCGGCACAAACAGCACGCTTAAAATCGCAAACAGGAGCAGTCCCAGAATCACCAGGAGCAGAATCCCGATTATTTTTAAGATTCCCAGTACAATTGCTACCATGCATCAATTCCTGTAAAGCGGGCAAACGCCTCCGCTGATACCTCTCCTGTTTTCTGATACAGATCATCCACCATCCCGCGCACCACCTCCAGGGCTTCCCAGTATGTAACCGCGATTCCCAGGATCATGCGTTCTTTCTTCTTTTCCGACGGAACCAGAAGCATGGCAGATGGATAGATGTCACAGAGATTCTCTCCATTTTGCGGAGAGGTGATCACGTAGACTTCCGGCTGCAGCTTTTCTTCCCGGATGCCCTGAATGATGGCATACCGGTGCCGGTCTGCCTTTTTCCCCACATACAAATGACGGTACCACTGCATTGCTTCTTCTCCTTCTGCCTGCTGCATTTTCTTCCAGGCTTCCGAACATTTCCGGGATTTTTACCGGGATGGCCACATTTCCTACCGGTAATTGTCCAGAATCGAGCGGCGTAAAAGATCCAGGCCTTTCACAACTGCCTGTTCCCGGATCTTGGCCCGATTGCCCTTAAACTGATATTTCTGGACATTGACCTTGTCTTTCATATAGGTTGCGATATAAACCAGTCCCACCGGCTTTTCCTCGCTTCCGCCGTCCGGACCGGCCAGACCGGTCACAGCCACACAGGCATCGGAATCCGTAGCAAATACACCGCCGGTTGCCATCTCTCTTGCAGTCTCTTCGCTGACTGCGCCGTATTTCTTTAAGGTACTCTTGCTGACATCCAGAT
>CAVIRL010000148.1:2891-6515 GCA_963645005.1 Prevotella sp. P5-108
ATTTGCGTTTTGCTTTATTGGAATAGGTAACAAAACCCTCGTTGTAAACCTCGGAAGCCCCCGGCACGTTGATAATGCGTCCGGCCAGCAGTCCGCCGGTGCAGGACTCGGCGGTGGTCACGGTCAGCTCGTATTTCTTTAACAGCTTGACCACAGCCTGCTCCAGTGTCTCCTCCTCTTTTGTGGAGTAAACATAGTCACCAAACCGGTTCTTGATCTCTTTTACCACCGGTTTCACCAGCTTCTTGGCTTCTTCCTCGGTAGCAGCCTTTGCCGTCACGCGGATGTGAACCTCACCGGTTTTTGCGTAGGTGGCAATGGTCGGATTCTGCTGTTTGTCAATGAGATCGAGCAGCTTGTCCTCCACCTGGCTCTCTCCTACACCGCAGATCTTCACCATCTGGGACCGGATCACCTCCGGCTGCAGCTTCTGCAGATACGGATATACCTGATCCATGAACAATGGATACAGCTCATTCGGCGGTCCCGGAAGCAGGATGGCCGACTTGCCGTATTTTTCCAGGATCAGACCCGGAGCCGTGCCGTTATTATTATCCAGAACAATACAGCCCGCCGGAACAATGGCCTGCTTCCAGTTATTATCAGGGATCACTTTGTAAATGTTGTTTTTGAAATACTCTTCAATCCGCTCGCGGGTATGTTGATCCTCCACCAGCGGGAAGCCCATCACTTCCGCGCAGACTTCCTTGGTCAGGTCATCCTCGGTCGGTCCGAGACCGCCGGTCAGGATGATGACATCGGAGCGTTTCAGCGCCGTGCGGATCACCTCTGCCAGACGGTCATGGTTGTCTCCGACTGTTACCTGATGATACATGGTCAGACCCAGCAGTGCGCACTTCTCGGCCAGAAACTGGGTGTTGGTATTTACAATGTTGCCGAGCAGAAGCTCGGTACCGACGGAAATCAGTTCTACTACCATTTAAATTGCCCCCTCTGTAAGCACCTTATGATTTTTTGCAATGTAATCCGCCAGAGAAACCACGGTCAGCACCAGTGCGAGCCAGGTGCAGGTTACCGTCAGCATGTGGAGGACCGGAAGATTCACAATCATCAGAATGACCGCGATCATCTGAAACGTGGTCTTGAATTTGCCCCAGTAGCTGGCAGCAATGACAATGCCCTGCTCCGCTGCAATGAGGCGGAAACCGCTGATGATAAATTCCCGGCTGACAATGATGATGACCATCCAGGCCGGAAGCTGTCCCAACTCAATGAGGCAGATCAGCGCAGAACAAACCAGAAGCTTGTCTGCCAGCGGATCCATGAACTTTCCAAAATTGGTTACAAGGTTGTATTTGCGGGCGATTTTTCCATCCAGCATATCGGTCAGGCTGGCTACAATGAAGATGGCTGCCGCCACATTGCGCAGCAGACGCACTTCTCCATGAAATGCCAGAAGACTCAGTACAAAGAACGGGATCAGAATCACACGCATCACGGTAAGTCTATTCGGCAGATTCATTGTATACCTCCCCGATCAGGTCATAATCGTTGGATCCGGTTACCTTCACCCGGACAAAATCACCGGACATGAAAAGCTCACCACTGTTAACAAAGATATATCCATCCACATTCGGGGCATCCATATAGGTTCTTCCTACATAAGCGGCTTCGTCAGCCACCTTGCCCTCGATCATGACATCCAGAACACGTCCTACCATGGACTCGGATTTTTCAAAGGCAATCTCCTGCTGAAGCTCCATGATCTCATCACGGCGTTCTTCCTTAATCTCCTCCGGGATCTGATCCGGGAAGGCTGCAGCCGGAGTATCCTCCTCGGCAGAATAGGTAAATACGCCAAGACGTTCAAACTCCATCTCATCCACAAATCGCATGACCTCTTCGTGGTCTTCCCGGGTCTCACCCGGGAAGCCGGAGATCATGGTAGTACGAAGCGCAATATCCGGAACAGCAGCCCGGAGCCTGCCGATGATGTCACGAAGCTGTGCCTGGTTCGTGCGGCGTCCCATGCGCTTTAAGATGGGGTCGCTGGCATGCTGGATTGGAACATCCAGGTAATGACAGACCTTTTCTTCCGTGCGGATTGCCTCAATCAGTTCATCGGTAATCTCCTCCGGGTAACAGTACTGAATGCGGATCCAGTAAATACCCGGAATCTCTGCCAGCTTATGAAGCAGCTCCGGAAGCAGCTTCTTTCCATATAGATCCACACCGTAAAGGGTAGTCTCCTGAGCTACCAGAATCAGTTCGCGGACACCCTGGTCAGCCAGCCGGTTTGCCTCTTTTAAGAGGCGCTCCATCGGCACGCTGCGGTAATTGCCACGCAGGCTCGGGATAATACAGTAGGTGCAGTGCTTGTCACAGCCCTCCGCAATCTTCAGGAACGCGTAATGTCCGCCGGTGGTGATGATGCGCTCGGTCTCTACCTCTGGGAGCGCATTTAAATCATGGAAGCAGCTGACGTGCTCTTCGCCGCCGAGGGCCTGCTTTAATACGTTGGAAATCTCATCATAGGTGGAGGTTCCAAGGATACCGTCTACCTCCGGAATCTCGTCGATGATCTCCTGTTTGTAGCGCTGGGCCATGCAGCCGGTCACAATAAGCGCCTTGCATTTTCCGGTCTTCTTCAGTTCCGCCATCTCCAGGATGGTATTGACGCTCTCCTCTTTCGCGTCATTGATGAAACAGCAGGTATTGACCACAATGATATCTGCCTCATTTTCATCGTCTGTGAAGGTGTGGCCGTCCCGTTTTAAAAGACCGAGCATCATCTCGGTATCCACCAGGTTCTTGTCACAGCCAAGGGAAACACATAAAATCTTCATAAATTCAAAACTCCTGTTTTATAGCAATGTTCAATGGACTCTTGCACGTAGCTGAACGAACCTGAAAGTTGCGAAAAGCCATCTCTTATATATTGAGACGGCCTTCTCCTTTCTTTCATCGTAACTGTTCAGTATCTTCACATTCACGGACAAAAATCCATTGCGAATTGCCTACGGCGATGGGATTTTTGCCTGCCAGCCCATGTTTTCTTACGGTCAGCGCAGCAAGTGCGCATACCTACTAACAGTTACCTTTTATCGCATTTTGTTTTTATTCTTCCTCAACGTGCTCAGACTCGATCTCGAATGCTTCCGAAGCACCGTTTGCTACAGCCTCGATGGCTTTTGCCTCTTCCTCTTCTTCCGAATCGTTCTCGCCAAGAATCTTTACCTTGCCCTCGTAAAGTTCCTGAACTGCGATGGAAAGCGGCTTTTTACCTGCGGATCTTGCGATGAGCGGCTCATCTCCCGCAATCAGTTGTCTTGCACGCTTGGAGGTTGCAAGCACGATGGAATAACGGCTCTGTACCACCGGCTGCTCACCCGGCTCAACCTCGCTGTTTACTGCGTTGATCAAATCTGTATAAGATGGATGTAACATAATAAAACTCCTTTCTGGGGATATCTTCTTTTCTTGCATAAAAGCTTTATGATAAAAACAGCCTTATTTAAAACTGCTTTAAATCCTTTTTCATTTCCGCAATAAACTCCCGGTTCTGGGATGTTTTGTGGCGCTGTGCCTGAATGAGTTCATGCATTTCCCGCACGCAGGTCTCCAGATCATCATTCACCAGAATGTAGTCATAGCGGTCCATGT
>CAVIRL010000149.1:0-6439 GCA_963645005.1 Prevotella sp. P5-108
GTCTGACGCAGATCAGCAGAGCGGAGCGCAGATGTGCCAAACTGGCTTATGGTAATGCCGTCCGGATTCACCATCGGCACAATGTGGATGGCTACCCCGGCAAGAATATCCGAAAGCTTCCGTCCCTGATAGCTTCCGCTGTCATAAAACGCCAGCAGATGCTCTGCCTGTTTCATGACAAGAAGCGGTGTCATGTATTCCCGGGCGTGAATGCCTGCATGGATCAAAATGTGCTTGGAAGCATTCAGATTCCCGATGACCATCTCATAAAGGCTTCTTCCGTCCAGGCTGGTTCCAATGGTGTTCACCTGCATGTGGCTGCCATAACGGGATTTCAGACTTCTAATATCCTGGCTCATCTGGTCATAGCTGTATTTGTCTGTTACTTTTACGATCGGATCCGTCAGCTGTCCGCCAAAGGAGATATCCCCCGCTCCGACTACCGCCGGAACTGTCACGCCGGAGGAAACAGACGCACCTCCAGGGCCGGAAATTCCGCCGGATGCCATGCCGCTTCCCACGGTGATGGTTCCCGAAGCTCCCGTTGCTGCCGGACCTGCAGTCACCGTGCTTCCGGCCGGAGAAGAAACGCCTCCGGCTGTCACGGTACCGCCTCCCGCGGTCACAGCGCTGTTTCCGGCTGTCACGGTACCGCCTCCCGCGGTCACAGCGCTGTTTCCGGCTGTTACGGTACTGCTCCCCGCTGAAGCGCTGTCTCCCCCATTCGCCGTGTTCGTATCTGCCGTGTTTCCTCCGGCTGTCAAAGTCTGGGACGGGCTGCTCTGCGCGTCTGACGCAGGTGCCGGTGCCGCATTTTCTGCCGCTGCCGTGCCTGCCGTTTCACTTCCGGCCCCGTTTACTTCGCCGGGTGCTGATGTAAGTCCTGCCGGATCGGTTCCGTTTGAAACCGGACCGTCCGCATAAGCCATAAAAGCACTACTGGCCACCATAAAGGCAGCCAGAGCACCTGTAAAATATCTTTTACAGTTCATAAATTAGTTTTCACTTTCTTTTTTCGCAAGGTCACCCAGCTTCATGCTGAGGCTGATCTTGCCCATCTTATCTACGTCAAGAACCTTGACAGTTACCATGTCACCGATATTGACAATATCCTCTACCTTCTCTACGCGCTTGTCAGAGAGTCTGGAAATGTGGATCATGCCATCTTTCTTCGGCTTTAATTCTACGAAAGCACCGAACGGCATAATGCGTACAACCTTACCGGTAATGATCTGACCCGGCTCGATATCGGTTACAATATTCTTGATGATGCTCTTGGCTTTCTCAATCATCGCTTTGTCGGTACCGCAGATTGCTACGCTGCCGTCCTCAGAAATGTCGATCTTCACGCCGGTCTCCTCGATAATCTTGTTGATCACGCAGCCCTGCTTGCCAACCACATCACCGATTTTCTGTGGGTCAATGCTGATCTGGTCGATCTTCGGAGCATACTGACCAACTTCTTTTCTTGGCTCAGAGATAGCCGGCTTCATGCAGGTATCCATGATGAAGAGTCTTGCCTCACGACATCTTGCGATAGCACCTTCAACGATCGGTCTGGTCAGACCGTGGATCTTGATGTCCATCTGGATCGCGGTGATTCCATCGGTGGTGCCGGTTACCTTGAAGTCCATATCGCCGAAGAAGTCCTCAAGGCCCTGGATATCGGTTAACAGAACGAAATCATCGTCAGAATCGCCGGTAACCAGACCGCAGGAAATACCCGCAACCATCTTCTTGATCGGCACACCTGCTGCCATTAAGGACATGCAGGATGCACAGGTGGATGCCATGGAGGTAGAACCGTTGGACTCGAAGGTCTCGGATACGGTACGGATTGCGTATGGGAACTCTTCCTCAGACGGAAGTACCGGAATCAGGGCACGCTCAGCCAGTGCGCCATGACCGATTTCACGGCGTCCCGGTCCTCTGGACGGTTTTGTCTCGCCTACGGAGTAGGACGGGAAGTTATAATGATGCATGTAGCGCTTGGATACTTCGTTCTCATCCAGGCCGTCTAACTTCTGCTGCTCAGACAGCGGAGCCAGGGTACATACATTGCAGATCTGAGTCTGACCGCGGGTGAACATAGCGGAACCGTGTACACGCGGGATCAGATCAACCTCTGCTGCCAGCGGACGGATCTGGGTGATTTCACGGCCATCCGGTCTCTTGTGGTCTTTTAAGATCATCTTGCGGACGGTCTTCTTCTGGTACTGGTATACAGCTTCGCCAAGAACAGCCAGCCACTCCTCATGATCTGCGAAAGCCTCTTCCAGCTTCTCGGTGATCTGGCGGATGTTCTCCTCACGGGTCTGCTTGTCATCGGTAAAGACTGCCTCTTCCATCTGCTCCGGAGTTACGATCTCCTTGATGGCTGCGAACAGTTCTTCCGGAATTGCGCAGCTCTCGTAGCTGTGTTTTGCCTTGCCGCACTCTGCCACGATGGTGTCGATGAACTTGATGATCTCCTGGTTCACTTCATGAGCCTTGTAGATAGCCTCGATCATCTTAGCCTCCGGAATCTCATTTGCTCCGGCCTCGATCATAATGACCTTCTCACGGGTAGATGCTACGGTTAAGTTTAAGTCACCCTTCTTCCACTGAGTCTGAGACGGGTTGATGATGAACTCTCCGTCAATCATACCTACCTGAGTCATAGCGCACGGACCATCAAACGGGATATCAGAAATGCAGGTTGCAATAGCAGCACCCAGCATAGCAACTAACTCCGGACGGCACTCCGGATCTACGCTCATAACCATGTTGTTTAAGGTTACATCATTGCGGTAGTCCTTCGGGAACAGCGGACGCATCGGACGGTCGATGACACGGGAAGTCAGGATCGCGTTCTCGGATGCCTTGCCTTCTCTCTTGTTAAAGCCTCCCGGGATTTTTCCTACGGAGTATAATTTCTCTTCATATTCTACGCTTAACGGGAAGAAATCGATACCGTCTCTCGGTTTGTCAGATGCGGTAGCTGTAGATAATACGGTGGTTTCGCCATAGTGCATGAATGCTGCACCGTTTGCCTGCTTTGCAACTCTGTTTACATCAACAGTCAGAGTCCTGCCGGCAAGTTCCATACTAAAACTTTTGTACATGGTTTGTCTCCTTTTCTTTTTTCGTAACTGTTCAGTACCTTCACAGTCACGGGCAAAAATCCATAAAAAGAATGTGCCTTGGCACATTCTCGCGCCGAGGCGCGGTTGCTTCGGCAACCATCTACCATTGCGCCGAGTGCGCATCCCGCGGATCGTTTTTGTATGACAGGACGCAATTTCCTGTCATATTAAAAATAGCCTACGGCAATGGGATTTTTGCCTGTCAGCCCATGCTTTCTTACGGTCAGCGCTGCAAGTGCGCAGACCTACTGAACAGTTACCCTTTTTATATATTCACAGAAGGCTCCGAAACTACTGCTCTGTACACAGAAAAATCTGTGTATACAGCAGCGGCTTCGGGATATGCCTTCCAGAAGATATCAAAACATCTGGAAACATTCCGGCAAAACTGCCGGATCTGCTTCACAGTAAAACAAAAGGGCGGAGATGACCTCTCCACCCTAACGTCCTAATTACTTTCTGATGCCTAACTTTTCAATCAGAGCACGATAGCCTTCCAGGTCGGTTTTCTTTAAGTAGTCAAGAAGACCACGTCTCTGACCTACCATCTTTAACAGACCACGTCTGGAATGATGATCCTTCTGATTGCTCTTTAAATGCTCAGTCAGTTCTGCGATTCTTGCAGTAAGGATTGCGATCTGAACCTCCGGTGAACCGGTATCTCCTGCTTTTCTGCCGTACTCAGTGATGATTGCTGCTTTCTTTTCCTTTGAAATCATGTTGATTTCCTCCTTAAATTTTATACTCACCGCAAACCAGGTCCTTGGTTGGAGTATCCAAAAGACTGGGTCCCGGCGCTAACTCATGCCAAAATATCATAGCATACCCGGTTAGCCGTGTCAACTTGTTTTTTTGAGTCACATGAATCACACGGATCAAATCGCACGGATCTGTCTGCTGCCCGAGTGATCAGTAATACCGGTGTACGATCAGGGCCAGCACGATTCCCAGTGCGGCTCCTGCTGCCACCTGAAGTGGTGTGTGGCCTACAAACTCTTTTAACCTCTGCTGGATTTCCTGATCATTCAGGTTGAACCAGTCCTGCTCCATGATAAGGTTTAAAAGCTTAGCCTGTTTTCCGGTCTCCTGACGGACACCGATGGCATCGTACATAACTACGGCTGCCAGTACAAAGCTGATCGCAAACTGAAACGAATCCACCCCGTAACAGAGGCCTGCCGCTGTGGTAAGACCGCAGACGGTGGCAGAATGGGAACTCGGCATGCCGCCGGAACCCACAAGACGTTCCGGTGTAAAACTCTTGTTCAGACCGAAATCGATAAGTGTTTTTAAAACCTGCGCAACCGTCCAGCCCACAATGGCGCTGATCAGCACTTCGTTGCTCAGAAGTTCATCCCAAAATCCCATGTGTTGTCATCCTGCTTTCTAGCATTAATATCCGATCAGCCAGTCGTAAAGCTCCTGGTACTTGCCGGCAGACTGCTGCCAGGAGAAGTCTGCTGCCATAGCCCGGTCGATGATCTTGTTCCATTCACGTTTCTTGTTATAGTATACATATTTCGCGTAACGGACTGTATCCAGCATCTCATGAGCATTGTAATTAGAGAAGGAAAAACCGGTTCCGCGGCTCTCGTACTCGTTGTAAGGCTCTACCGTATCTTTCAGGCCTCCGGTCTCCCGCACGATCGGCACAGTGCCATAGCGCAGGGCCATCAGCTGGCTTAAGCCGCAGGGCTCAAAGAGAGATGGCATCAGGAATGCATCGCATCCGGCATAAATCTTGTGGGACATCTCATTGGAATAATAAATCTGGGCGGAAACCCGGTCGTGATACTTCCAGTCATAATGCCGGAACATGTTCTCGTATTTCTCATCTCCGGTACCCAGTACAACCAGCTGCATATCCTCACTGCAAAGCTCATCCATGACACACTGGATCAGGTCAAGACCCTTCTGGTCAGTCAGACGGGACACGATGCCAACCATGAATTTCTTATCGTCCACCGGAAGTCCAAGCTGTTCCTGGAGCTGTTTTTTATTCTTTCCCTTTTCCTTGCGGAAATTCTTTGCATTGTACGGCTGTGCAATCAGTTTATCCGTCTCCGGATTAAACTCTTCGTAATCGATACCGTTGACAATGCCGCGCAGGTCGCCGGAACGGGCACGCATCAGACCGTCAAGGCCCTCGCCGTAGAACGGCATCTTGATCTCTTCTGCGTAGGTCTGGCTTACTGTGGTAATGGCATCTGCAAAGACGATTCCGCCTTTTAACATATTGCCATCCTTGTAGGCTTCCAGCTTATCCGGTGTGAAGTAGTAATCCGGCAGCATGGAGAAGCGCTGGATGGTCTTGACATCCCAGACGCCCTGGAACTTTAAGTTATGAATTGTCATAACAGACTTCATGTTCGCGAAGAACTCCCCGCCGTGGAAACGGTCTTTTAAGTAAACCGGGATCAGTCCGGTCTGCCAGTCATGACAGTGTACCACATCCGGTTTGAAACCGATGACCGGAAGCGCAGACAATGCCGCGTTGCAGAAGAATGAAAACTTCTCCAGGTCATACAGCCAGTCTCCATATGGCTTCGGACCGCCGAAATAGGATTCGTTGTCAATGAAATAAAACGTAATCCCATCGTAGATGTATTCCATGATCCCAACGTAACGGCTCTGTCCCAGATAATCCATGTAGAAATGATCGATATAGGTCATCTCATTGCGCCATTTTTCCGGGATGCACAGATATTTCGGTATCATAACCCTGACATCAAAATACTCCTTGTCAAAGCACTTTGGCAAAGAACCAACCACATCAGCAAGACCTCCGGTCTTGATAAACGGAACTGCTTCTGATGCGACAAATAATATGTTCTTCATACGAACCCCTCCTCTGCACCAGTCTGCCCCCAAGCTGACTGTCTTACATATCAGTATACATGATTTATGTCATTTTAGGAAGTAAAATCTTTATGAAACTTTGATTTTGAAGCAGACCTTTGTGAATCTCAGAGCGCACGTTTGTAATCCAGACGGATTTTGTCCGTGATCAGTGCGATAAACTCAGAGTTTGTCGGTTTTCCTTTCCCACTGTTCACCGTGTAGCCGAAAATCTCGTGGATCATCTCCAGCTGTCCGCGGCTCCAGGCCACCTCGATGGCATGACGGATGGCCCGCTCCACACGGCTTGCGGTAGTTCCATGCTTCTTGGCAATAGCCGGATACAGGACCTTGGTAACTGATACCAGCATTTCCTTCTCTTCCACAGAAATGATAATGGCATCCCTCAGATACTGATAGCCCTTGATATGGGCCGGAATCCCGATCCCGTGGAGAAGGTGTGTGACATCGTCCTC
>CAVIRL010000150.1:0-6309 GCA_963645005.1 Prevotella sp. P5-108
CTCCAGAGCCGCTCCCTCTGCCAGCAGGCTCTGAACCTTTTGCCGGTTCTGGACAGCCAACTGCGGCATGGTTTTGTCAATCACCTTTCTCGCATCATTTGCATGCTCAAACGGCTTTGTTGTATAAAGACCATACTCATTTACCTGCGGGATCGCAGTGTCCAGCATGTCCTTCAGCTTCTGTCCCAGTTGTTCGCCCTGATCGCTCAGACAGGTTTCGACCTGCTTTACATCATTGACACTCTTTTTTACCGGGAGATAACCGGATACAGCGGAAAAACGGATATTCTGACTGTCCTCGGTCAGCCATTTTAAAAAGGTAACAGCAGCCTGTTCCTTTTTTTGCTCTGCGTGAAACATGACAACACCAGCTCCCTGCTGGACCGCACATTTTTCTGTCCCTTCAAAATTGGGAAGGGGAAGCATGCTGCAGACGATGTCCTCCGTAGTCCCATTATCATAGGTAACCTGATCCGGCGTGTAGGCTGCTCCGCTGCTGGAGCCAACATAGGCCACGATACGTCCGGTCTTTAAATCATCGCTGCGGAATTTACCCTCTTCGAGATAATATCCGTGAATATACGGGACATAGTAGTTGTCCCAGAGACGGCGCAGGGCTTCTCTGTCTGTATCGATCTTCATGGTTCCCTGATCGCCCTCATAGATCGTGTGGCCAAGCTGATGGCTTCCGATGAGAATATAATTGGCAAAGGAATCCCGGCCGAAAAAAGCCTGTCCGTCGTTCGGAGTCTCGGTTTTGGCATCCGTCCACTCATAATATTTTTTTGCTGTTTCTGCCAGTCCCTCCCAGGTGGAAAGATCGGCAAGAGATGCGCCCGTTTCCTCGGCAAATGGCTCCCAGGCTGTCATATTGAGTGTGAGAACCTCGGTAGACTTCGCCACCGGGAAGATCATCATAGAGGCATTTTCACCAAAATCTCCCTCTTCCAGATATCCGGATACATAACTGTTATATTCATCATCTGTCAGAAACGGCCGGAAATCTTCGATCAGATCCTTTTTATAAAGGTCGTATGCTGTATCCGCGTAGGAGGCACAAAGATCAGGCAATGGATCCCCTCCTGTCTTTCCGTCCATACTTGCATAAACGGCATCCTGCAGCTCCGTAACACTGCCCTTGCTGACGGTTTCTACTATAATTTTCTGATCAACACCTATCGTATCATTAAACTCCTGCACCAGCCGGTCAAGCTGGTCCTTCTGTGCTCCATTGTAATAATGCCACATGGTAATCTGTACCGGTCTGTCGTCCGGTGCTGCTGCGTGGCTGCATGCAGTCAGCACGAACGTACCGGCCAGCAGAAGCGGAAGAACTGTTTTTTTCTTCATAAGTGATTTCCCTGACCCTTTCCATTTTCTCAATTATTATCCATCATACCACAAAAGGGTTTATCTTTCCATTGCTTTCCTGTATACTTTATGGAACAAGCTGCCATTCCCGTTCCTGCTCACATACTGCGCAAACCAATGCACAGTCGAAATGTGCAGGCAGAAAGGGGGGACACCTGAAAGGAGATATTTATGGAAATAGAACGAAAATATCTGGTTACCGAGCCGCCTGCGGACTACCTCACCTGGAAGGCGGTTTCCATGGAGCAGGCTTATCTCTGCACCGCACCGGTCGTCCGGGTTCGGAAGGAAAACAATGAGTACTTCCTGACCTGCAAATCCAAAGGACTTCTGGCCCGGGAGGAATATAACCTGCCGCTCACAAAGGAAGCCTATGAGCATCTGCTGAAAAAGGCAGATGGCATTATCATCACCAAAACCCGCTACAAAAAGCCCATTGAGGGAACCGCTCTGGTAATCGAGCTGGATGTGTTTTCCGGGGAATATAAGGGACTGATGTTAGCCGAGGTGGAGTTTGCCTCCATAGAAGACGCAGAACGCTTTACGCCGCCGTCCTGGTTCGGGGAGGATGTCACCCTCTCCGGAGAATACCAGAACAGCCGCTTAAGCCAGAAAAAGTGATCCTGTGAAATGCAGAGAATGCCAGGCAGCGCCCATCGGCGCCCCTGGCATTCTCTGTAGCAGAATCAATTTTATTTCTTTGCAATATACTTGCGGATATCGAGGGCGATTGCCACGATGATCACAATGCCCTGTACAATGTACTGGTAGTTGGTCTGAATTCCAAGGAACTGCATGGAAGACTTTAACAGCTCGAATACCAGAACACCGATAACAACACCGGAGATACGGCCGATACCACCGTTTACGGATACGCCGCCGATGGTACATGCTGCGATTGCCTCCAGCTCGTAGCTCTGACCCATGTTAACGCTGGCACCGCCGGCCTTTGCGCCAAGCAGGAAGCCTGCGACCGCATACAGAGCCGCTGCAGTGATATAGATGATAATCTTGGTTTTCTTAACGTTTACGCCGGATACCTCAGCAGCAGCCTCGTTGCCGCCGATTGCATACATGTATTTGCCGTGACGGGTGTAGTTGAATACGAACCACATAACAAGACCGATTACGAAGGCGATGATGAACATATACGGAATCTGGCCGAACAGCTTGCCGGTTGCGATGGAAGTATAATCCTTACGGTAGCCACCCAGAGGAGTTGCATTGGTGTAAACCAGGCAGATACCGTATACAGCCATCTGCATGCCCAGGGTGCCGATGAAGGCCGGTACATTTAAGTAGGCGATAACAATACCATTGATGAGACCGAAAACGCAGCAGATTGCGATACACAGAAGCAGAACTCCTAATATTGGCATATCGCCTAGGTTCGGGAAGAATTTGCCGCTGTAGTCTGCGGTCTGAAGCAGGGTACCTGCGATACAGGAAGCAAGACCTACCATACGTCCTGCGGAAAGGTCGGTACCTTTGGTGATCAGGCAGCCGCTGACACCGAAGGCGATGATAACACGGGCTGCGGTGTTAACGGAAATGTTGGATAAGTTATTCCAAGAGAAGAAGTTATCCTTCGTGATGCCGGTGATTAAAACCAGCAGGAGCAGAACAATGATGATACCATTGTCCAGCAGGGTTTTCTTAATATCAATACTCTTTTTATTCATCCTCGTATCCTCCTTAATTGAACCTGGTAGCCAGACTCATGACATTTTCCTGAGTTGCTTCCTCACCGGAGACCTCACCGGTCAGCCTGCCTGCACACATAACCAGGATCCGGTGCGAGACGCCGATCAGCTCCGGCATCTCAGAGGAAATCATGATGATGGATTTGCCCTGTCTGGTCAGCTCGATCATAATCTGGTAGATCTCGTACTTCGCGCCGACATCGATACCTCTTGTAGGCTCGTCCATGATCAGCACATCCGGGTTGTTGGCCAGCCATCTGGCAATGATCACCTTCTGCTGGTTGCCGCCGGACAGAGTCTTGATCTGTGTTTTGCTGCTTGGTGTCTTGATACTCAGCTTTGCTACATTGTCCTTCACAAGCGCTTCGATCTTTCCGGTGTCCAGCATCGGGCCGATCTTTAAGTAGTTGTTCAGGGAGGAAATGGATACGTTGTCTGCAATGGAAAGGCAGCCGAGAATGCCGGTTCCGCGTCGGCTCTCGGTGATCATGCCGATGCCGTCTTTGATCGCATCCCGCGGCCGGGTGATACGGATCGGTTTCCCGTGTACCAGCACTTCACCGCTTTTTATATGGCGCATGCCGAAGATGGCTTCCATCAACTCGGTTCTCTGGGCACCTACCAGGCCGCCAAAGCCAAGGATCTCGCCCTTCTTTAACCGGAAGCTGACATGCTGGAAGGAACGTTCATGGATGCTGCAGAGATCTCTGACCTCCAGGACCACATCATCCTGAATTGTATTTTCTTTCGGAGGATATACATTGGTCAGCTCGCGTCCTACCATCTGGCGGACGATCTCATCATCGCTGATGTCCTTGACCTCCCAGGTTCCCACATAGGTACCATCACGCATGATGGTGATATCATCGGCGATCTCACGGATCTCGGCCATCTTGTGGGAGATATAGATCATGGATACGCCTCTGGATCTAAGATCCCGAACGATGCGGAACAGTGCCTCTACCTCGTTGTCGGTAAGGGAAGAGGTCGGCTCGTCGAGGATCACGACTTTCGCACTCATGGATACTGCTTTGGCGATCTCTACCGACTGCATCTGTGCAATGGAAAGAGCACCCAGTTTTGCCTTTGGATCGTAAGGCATTTTTACATTTTCCAGCCATTTGGCTGCTTCCTCATTCATGGTCTTGTGGTCAACGATCTTTAACGGACCAAAGCTTTTGAGCGGATAACGGCCAAGATACATGTTTTCCGCGATCGTCCGCTCCGGGATCGGCTGCAGCTCCTGATGAACCATTGCCAGTCCTTTATGTAAGGCATCATCCGGATTCAGGATCGTAAGCTTTTCTCCGTCCAGATAGATCTCGCCTTCGTCCATCTTGTAGATGCCAAACAAACATTTCATTAAGGTGGATTTACCGGCGCCGTTCTCTCCCATTAATGCATGGACGGTACCGGGACGGACTCTTAAGCTGACGCCGTCGAGGGCTTTTACACCCGGGAATCTTTTGGAGATCCCCCTCATTTCCAACCTGTACTCTGCCATCCCATTCTCTCCTTTCTGGTTTCGGACCGGCTGCCAGATAAAATGCCGGTTTCTTTAAAAATCGGGTGTGTCAGACGACACACCCGAAAGATGAATCACTGTTAATTACAGGCCAGAGTCTGACTATTTGATGATGTCAAGAATGTCTGCTGCGTTGTCCGGGGTAACCTTAACGTAGTCAACCATGTTAACCGGATCTACAGACTCGCCATCCAGGTACTTCACTGCCATATCTGCTGCGGTCTTAGCCTGTCCGATGTAGTCGTTGAATACGGTACCGGTCATCTTGTCCTCGGTGATGTTCTGAACAGCCTCGGTCAGAGCGTCAACGCCTACCAGATAGATGTCTTTGTTTACGGTTCTGCCTGCTGCTTCGATCGCCTGCAGAGCACCAAGTGCCATTGCGTCGTTGTTACAGAAAACAACCTCGATCTTGTCGCCGAACTGGGTTAAAGCATCCTGAACGATCTGCTGGCCCTTTGCCTGATCCCAGTCGCCTCTCTGAAGCAGAAGCTCTTCCACTTCTACACCAGCGTCGGTCAGAGCCTTGATGGAGTACTCGGTTCTGTACTGAGCATCTACGTTCTCCGGATCACCCTGAACCATGATGTAGCTTACTTTGCCATCGCCGTTGATATCGCCCTTGGTCTCGGTCTCAAGGATTTCTTCGCCCTGATAGGTACCAGACTGTCTTGCGTCTGCACCAACGTAGGTTGCGTTGATACCGTCAGAAGTCCATCTCTCTTCCTCTGCGGAATCCGGCTCACGGTTGATGTAAACAACCGGGATGCCGGCATCTTTACACATATCGGTTACCTGCGGTGCGGAGGAAGACTGAACCAGGTTTAAGATCATAACGTCAACGCCGGAAGCGATGAAGTTCTGGATCTGGTTGGTCTGCTCTGCCTGATCGCCCTTACCATCCTGAACGGTGATGTTCTCTTTCTTGAATCCAAGCTCCTCTACCAGGTATCTCTCCAGCTCGGTACGGTACAGGGTCATGAAGTTATCATCAAATTTATAAATGGAAATGCCGACTTTCTTGTCTGCGTAGTCGCCGCCTGCTGCCTCTTTTACCTCCGCTGCGGTGGTTTCTGCCTCTTTTGCTGCCTCGGTAGCTGCTTCTGTAGCTGCCTCAGTTGCTGCAGCGGTGGTCTCTGCCGGTTTGCTGCCTCCGCATGCTGTCATGGACAGGATCATGCAGGATGCCATTGCCATAGCGGTTGCTTTCTTGGTTAATCTCATGATGTAAATCCTCCCTTAATTGAAATTGTCAATGTTTGCAGTTTTTTGTCTACTTTCTCCATCTGACAAGTTCATTATATCGGCGGATTGTGCATTTTTCCATAGGATTTTCTTTGCTGGATTATTGATTTTTTTCGATTATACAATTTTTCATGGATTTATTTTCTCTTTTACGACATTATTTTGCCGGCTCCAGTAATATTTCCCGTCATTCATCTCAATTTCCGGAGGAATTGGTTCACCCAGTCCGGCAGAAGCCGCGATCGTAAAGATGGCGTCGGCATACCCGCTCTTATCGGAGGATACCGTTCCCAGCATCCTGCCGCTGCGGACGGCATCCTGCCCCTGGGTCGTCCCGTCGATGCCTACGACACTGATGCGGTTCAGTCCGGCGCGTTCAATTGCGTCAATCGCCCCCAGAGCCATATCGTCATTGTTGCTGATGACCAGCTCGATCTGATCCGGATAATCCAAAAGCCATTGCTC